>JBEAQJ010000021.1:0-65033 GCA_041163945.1 Pseudomonadota bacterium
AGCGGCCAGCCCATAGACCGTGTCGTTGGCCATTGCGATCGCGTGATCCACGCTGTCGTATCCCAGGATCGACAGGACGGGGCCAAAGATTTCTTCGCGCGCGATGGTCATCTGCGGCGTGACATCGCCAAAGACCGTGGGGCGCACGAACCAGCCCGTGGTCAGACCCGCCGGTCGACCAAGGCCACCCGCGACCAGGTGCGCACCTTCGCGGATGCCAGCCGCGATCAGGGCTTGAACCTTGTCGAATTGCGCCTGCGAGATCAGCGGCCCTATGGTCACGCGCGGATCGCTGGGATCGCCCGCGATCACGCTGTCGGCCGCGGCACAGGCGGCCCGCAACGCTTCGGCCATGCGGTCCTTCGGCACGAACATCCGCGTGGGCGCATCGCAGCTTTGACCGGTGTTGCCAAAACAGGCCAGGGTGCCGGCCTGCACCGCGGCAGCCAGATCGGCATCGGGCAAGATGATATTGGCCGATTTGCCGCCCAGTTCTTGGGCCACGCGCTTGACGGTGGGGGCGGCGCCCAGCGCCACGGCCACACCGGCCCGCGTTGATCCGGTGAACGACACCATGTCGACCTCGGGGTGGGCGGCCAGCGCTGCGCCAACCTGCACGCCCGTGCCGTTGACAAGGTTGAACACCCCCTTGGGCACGCCCGCCTCATCGCAAAGCTCGGCGAACAAAAGCGCCGACAGCGGCGCCAGTTCCGAGGGTTTCAGCACCATGGTGCATCCCGCCGCAAGCGCAGGGGCCACCTTGCACACGATCTGGTTCATCGGCCAGTTCCACGGCGTGATCAAAGCGCAAACGCCGATGGCTTCACGGATCAGCCGGGTGGTGGCGCGCTGTTCTTCCCAAGGAAAATCGCGCGCGGCCTGGATCGTGGTTTGCAGATGGATCTGACCGGCCCAAGCCTGTGCATCGCGCGCAGCCGTGATGGGGGCCCCCATCTCGGTCGACATGGCTTGGGCGATCTCGTCGTAGCGGGCCGTGTAGCGCGCCAAAATCGCCTCGAGCAGGGCAATCCGGTCCGCGACAGGCCAGGCGGAAAACCCATCGAACGCGGCGCGCGCGGCCATCACCGCGCGGTCGGCATCCGATGTGTCGCCCAAGGCTAATTGGCCAATGCTTGCGCCCGTTGCCGGGTTTTCGACCGCCACATGGTCGTGGCCCAAGGGCGCACACCACGCGCCCCCGACGTAATGCTGTGACAGGCGGTGCAACATCCGTGCTTACTGGAAATAGATGTTGAAGCGCGCGCGGATCGCCGTGTCGATCTCGGGCGACACCTGACAGCCGGCCTTGGCCAGGATCTCGTTCTTGCGGCGGATGGCGGTGTCCAGCAGCAGCGGTTGGCCCGCTTCGACCCATTCCTTGGGGCTCATGCGGTTGCCGACCTTGGGATAGACGTATTCCGTCTGCATCAGCCCCAAGGTCTGATCGGTGCCCAGGTAATGGCCCGGGCCCCCAAGGCAGACCTGTTTCATCGCATCGATCGACGTGCTGTCTTCGGTCACATCGATACCCCGCACAAGGCGCATCGCCTGGCCCAGCAAGTCATCGCCCAGGATCAGGCTTTCCAGGCAGAACCCCAGAAGCGAGGCGTGCATGCCGACCGCCTCATAGCACATGTTCAACCCCGACAACCCGGCCAGCGCGTTGGTGATGCCTTGTTCCCAACCCGCCTGCATGTCGGGCAGCTTGCTGTCGGAAATCCCCGACGCGGCCCCGCCGGGCAGATCGTAGAAGCGGTGCATCTGCGCACAGCCCGCCGTCAACAGCGCTTGTTCGGCCGACCCGCCCGACATGGCGCCGGTGCGCAGATCGCTGACGAAGGGCCAGGTGCCAAAAATCGCGGGCGCACCTTTCTTGATCGCGTTCACATAGACGACGCCCGCCAGACATTCGGCCACCGCCTGCACGATGGCCAGGGCAATGGGGGCAGGGGCGGTTGCGCCGGCCTGACCGGCCGACAGCAGCAGCATCGGCATCCCGCGGCGGATGCAATCCTCCATCGTGATGCAGCTTTCTTCGGCGAACTTCATCGGGGGCACGACGAAACAGTTGGAATTGCTGACAAAGGGTCGCTCCAGCCATTTGTCTTCGCCGCCGGCCACCATGTGCAGCATCTCGAAGCAATCGGCCACATGGGCCGGGTCGCTGAACGAGGTGCCGACGTGTTTCTTGGTGCCCGCCAGACAGGCATACAGCGTGTTCAGATCCATCTCGCGATTGTCCTTCACATCGCGGCAGACCATCGTGCGCTGGTAGAAATGGATGTTGTCCAGATTGTCGACAAGCCGCGCCCCATCATACAGATCCTGCGCGGTGGATTCGCGGTAGTCATGCGTCACCGGATCGACGATGTGAACCGCCGCACCGGCGGTGCCGAAATGCACGTTGGTGCCCGACAGGTGCATGTCATGCTTGGGGTCGCGGGCATGAAGCGTGATGTTGCGCGCCGCCACCGCCAGCATGTCTTCGACCAGCGCGCGCGGAAAGCGGATGCGCCCATCATCGCCCTGGATTGCGCCCGCCCCGGTCAGGATCTCGACCCCTGATTTGGGGGCGTCGGCCAGGCCGATCACCTCGAGCGCCTCAAGCGCGCTTTGGTGGATTTTCTGCACGCCGGCATCGCTGATCGGGCGATACTGCCCACCGGCCATGCCGGGGCGGACCGGGCGCATATCTTCGGACAGGGGTGCCGCGCGCAGCGCCACGCGGGCGGCCCGCCCGCCGGCGCGCCGGGCGCGGGCGGGTTCGCAGGTTTCGCCGATCTCTGGCTCGTTGATCGCTGCCATTTGGCTTTCCGGTATCATGGTCACATCCGCACCCGTTCGGCTTTGGGGTCATAAAGGGGGGTCAGGCTGGCACGCGCCTTGTGCCGGACCCCGGCCACTTCGATTTCGTACTGCGAGGCAAGCACCGCCTGCGCGGTTTCGCCGGGGCAGGGCACATAGCCCATGCCGATCGCCCCGCCCAAGGCGTGGCCGTAATTGGCACTTGTGACGGGCCCCACGATTTGCCCATCGCGCAAGATCGCTTCGTTGTGAAACAAAAGCGGTTCGGGGTTTTCCAACTGGAATTGCAGCATCATGCGCCCCAGCCCCTGATCTTGCTTGCGCAACACCGCGTCACGGCCGATGAAATCACCCTTGGCGGGCTTGACGGCAAAGCCCAGTCCCGCCTCCAGCACATGGTCTTCGTCGGTGATGTCATGGCCGAAGTGGCGATAGGCCTTTTCGATCCGGCAACTGTCGAGCGTGTGCAGACCGCACAGCTTCAGCCCATGATCGGCCCCGGCATCGCGCAGCGTTTCAAAGACATGGGCCGCCATATCGGTCGACACGTACAATTCCCAGCCCAGTTCCCCGACATAGGAAATGCGGTGCGCGCGTGCCACGCCATAGCCGATCTCGATCGTGCGTGCGGTGCCATAGCCAAAGCCCGCATGGCTCAGGTCGTCGGGGCTGACCGCGGACATCAGATCGCGCGCCTTGGGGCCCATGACGCAAAACACCGCCTCGGCGGCGGTCACATCGACGATGGCAACCGCCTGATCGCCCTGATGGCGGCGCAGCCATGCCAGATCACGTTGCAGCGTGGCCCCCGGCACCACCAGCAAAAATGCCGTTTCCGACAACCGCGTGACGGTCAGATCGCTTTCGATGCCGCCGCGGTCGTTGAGCATCTGGGTGTAGACCACCCGACCAAGCGCAACATCGATCTGGTTGGCGCACAGCCGGTTCAAAAAGGCACACGCCGCCCGCCCTTCGACGCGGATCTTGCCAAAGGATGTCATGTCGAACAGCCCCACACCCCCGCGCACCGCCAGATGTTCGGCGCGCTGGTTGTCGAACCAGTTCTGGCGCCCCCAGCCATAGCGGTATTCCCGCGCCTGGCCGGGGTCGGCAAACCAGTTGGCCCGTTCCCATCCGGCCACCTCGCCAAAGACCGCGCCGGCGGCTTTCAGATGCTCGTGGATCGGGCTGCGCCGCACGCCGCGGGCGGTTTCCGCCTGACGATAGGGCCAGTGATCGGCATAGAGCAGCCCCAAGGTCTCGGTCACGCGGTCCTTCAGGTAGCGGCGGTTGCGCTGGAACGGCTGGGCGCGGCGGATATCCACCTCCCACAGATCGAAGGGCGGGGTGCCATCCTCCATCCACTGGGCCAGCGCCATGCCGGCCCCGCCAGAGGACACGATGCCGATGGAATTGTAGCCAGCCGCGATCCAATAGCCTTTCAACTCGGGCGCTTCGCCCAGGTAGTAGCGATCGTCGGGCGTAAAGCTTTCCGGGCCGTTGAAAAAGGTGTGGATGCCGGCGGTCTGGAACATCGGCATGCGCTTGGTCGCCATTTCCAGGATCGGCTCGAAATGCTCGAAATCCTCGGGCAGCGCGTCGAAACAGAAATCCTCCGGGATGCCGCCCATCCCCCATGGCTTGGCCTTGGGCTCAAAAGCCCCCAGCATCATCTTGCCGGCGTCCGATTTGTAATAGGCGCATTCGTCGGGCACCCGCAGAACCGGCAAATGACCAAGCCCTTCAATGGGTTCCGTGACAAGGTAAAAGTGCTCGCAGGCATGCAGCGGCAGCGTGACACCCGATTGGGCCGCCAGGTCGCGGCCCCACATGCCACCGCAATTGACCACGATGTCGGCGGCGATCTGGCCCTGTTCGGTGCCATTGTCCCAGGCCACGCCGGTCACGCGAACGCCGTCGTTCAGAACGCGCGTGACCTTGACGCCCTCGATGATCTGCGCCCCGCCCATGCGGGCGCCCTTGGCCAGCGCCATCGCGATATTGGCCGGGTCGCATTGCCCGTCACCCGGCAGATGCAGCGCACAGGTGACATCGCCGATTTCCACATGCGGGTACATGGCATGGACCTCGGCGGTGGTGATTTCATGCACCTCGACGCCAAAGGTGCGCGCCACGGTTGCCTGGCGCAGCAATTCCTCGCGCCGGTCGGCGGTCAAGCCCAGCGAGATCGACCCCACTTGCCGCATGCCCGTGGCCACGCCGGTTTCGGCCTCGAGCCGCTTGTACAGATCGGCTGAATATTTCGCGAGCCGGGTCATGTTCTGGCTGCCACGCAACTGGCCGACCAGCCCCGCAGCATGCCAGGTGGTGCCACAGGTCAGCTGTTTGCGTTCCAACAGCACGATGTCTTTCCAGCCCAGCTGGGCCAGATGGTAGGCAACCGAACAGCCCGAGACGCCGCCGCCGATGATGACCGCACGGGCATGGGTGGGGGGGATGGTCATGGTTCAGGCCTTTAACCTTGTGTTGTCGGGGTCCCAAAGCGGGCGATCGTCCTGCACCACGGCGCGGCAGCGCTGGCCGAAAATATCGACCTCCAGCGTGGTGCCGGGCTGGGCCAGATCCGCGCGCAGCATGCCCAGCGCAATCGACCCGCCAACGCGGTAGCCCCAGGCCCCCGACGTGGTTTCGCCCACGACCTTGCCGTCGTGCCACAGCGTCGACATGTAGGGCGCGTCTGCCGCGCCGGCCTGCACCCGCAGCGTGACGAAACGCTTGGTCACGCCGGCCTGTTTTTCGGCCAGAAGCGCCGCCTTGCCGGTGAAATCGCCGGCCTTGTCAAAGCGGATGAACCGCTCAAGCCCGCCCTGCAGCAAGCTGTAATCGGTCGACAGGTCGCCCTTCCAGGCGCGATAGCCTTTTTCGATGCGCAGGCTGTTGAGGGCAAACATGCCGAAGGGTTTGGCGCCATGCGTCAGGATCGCCTCGTAAATATCGGGAATATGATCGTTTTCGGCGTGAACTTCCCAACCCAATTCGCCCGCGAATGACACCCGGGCCAACCAGCAGGGCCGGTTGGCAAGATGCGCGCTCTGGTGGGTCAGCCAGGGCAGCAACAGGTCGGCGTCGGTGCCCACCGCCGCCAAAAGATCGCGCGCCTTGGGTCCGGTGACGATCAGCGTGGAATAGGCGCGCGTCTGGTCGACCAAGGACAGGCCCGGCGCCAGATCGCGGGCCAGCCATTCGTGATCATGCCATTGCGCGACCGCCGCCGTGATCAGCGTGTAGTCGTCGATGCCGTGGCAGGCCACCGACATCTCGGTCACGATGCGCCCGCGTGTGTCGGGGAAATAGGCCAGCCCCAAGCGCCCCGGCTTGGGCAGGCCACCCGCGATCTTGCCCAAAAGCCAGTCGCCAGCCCCATCGCCCGTCAGGCGGAACCGCGAGAACCCGGGCAGATCCAGAACCCCCACATGATCGCGCACCGCTTCGCATTCTTCGCGGATGCGCGCCTCCCATGGGCCGGCGCGGTTCCAGGTCTGGGTGGCTGCCTCGGATGTGTCGTCGCCGGGTTGCGCGAACCAGTTGGCCCGTTCCCAGCCGCCATAGGCCCCCATCTGCCCGCCCAGGGCCTTGACCCGGTCATGCACCGGCGAAAGCTTTCGATCGGGGGCCGCCGGCCAGCGGTGCCAGGGGAAGTGCATGGCGTATTCATGGCCATAGACCTCCATCCCCTTTTGCACGCAGTAATCGTGATCGGTGTAATCGGTGAAGCGGCGCGGGTCGCATGACCACATGTCCCACTCGGTCGCCCCTTGCGTCACCCATTCGGCCAGCACCTTGCCCGCCCCGCCGCCCTGCGCGATCCCGAAGGTAAAGACGCAGGCCTCGAACGCGTTGGGAACCCCCGGCATCGGCCCGATCAGCGGGTTGCCGTCGGGGGTATAGGGGATCGGGCCGTTGATCACGCGCGCCAGCCCTGCTTCGGCCAGCACGGGCACGCGCGCCATCGAATCCTCGATCTGGAACGACAGCCGTTCCAGATCGTCGGGGTAAAGCTGAAAGCTGAAATCTTCGGGCATGGGATCATCGGGGCTTGCCCAATGCGCCCGGCAGGGCCGTTCGTACGGCCCAAGGTTGAAGCCGTTCTTTTCCTGCCGGAGGTAGTAGGAGCTGTCGACATCGCGCAACAGCGGCAGCTTGTGGCCCGCCTGCGCCGCCCAATCGCGCACGGCGGGCACTTCGTCAAAGACCATGTACTGATGGCTCATCACCATCATGGGCACGGTGCGCCCGCCAAAGGGTTTGAACCATTCGCCCACACGCTGCGCATAATAGCCGGCCGCGTTGACCACGATTTCGCAGCGGATGTCGCCCTTTTCGGTGTGTACGATCCACGCGCCCTTGTCGCGGCTCACACCCGTGGCGGGGCAAAAGCGCACGATCGTGGCGCCCATGTCGCGCGCGCCCTTGGCCAGGGCTTGGGTCAATTGCGCGGGGTCGATATCGCCATCGGCCGGATCGTACAGCGCGCCTTTCAGGTCATGCGTTTCGATGAAGGGATATTTCGCCTTGATGTCATCCGGGCTCAGGATTTCAAGCGCCATCCCCTGATACAGCCCCATGCCGCGCGCGCGGGCAAATTCCTGCATCCGTTCGTCGGAATGGCCCAGCCGGATCGAGCCCGTGACGTGGTAGTTCATCGGGTAATCCACCGCCGCGCCCAGGCCGCGGTACAATTCGGTGGAATAGCGCTGCATGTTCATCAGCGACCATGACGTCGAAAAGGTGGGCACGTTGCCCGCCGCATGCCATGTCGAGCCTGCGGTCAGTTCGTTCTTTTCCAGCAGCACGCAATCGGTCCAGCCCATCTTGGCCAGATGATACAGCGACGACACCCCCACGACGCCGCCGCCGATGATCACCACACGGGCCTGATCCGGTAAGTCTGACACGACGCGCCCTCCCCAGCTTGTGGGCACCAGTATTCCCGCTGCAGGGGGGTAGTTCAATTCGCTTCGTGAATGTGTATTGATCGGGAAAACCGATCAGGCTGCGCCATGAACCTCGAACAAATCGATACCTTTCTGGACCTGTGCGAAACCCGCAGTTTCAACCGCACCGCCAATCGGCTGGGGGTGACGCAATCGACCATTTCGGGCCGGGTGCAGGCGCTGGAGGCGGCGCTGGGCTGCAAGCTTCTGGATCGCAGCCGTGCGGGCACGGAGCTGACCACCGAAGGCTTGCGCTTCGAACCCCACGCGCGCGCGCTGCGCAACAGCTGGGCGGCCGCCGGCATGGCCGTGCGCGGCGCGGGCAACGCGGCGATGTCGATGCGCATCGGCATCCAGCATGATCTGCTGGGCGATCAGGTGGTGGCCTGGGTTCGGGCGGTGCAGGGCGCGGTGCCGGACATGGCGCTTTATGTCGAGGCCGATTACTCGGCCCAGATGTGCACCGATGTGCGGGACGGCCAGCTGGATCTGGCCATTCATTACACGCCCAAACCCCACCCCGATCTGCATTTCGAAACGCTGGGCGAAGTGGCCTATGTGATGGTGTCGACCGAGACCGATGATCTGGTCACGGTGCGGCCGGAAACCTACATCCTGCCCAATTACGCGCCGGCTTTTTCGGCCACCCACGGCGCGCTCTTGCCGATGCTGTCGCAAGGGGCGGTGTCGAGCGGCCAAAACGCGGTCATCCGCGGGCTTTTGACGGCCTTGGGCGGCAGCACCTATGTGCTGCGCGAAACCGCGCTGGAACTGGAACGGACGGGCGCGGCCCGTCGCGTGGCGCGCGCGCCGCGCATCGACCAGCCGGTCTATGGCGCGGTGCACCTGCGCAATCGCCACCGCGGCGCGCATCGGCGCATTCTCAAGGCGCTGCGCGCCCTGTTGCAGGCGCGCAGCCCCTGATCGGTCAGGGGCGGGCGGTTTCGGCCATGATCCAGCTGACGCAGGCCATGATCTCGGGGCGATGGTGATTGCCGGCATGGGGCAGAACCAGATGATGGCTCAACCGTTCGGGTAGATCGGCCGGGCAAGCCACGACCAGATCGCCGCGCGCAAGGTAGGGCGCGGCCAGAATATCGGCCACCAGCGCGTAGCCGTGGCCATCCTTGGCCATTTCCAGCGCAATCAACGACTGATCGACCACCGCCACGGGTTCGGGCAGGGTCTGGCCCGGCAAATGGTCTTGCTGGAACTGCGCCCAGGTATCGACGGCACCGGTGATGTCGAGCAGCGGGCCTTGCAAGACCTGTGTCACCGGGCCAGCCAGGGCGGGCACGCAAACCGGGATCACGCGCCCCTTGGGCAGCGCGATCACGGTGCCATCGGGCCATGTGCCGTCGCCGTAGCGAATGTCGATGTCGATCGGATCGCGCCCGCCGCTGTCGGACCATGAGCTGGACAAAAGCCGCAGGTTGATTTCGGGGTGTTTTTCGCGAAACGCCCCGATGCGCGGCACCAGCCACAACAGGTTGAACGAACTCAGGCAGCGCAGCGTGACCGTGGCGGGGCGCTGCTTGCCAAACAGCCCGGCCGTGCCCGTGTCGATCACGGCAAAGGCCTTGGTCACGATCGGCAGGTAATTCTGCCCCAGCCGCGTCAGCGACAAAAGCCGCTGGCGGCGGTCGAACAGCTTGTGACCCAGCTCGGCCTCGAGCGCGCGCACCTGATAGCTGACCGCCGATGGGGTCAGGCACAATTCTTCGGCCGCGCGGGTGAAATTGCCCAGCCGTGCGCTGGCCTCGAAGGCGCGCAACCAGGGCAGGGGGGGCATATGCGTGAACATGGCGGCAACCTACGAATTTTTTGGCGGTTGTCTCGAAATATTTTTCGCTATGTGCCGCGCCCCGGGCATGGGCACTGTGCGCCCTGCGCAACAAGGGCAAATCACCATGGACAGCTATGATTTCGTGATCGTCGGCGGCGGTTCGGCGGGCTGTGTTCTGGCCGAACGGCTGACACGGTCGGGCCGGCTGCGGGTGCTTGTGCTCGAGGCCGGCGGCGCGGACTGGTCGCCCTGGATCAGCCTGCCGCTGGGCTATGGCAAGCTGTTCTACCATCCGACGATGAATTGGCAGTTTCACACCGAGCCCGAGGATGCGCTGGCGGGCCGCCGTGGGTATTGGCCCCGCGGCAAGGTTCTGGGCGGGTCGGGGTCGATCAACGCCATGGTCTATGCGCGCGGCCTTCCCGGCGATTTCGACGATTGGGAAGCAGCGGGTGCCACCGGCTGGGGCTGGGATCAGGTCGAACAGGTGTTCGAGCGGCTCGAGACGCAGGTCGCCCCGGATGGCACGGAAAGCGGCACGGGGCCCGTGCATGTGCAAGACGTCAGCGATCAGATCCACCCGGCCAACCGTCATTTCTTTGCGGCCACGGCGGAACTGGGCCTGCCCATCACCCAAAACCTCAACGGGCCCGATCCCGAAGGCGCGGCCGTCTACCGCATCAACACCCATCGCGGCCGGCGCGACAGCTCGGCGCGCGCCTTTCTGGCCAAGGCCCGCAACAGATCGAACCTGCGGATCGTGACCCATGCCCATGTCGACCGCATCCTGTTCGAAGGCACACGGGCCGTTTCGGTGCGCTATCTGCGCCACGGGCGGGTGGAAACGGTGCGCGCGGGCCGCGAGATCATCGTGTCGGCCGGTGCCGTGGCTTCGCCCCTGATCTTGCAGCGCTCGGGGCTGGGGCCGGTGGCGCTGTTGAAAGCGGCCGGGATCGCACCGCTGGCCGATCTGGCCCATGTCGGCGAAAATCTTCAAGATCACATCGCGGTCAGCTATTTCTTCCGTGCGACCGAACCCACGCTGAACAACGAACTGGCCCCGCTTTGGGGCAAGATCCGGGCGGCCTTGCGCTATGCCTGGGCGCGGCGGGGGCCGTTGTCGTTGTCGGTCAATCAATGCGGGGGCTATTTCCGATCCGATCCTGCGCTCGACCGGCCCGATCAGCAGCTGTATTTCAACCCGGTCACCTACACCACCGCCAAGGAAGGCAAGCGGGTGGTGATCAACCCCGACCCGTTCCCGGGGTTCATCATCTGCCACCAGCCCTGTCGGCCCACCAGCACGGGCACGATCACCATCGCCAACGCCGATCCCCTGGCCAGCCCGGTGATCCGGCCCAATTCGCTGGCCACCGAACATGACCGCGCCCGCGCGATTGCCGGGGGGCGGTTGTGCCAGGATTTCGTGCGCACCAAGGCGCTGAACGGCCTGATTGCATCCAGCATGGATCCCACCGATCTGCGCGCGATGGATGACGCGGCCATTTTGGATGATTTCCGCGCCCGCAGCGGCACGGTCTATCACCCGGTGGGCACCTGTCGCATGGGGCCGGATGCGGCGCGCTCGGTGGTCGATGCGTCGTGCCGGGTGCATGGGCTGGCCGGGCTGCGGGTGATCGATGCCTCGGTCTTTCCCAATCTGACGTCGGCCAACACCAATGCGCCGACCATGATGCTGGCCCTTCGGGCCGCCGACCTGATCCTGGAGACTGTCGCATGAGCATTCCCTATTCCGCATCCGGGGCGGTGCCCTTGGCCAGCCCGCGCGGCCAGGACGACATCGGCCCGCGCATCACGCGCATCGAAACCTTTGCCACGCCGCTGGTGGGCTTTGTCCGCGTCACCACCGAGGACGGCGTGCAGGGCTGGGGGCAGGTTTCAACCTACAACAGCGACATCACCTGCCAGATCCTGCACCGGCAGGTGGCGCCTTGGGCGCTGGGGCGGGGGGCCGATGCGCTGGAAGAGGTGATCGCCGAAATTCCGCTGCGCGAACACAAGTACCCCGGCACCTACCTGTGCCGCGCCATGGCCGGGCTGGACACCGCCGTGTGGGATTGGCGGGGGCAGGCGGCCGGCAAACCCGTCGCGTCCCTTTTGGGCGGCGCACCGGGCCGGATCCGGGCCTATGCCTCGTCGATGCGGCGCGACATCACCCCCGAGACCGAGGCCGCGCGCCTGATCGATCTGCGCGCCGCGCATGGGTTCGACGCCTTCAAGGTTCGGGTCGGGGCCGAATGTGGTCAGGACCGCGATGAATGGCCGGGCCGGACCGAAGCGATCATCCCCGCCATCCGGCGGGCGCTGGGCGATGACGCGGCGCTGCTGGTCGATGGCAATTCGGGTTTTTCGCCCGCCCGCGCCATCGCCGTGGGGCAGATGCTGCAAGATCACGGATACGAACATTTCGAAGAACCCTGCCCCTATTGGGAACTGGAACAGACCGCCGCGGTGGCAGCGGCCTTGCACATGGACGTGGCCGGCGGCGAACAGGACTGGGACCTGCAGAATTGGCGGCGGATGATTGCGTTGAAATCCGTCGATATCGTGCAGCCCGATGTGCTTTATGTGGGGGGGATGATCCGTGCGATGCAGGTCGCGCGCATGGGGGCGGATGCCGGTCTGCCCTGCACGCCGCATGCGGCCAACCTGTCGATGGTGACGATCTTCACCATGCATCTGTTGCGGGCCGTGCCCAATCCCGGCCGCTATCTGGAACTGTCGATCGAGGGCGATGATTATTACCCCTGGCAGCGCGATCTGTTCCGCAACGATCCCTACCGGGTGGACGGCGGCCATGTCACCGTCACCGACGCCCCCGGCTGGGGGGTCGAGATCAACCCCGAATGGCTGGCGAAATCGGCCTATATGCTTAGCGATTGGGCCCGTTAGCCGTCGGGGCGCGCATCTGGCGCGGCGATCGGCCAAAGGTGTTGCGAAACCGACGCGTCATGGCCGAGGCATCGCCATAGCCCACGCGGGCCGCGATTTCGGCCACCGACAGGGGGGTATCTTGCACCAGCCGCTGGGCCTCGGACATGCGGATCAGGGCATAAAGCGCCTGCGGTGAATGGCCGGCAGCCGTCAGGCACCGCTGTTCCAGCCCGCGCTGGCTCAGGCCCAGATGGCGGGCGATGTCGGGGATCGACAGCGGCTGTTCCAGGTGCCGCCGCATCAGCGCGGCTGCGGCGCGCACCACCCGGTCACCCGCGACGCCGGGCAAGATGGGCCCAGCCCCCGGGCGTTCGCCGTGCATGAACAATGCGCCCACATCAAGGCTCAGCATCGGGCCATGCTGGCGGGCGATCAATTCCAGCATCAGTTCCATCGTGGTCGTGGCACCACCGCAGCTGAGCCGGTCGCGGTCGATCACGAAGCGGTCGCGCACAACGCGCACCTCGGGGTAGCTTTCCTCGAATTCGGTCAACACATCCCAATGCGACGTGGCCCGGTAGCCATCCAGCAACCCCGCCGCCGCCAGAACCAGGCTGCCCGTGTCCAGCCCCACCACCGCCTCGGACCGCCGCGCGGCCGCGCGCAACCGGCGCAAGATGGGCGCGCGGGTGAAATCGCGATACCCATAGCTGGGCATGACACACAGGTAATCGGCGCCCGCCAGGTCCGATAGCGCCCGTTCCGGGGTCACCGGAAGCCCGCTTGACGACAGCACCGGACCCGCATCAAGGCCGATGAAATGCCACTGATACAAGACCTTGCGCGACAGGCTGTTGGCCGCGCGCAAGGGCTCGATCGCGTTGGCCAGGCACAGGTTCGAAAATTGCGGAAACAGCAGGACGGCGATCTGGCGTGGCATCGATAATTTCGAATCCGGCACGATGAATGTAGAATTCAGCATGATACAGGCCGCGGTCGGTTTCTAGCCTTTTGCGAGGGTGGCACAGGGAGGCTGGCGTGCAATTCGGTCTGAGCCCGGAACAGCAGATGATCGTCGACACGGTGCGCAGCTTTGTCGAGACCGAGATCTATCCCCACGAAGCCGCGGTCGAGCGCACGGGCACCGTGCCGCCCGATCTGGCCGCCGATCTGCGGCGCAAGGTGGTGGAGATGGGGTTTTGGGCCTGCAATTTCCCGACCGATGTGGGCGGCGGCGGGCTGAACCATCTGGAATTCACGCTGGTCGAACGCGAACTGGGGCGCGGATCGATGGCGCTGACCCATTTCTTCGGCCGGCCCCAGAACATCTTGATGGCCTGCCAGGGCGAACAGCGCGAGCGTTACCTGTTTCCGGCGGTGCGCGGCGAACGGATGGATGCGCTGGCCATGACCGAACCCGATGCCGGTTCGGATGTGCGTGGCATGAAATGCAGCGCGGTGCGTGCGGGGGGCGATTGGGTCGTCAATGGCAGCAAGCACTTCATCTCGGGCGCCGATCATGCCGATTTCTTTATCGTTTTCGTGGCCACGGGCGTCGATGACACGGCGCATGGCCCGAAAAAGCGCATCACCTGTTTCCTGGTGGATCGCGGCCATCCCGGGTTCACCGTGCGCGACGGCTACACCTCGGTCAGTCATCGTGGCTACAAGAACTGCATCCTTGAATTCGATCAGTGCCGTCTGTCGGATGCACAGGTGTTGGGGGCCGTCGACGGCGGCTTTGACGTGATGAACACCTGGCTTTATGCCACCCGCCTGACGGTGGCCGCGTTTTCGGTCGGGCGCGCACGGCGGTGTTTTGATCACGCCGCCGATTACGCCGCGCAGCGGCGCCAATTCGGCCAACAGATCGCCAAGTTCCAAGGCGTCAGCTTTCAGATCGCCGACATGATCACCGAAATCGACGCCGCCGATTGGCTGACGCTGGCGGCCGCCTGGCGGCTGGATCAGGGATTGCCCGCCAACCGGGAAATCGCGTCGGCCAAGCTTTATGCCACCGAAATGCTGGCGCGCGTCACCGACACGACGCTGCAAATTCACGGTGGCATGGGCTTGATGGACGATCTGCCCATCGAACGGTTCTGGCGCGATGCCCGTGTCGAACGCATCTGGGATGGCACGTCGGAAATTCAACGTCACATCATCGGGCGCGAAGTGTTCCGCCCGCGCGGCGCCTGAGATGGAACCGTTGTCGCGCCTGTTGCGGCCGGGCTCGATCGCCGTGATCGGCGGCGGGGCGTGGTGTGCCAATGTCATCGCCGAATGTCGCAAGATCGGTTTTTCGGGGCCGGTCTGGCCCGTGCATCCCACCAAGCGCGAAATCGCGGGCCTGCGCGCCTATGCCAGCATTGCCGATCTGCCGGCCGCGCCCGATGCCAGCTTCATCGGGGTGAACCGCCAGGCCAGCATCGATGCGTTGCGCGCGCTGTCGGGGCGGGGGGCCGGGGGGGCGGTGTGCTTTGCGTCTGGCTTTCGGGAATCGGCGCAGGAAACCGGCGATGGTGCCGCGCTTGAGGCGGCATTGGTCGATGCGGCCGGTTCCATGCGCATCCTGGGGCCGAATTGTTATGGCTTTTTGAACCTTCTCGACGGTGCGGTTCTTTGGCCCGACCAGCACGGGGCCCTGCGCAGCGCGCGCGGGGTGGCCTTGATCACGCAATCCTCCAACATCGCGATCAATCTGACGATGCAGATGCGTGGCCTGCCGCTGGCCTATGTGGTGACGGCGGGCAATCAGGCACAGACCGGCCTGGCCGAAATTGCCACGGCGCTGCTCGACGATCCCCGTGTGACGGCCCTGGGCCTGCACATCGAAGGCATCGGTGATCTGGCAGGGTTCGAGGCCATGGCCCGGCGCGCGCAGGCGGCAAGAAAGCCCATCGTCGTGGTCAAGGCGGGCGCATCCGACCAGGCCCGGATGGCGGCCGTGTCGCACACCGGGGCCTTGGCGGGCAGCGATGCCGGGGCGGATGCGCTGTTTGCGCGCTTGGGGATCGCGCGGGTTGCGGCTTTGGCCGATCTGCTTGAGACGCTGAAAATCTTGCATGTCGTGGGCCCGCTGGAGGGGCCGCAGATCGCGTCCATGTCGTGTTCGGGCGGCGAGGCGGGGTTGATGGCCGATCTGGCGATGGGGGTGGGGCTGGCGTACCCGGCCCTGACGCCGCGCCAGCATCAGGATTTGCGCGCCGCACTGGGGCCCAAGGTGGCGCTGGCCAATCCCTTGGATTACCACACCTATATCTGGGGTGATGAGGCTGCCATCACCCGAACCTTCACCGCGATGATGGCCCCGCATCTGGCCATGGGGGTCGTGGTGCTGGATTTTCCGCGCCCCGATCGCTGCGATGGGGCGGCCTGGGATCTGGTGGTCAACGCGGTCGCGGCGACGCGGGCGGCGACCGGGCGCCCGATGGCGATCCTGGCCAGCCTGCCCGAAACCATGCCCGAAGCGGTCGCAGCCGACATGATCGCGCGCGGCATCGTGCCTTTGGCGGGCCTGCGCGAAGGTCTGGCCGCCATTGCGGCGGCCGCCCGCATCGGGGCGCAGCGGGCCCTTGCCGCGCCGCTGGCCTTGCCCGGGCCAGAGCCCCTTGCCCCGCGGCTCTTGACCGAGGCCGACGCAAAGGCGCTGTTGGCGGCCCATGGCGTCGCGGTCCCGCGAGGGGTCGTGGCCACCACCCCCGCGGCGGCCGCCGACGCGGCCCGCAGCCTTGGCACGCCCGTGGTGCTCAAGGCCTTGGGCCATGCGCACAAGACCGAAATCGGCGCGGTCGCATTGGGGCTGGAACACGCCGATGCGGTCGCCACGGCCGCCGCGCGCATGGGTGGGGATCAATTCCTGGTCGAGGACATGGTCACCGGCGCCATCGCCGAGATCTTGGTGGGCGTGCTGCGCGATCCGGCGCATGGGTATGTCATGACCATCGGGGCGGGCGGGGTCTGGGCCGAAATTCTGGGCGATCGCGTATCCGTCTTGTTGCCCGCGACGCGCGCCGATATCGATGCCGCCCTGGGGCGGTTGCGCCTGGCCCCCGTGCTGCGGGGCTATCGCGGCAAACCGGCTGCGGATCGCGCCGCGCTGGTGCGCGCGATCGAGGCGCTGCAAGATTGTGCCCTGGCTCAGGCCGGGCGCCTGGTCGAGCTGGAGGTGAACCCGCTGATCGTGACGGCCGACCGCGCCGTGGCGGTCGATGCGCTGGTCCAACTGGGAGAAATCGCATGACCGATACGCCGATCAAAACCGAACGCCGCGGTGCCGTGCTGGAGGTCACGCTGGATCGGCCGCGGGCCAACGCGATCGATGCGGCGACCAGCCGGATCATGGGCGCGGTTTTCACCGAATTTCGGGATGATCCCGATCTGCGCGTGGCCATCGTGACGGCGGCGGGTGAAAAGTTCTTTTGCCCCGGTTGGGATCTGAAGGCCGCCGCCGCCGGCGAAGCGCCCGACACCGATTACGGCGTCGGTGGCTTTGGCGGATTGCAGGAATTGCGCGGCCTCAACAAGCCCGTGATCGCGGCCATCAACGGCATTTGCTGCGGCGGCGGGCTGGAGCTTGCGCTGTGCGCCGACATGATCGTGGCCGCCGATCACGCCAGCTTTGCGTTGCCGGAAATCCGCTCGGGCACGGTGGCGGATGCGGCCTCGATCAAGCTGCCCAAGCGCATCCCCTATCACATCGCGATGGAGCTGTTGTTCACCGGCCGCTGGTTCGATGCGGCCGAGGCCGCCCATTGGGGGCTGGTCAACCGCGTGGTGCCCGGCGCCGACCTGATGGCGACCGCGCGCGCCATGGCCGATGATCTGGCCGCGGGGCCGCCTTTGGTTTTTGCGGCAATCAAGGAAATTGTCCGCGAAGCCGAGGCGATGGGGTTTCACGATGCGCTCAACCGGATCACGAAAAGCCAGTTCGCGACGGTGGAACGGCTCTATCGATCCGAAGATCAGAAAGAGGGCGCGCGCGCCTTTGCCGAGAAGCGCGCGCCGGTTTGGACGGGACGCTGACGGATTTTCGCACGAATATCCGCACCATACGATTTTTCGGACGAAAAATCGGGAATGAAAGGACAAGACATGCCACTGACCATGAGCCGAGAGGTCTTTATCACCTGCGCTGTCACCGGGTCGGGGGCCACCCAAGACCGCAGCCCGCATGTGCCCCGCAGCCCCCAGGAGATCGCCGACAGCGCGATCGCGGCGGCGCGCGCGGGCGCGGCCATCGTGCATTGCCATGTGCGCGATCCCCACAGCGGGGCCCCATCGCGCCGGGTGGATCTGTACCGCGAGGTGACCGACCGCATCCGTTCCGCCGAGGTCGATGTGATCTTGAACCTGACCGCCGGCATGGGGGGGGATCTGGTTTTCGGCCCGACCGATGCGCCGTTGCCATTGAACCCCCGCGGCACCGATATGGGCAGCGCCGAGGATCGCGTGGCGCATGTGGCCGAATGCCTGCCCGAGATCTGCACGCTGGATTGCGGCACGATGAATTTCGCCGAAGCCGATTACGTCATGACCAACACGCCGGGCATGCTGCGGGCCATGGGGCGCATGATGACCGAGCTGGGCGTCAAGCCCGAGATCGAAGCCTTCGACACCGGCCATCTGTGGTTTGCCAAGGAATTGGTGAAAGAGGGCGTTCTGGACAGCCCGGCCTTGGTGCAGCTGTGCATGGGCGTGCCCTGGGGGGCGCCCGATGATCTGAACACCTTTATGGCCATGGTCAACAACGTGCCGTCCGATTGGACCTTTTCGGCCTTTTCGCTGGGGCGCAACCAGATGGCCTATGCCGCGGCCGCCGTGCTGGCGGGGGGGCATGTGCGCGTCGGGCTGGAAGACAATCTTTGGCTCGACAAGGGTGTGCTGGCCACCAACGCCCAGCTGGTCGAACGCGCCGTGGGCATCGTCGAACGGATGGGCGCCCGCGTGATGACCCCGGCCGAGGTGCGCGCCAAGCTGGGCCTGGTGAAGCGGGCCCCGCGATGAGCCGCAGGGTGGTGATCACCGGGGGGGCTTCGGGCCTGGGCCGGGTCATGGCCGAGGCGTTCATGGCCGCCGGCGACCGCGTGGCGGTCTGTGATGCGGATGCGGCCGCCGTGGCGGCGGTGCCCCCCGCCATCCGTGCGCGTCAGGCCGATGTGACCGATCCGGCCGCGATGGACGCGTTTTTCGCCGGGATCGAGGCCGATTGGCAGGGGGCCGATGTGGTGATCGCGAACGCGGGCATCGGCGGCCCGGCCGGGCCGATCGAGACGCTGGGTTTTGAAGACTGGCAGCGCTGCCTGTCGGTCAATCTGGATGGGGCATTTCTGGCCTGTCGCTGGGCGGCGCGGGTGATGCGCGCGCAAGGGGCAGGGGTGATCTTGCTGACCAGCTCGGTCTCGGGGTTGTTCGGCTTTCCCTGGCGCACGCCCTATGTGGCGGCGAAATGGGGGATGGTGGGCCTGACCAAGGCGCTGGCCTCGGAACTGGGGCCGGCCGGGGTGCGGGTGAACGCGATCTGCCCCGGCGCCGTCGAAGGCCCGCGCATGGACCGGGTGGTGGCGATGGAGGCGCAGGCGCAGGGCCGGTCCGAAGCGGATGTGCGCGCGGGCTTCACCCAAGGGGTCGCGCTGCGCCGCTTCGTCACCGCCGATGAAGTGGCGGCCATGGCGCTGTTTCTGGCATCGCCCGCGGCGGCATCGATCAGCGGACAGGCCATGGCGGTGGATGGACATACCGAAAGGACAACATGATGGCACAAAAGGCGGCAATCATCGGGGGGGGCGTGATCGGCGGCGGCTGGGCGGCGCGCTTCTTGCTCAACGGCTGGGATGTGGCCGTGTTCGACCCCGACCCGGAAGCCCAACGCAAGATCGAGGCGGTGCTGGCCAATGCGCGCCGTTCGCTGCCGGGGCTGTACGAGCGCGCCCTGCCGCCCGAGGGGCGGCTGGCGTTTCACACCGATCTGGCCCAAGCGGTGGCCGGTGCCGACTGGGTGCAGGAAAGCGTGCCCGAACGGCTGGATCTCAAGCACAAGGTTTTGGCCCAGATCAGGGAACATGCCCCGGCCGAGGCCGTTTTGGGAAGTTCAACATCGGGCTTCAAACCATCAGAACTGAACGAAAAAAATGCGCGGGCGATTGTCGCGCACCCGTTCAACCCCGTCTATCTTCTGCCCTTGATCGAATTGGTGGGCGACGGGGATACCTGCCAGAAAGCGGCCGCGATCCTGCGCGGGATCGGGATGTATCCCTTGCTGGTGCGCAAGGAAATCGATGCCCATATCGCCGATCGCTTCCTTGAGGCCGTCTGGCGTGAGGCGCTGTGGCTGGTCAAGGACGGCATCGCCACCACCGCTGAAATCGACGAGGCGATCCGCATGGGTTTTGGCCTGCGGTGGGCGCAAATGGGCCTGTTCGAAACCTATCGCATCGCCGGCGGCGAGGCCGGCATGCGTCATTTCATGGCCCAGTTCGGTCCCTGCCTGACATGGCCCTGGACCAAGCTGATGGATGTGCCCGAATTCACCGACGAGCTGGTCGAGCTGATCGCCGGCCAATCAGACGCACAATCCGGCCACCGGACGATCCGCGAACTGGAGCGGTTGCGCGATGACAATCTGGTGGGCATCCTGCGTGCGCTCAAACGCACGGGAAGCGGCGCGGGCGGCGTGATCAATGCCCATGAGGCGCTGTTGCCGCGCCGCGCGACCGGGCCGGATGGGTTGCCCGTGACGGTCGAGATGCAAGTGCCGACCAGCTTTGTCGACTATAACGGCCACATGAACGAGGCCCCCTATCTCGAGGTGTCGGCGCGCGCCTCGGATCGCTTCATGGAACTGATCGGGGCGGATGCCGCCTATATCGCGGGCGGTTTGAGCTATTTCACCGCGGAAAACCACATTCGCTATTTCGCCGAGATCGACATCGGCGCCCACATCACGGTGACCACGCAGGCCTTGGGCGGGGATGGGCGCAAGCTGCATCTGCTGAACAAGATCTGGACCGACGGCGACAGCCCCGCAGCGACCGTCGAGACGCTTTTGTTGCATGTCGATCTGTCCACGCGGCGCGTTTTGGCGCCCGCGGGCGTCGTGGCCGAACGCGCGGCAGGGTTTGTCGCCGCCCATGCGGACCATCCCCGGCCCGATCGGCTGGTCATCACGGTCTAGGGCCCGTCTCGCGGGCCAAAGCGGCCCGGATCAGCCGGCGGCGCCGGCGGCGCGGCGGTCCAACAGGCGGGTCAGCCAGTCGGGGTCCATCTCGGGCACCGAGGACAGCAACAGCTCGGTATAGGGCTCATGGGGGGGGGCGAACATCTGGGCCTTCGGGCCCTGTTCGATCACCCGGCCTTTTTGCATCACCACCACATCATCGGCGATGGCGCGCACCGTGGCCAGATCATGGGTGATGAACATGTAGGCCAGGCCGAATTCATCTTGTAGCCGCGTCAACAGCTTCAAGATGCCTTCCTGAACGATCTGGTCGAGCGCCGATGTCACCTCGTCGCAGATGATGATCTTGGGCTCGGCGGCCAACGCCCGGGCAATGCCGATGCGCTGTTTCTGACCGCCGGACAATTCGCCCGGCAACCGGTCGATATAGGTGTCGGGGTCCAGTTCGATCAGCTGCAACAGATCGCGCACCCGCGTTTCCAGGGCGCGCCCCGACAGGCCCAGATACATTTGCGCCGGCCGTCCGATCAATTCGCGCAACCGCAGCTTGGGGTTCAGCGCCGTATCGGCCATCTGGTAGATCATCTGCACCTGCCGCAGCTGATCGCGCGTGCGCGATTTCAGCGCCGGCGGCAGGGCCGCGCCTTGGAACAGCACCGCGCCCGATTGCGGTGGCAAAAGCCCGGTGATGACGCGCGCGGCGGTGGATTTCCCCGACCCGCTTTCCCCGACGACCGCGACGGTGCGGCCTGCGTGGATGTCGAAGCTGACATCGTCAAGCACCGGAATCTTGCCATAGGCGGCGCTGACATTGCGCACCGACAGGATCGGGGCATCTTGCGGGGTGGGCTGCGCCGGGCGGGCAAAGCTGCGCACCGCCCAAAGCGATTTGGTGTAGGCCTCGCGCGGGGCGGCCAGCATGGTGCGGGTGTCGGCTTCTTCCACCTCGTGGCCGCGCAGCAGCACCTTGATGCGGTCGGCCGCCTGCGCCACGACCGCCAGATCATGGGTGATGTAGATGGCGGCGGTGTCGAACTGGCGCACGATGTCGCGGATCGCGGCCAGAACCTCGATCTGGGTGGTCACATCCAGCGCCGTGGTCGGTTCGTCGAAAATGATCAGATCGGGGCGACAGGCCATCGCCATCGCGGTCATCGCGCGCTGCAATTGGCCGCCCGACACCTGATGGGGGTAACGAAACCCGATCTCTTCGGGGTTGGGCAGTTGCATGCGCCGGTAAAGATCGACGGCATCGTGTTCGGCGCGCGCCCGGTCCATCACGCCGTGAATGACGGGTGCTTCGCAATACTGGTCGATCAGGCGATGGGCCGGGTTGAAACTGGCGGCGGCCGATTGCGCCACATAGGCGATGCGCGCCCCGCGCAAGGCGCGGCGTTCCGCTTCGGGGGCGGTGCGCAGGTCGATCCCGTCGAACAGGATGCTTCCCCCCGATATGCGGCAGCCATCGCGGGCAAAACCCATCGCGGCAAGCCCCACGGTGGATTTGCCCGCGCCCGATTCCCCGATCAGCCCCAGCACTTCGCCCTTGTGCAGGGTCAGGTCGATGCCCTTGACGATTTCGGTCCAGCCGTCGCCGGCGCGGCCTTCGATGCGCAGGCCCTCGATCTTCAGCAATACCTCGCGGCCCATCATGCTTGCTCCTTCAGGCCCGAGGCGCGGTGAAGCTGCCAATCGACGACGAAATTCACCGCGACCGTCAACAGCGCGATGCAGCCCGCCGGCAACAGCGGCGTCACATCCCCAAAGGTGATCAGCGTGGCGTTGTCCTTGACCATGCTGCCCCAATCGGCGGTGGGCGGCTGGATGCCCAGCCCCAGGAACGACAGCGACGATATCGACAGGAACACGAAGCAAAAGCGCAGGCCGAATTCGGCCACCAGCGGTGCCATCGCATTGGGCAGGATTTCGCGCCGGATCAAGAACCATGACCCTTCGCCCCGCAGCCGCGCAGCTTCGATGTAGTCCATCACCACGATGCCTTGGGCCACCGCGCGCGCCAGTCGGAACACCCGTGTCGCATCAACCGCCGCGATGACCAGGATCAGCGTCAACACCGATGTGCCGAAGATCGTCAGCAGCAACAGCGAAAAGATCAGGGCCGGGATCGCCATCAAGGCATCCACGAAACGCGACAGCCCCTGATCGATCCAGCCGCCGACCAGCGCCGCCCAAAGCCCCAGCACCGCCCCCACCACAAAGGCCAGCGCCGTTGTCACAAAGGCGATGCCCACCGTGTTGCGGGCGCCAAATATCAACCGCGAAAGCATGTCGCGCCCGATCCGGTCGGTGCCCAAGGGATGGGCGGCCGACCAGGCCTGGAACTGGCCCCCGACGATTTCGCGTTCGGGAAAGGGCGCAAGTACAGGGGCCGCGATGGCCACGGCGGCATAGATCAAGATGACCAGAACGCCGAAGGCCGCGGTCAGGGGAATGTCTTGCGCGATGGCGCCCGCAGGCCCCGACAGGGTGGCCCGCGCGCCGGCACGCGCCATCCATGCGATGGCAAACAGCCCGGCCAACCCAAGGGTTACGGAGAGGGCAAAACCCATGGCGCTATCTCCGGTGCATCAGGCGGGGATTGGTGATCGTCGACAGCACGTCGGCGATCAGGTTCAGCGCCACATAGGCCGCCGCAAAGATCAGCGCGACCGCCTGCACCACGGCGATGTCGCGGTTCGACACCGCATCCACCATCAGCTGCCCAAGACCGGGATAGACAAACACCACCTCGACCACCACGACGCCGGTGATCAGATACGCCAGGTTCAGCGCGATCACGTTGATGATGGGCGCCAGCGCGTTGGGCAGGGCATGGCGCAGCACGATGCGCAGCGGCGACATGCCCTTGAGGCGGGCCATTTCGATGTAGGGGCTGGCCAACAGGTTGATGATGGCCGCCCGCGTCATGCGCATCATATGCGCCGTGACCACCAGCATCAGCGTCAGCGCGGGCAGGAAGGTCATGTAAAGACGGTCGCCGAAATCGGTGGTGGGGTTGATGCGCACCATCGAGGGAAAGATGCCCGTCTGTGCCAGCCACAGCACCAGGATATAGGCCACGAAGAATTCGGGAAAGGAAATCGCCGTCAGCGCGCCGGCATTGGCCGCCCGGTCAAAGATCGAATTGCGCCACAAGGCCGCCAATATGCCCAAGATCAGCGAGATCGGCACCGACAGCGCGGCGGCATAAAGTGCCAGGAACACGGTGTTGCCCAGGCGCGCGGCGATCAGGTCGGAAATCGGGCGGCCATTGGCCAAGGATACGCCGAAATCCCCCGTCAGCGCGGCGGTCAGCCAGTTCCAGTAGCGCAGCGGCGCAGGCTCGTTCAGGCCCAGCTGGTTGCGCAGCGCGGCCACGGTTTCCGGCGTGGCCGACTGGCCCAAAAGCTGCGTGGCCAGATCGCCCGGCAAAAGCTCGGTCGCCCAGAAGATCACCAATGAGACGATCAACAAAAGCCCGATCCCCAGCGCGATACGCGCCAGGATCATCCGCATCACATTCGACAGGGTTCCGTCCTCCGCATGGCCGGAAAGGGGCCCCCCGGTGCGGTCGCGCACCGGGGGGCGTTCGTCGGTTACGCCATCCACCAGCGCTCGACGCAACGGAACCCGTCAAAGTTCCAGTTGGCCGAGATGCGGTCAGGGGTGGCGACGCCGTTGGACACGGCCATCACGTAGTTGTTGTACATCGGGATGATGGTCGAGCCTTCGAAGGACACCAGCTGCTGCATCTCTTGATACATTTCGCGGCGGCGGTCTTCGTTGATTTCCGAACGTGCGGCCACCAACAGCTCGTTGAAGCGCGCATTGTCCCAGAAGCTTTCGTTCCATGCCCCGCCGGCCGCATATGCGGTGGTGAACATGTGATCCTCGACCGCGCGGCCGCCCCAATAGGTGGCGCAGAAGGGCGAGTTGCCGTTGGGGTTCAGCCAGACATTGTCCCAGTAGCCGTCGTTGGGCACCCGGTCGACGGTCATGTTGATGCCAGCTGCGCGCGCGGTTTCCGAGAACATGGCCCCCGCATCGACCGCACCCGAGAACGCGGCGTCGGCCACCGAAATGGTGACATCGAGGCTGCTCAACCCGGCTTGCTGCAGATAGTAGCGCGCCTTGTCCGGATCATAGGTCTTGGCTTCCATTTCCGCATGGAAATAGCGGTTGGCCGGACCGATCGGGTTGTCGTTGGCCACCGCACCATGGCCGCCCAGGATGACATCGACCATCGCTTGGCGATCGATGGCGTATTTCAGCGCCAGACGGATGTTGTTGTCGCTGTAGGGCGCGGCGCGGCTGTCCATCGGGAAGCCGTAATGCGCATTGCCCGGGATCGACAGGATGCGTGCGACACCGCGGCTTTCCAGCATGCCGATGGTGGCCGGATCGACCTGGTCGATCAGGTTCACTTCGCCGGTGATCAGCGCGTTCAGACGCGCCGCCGCATCGAGGATCGACACCAGTTCGATCCGGTCAAACCAGGCGCGGTCCGATTTCCAGTAATTGGGGTTGCGGTTCAGCGTGGCCTGAACCCCATGCTCGAAGCTTTCGACGATGTAGCCGCCGCAGCCGTCGGTCGAGTTGACGTCGATCTTGCCGCCCATGCTGGGCATGATCGGAATGTGATAATCCGTCATCAGATAGGGCAGGTCGGCGTTGGGGGCTTCCAGCGTGACGACGACGTTGTTGCCGTCCACCCGCACATCGGTGATTGCGGCCAGCAGCGGCTTGATGACCGATGTCGTATCATCGCCGCGGTGATGGTTGATCGAGGCCACGACATCATCGGGCGTCAGCGTCTTGCCGGAATGGAAGCTCACGCCCTGACGGATCGGGAACACCCAGGTCACACCGTCGCTGCTCGACCAGCTTTCCGCGATCTCGGGGTGCAGCTGTCCGTCGGAACCCACCTCGATCAGGTAGTTGTGACGCGCGGCGGCAAAGGTCTGGACATACAGCTGATCCCACAGGCCGGGATCCAGCGTATCGGTGGTCGAACCATGACCGATCCCGATGCGGAAGGTGCCGCCGCGGGTCTGCGCCTGGGCGCTGCGGGTGGTGTGCGGCAGAATCAGGCCAGCCGCCCCGACCGCTGCCGCGCCTTTCAGCACGCCGCGTCGGCTAAGCGGGGCAAACCCCTGACCTGTTGTGGTGAATTCCGTCATGTGTCGTCTCCCTGTGGTGCGGGCTGCCGGTTGTTTCCTGCAGCCTTGGTCGTTTTGGTGTGCCACGGCGGCTGTTGCCGGTCCGCAGCGTTGTGATCCTCGCGTCATGCGGGCCGCGGCCCTGTGCCGATGCCCTTTGTGGCAAAGCCCGCGACGTCGTTGTGTCAGCGTGATCCACATTCGTGACGATAAGCTGACAACGCCTCACCACAAACACATAACAAAAAATTCTTCGCAATTACGACGAAAAAATTCGTGTTCCTGTAAGCCTGGGCGCTCAGGCTTCGCCCATCAGATGTGGGGGGGGCCGTCCGGCTTGGTCGCAGAGGTTTCCATCATCATGCGCCACGGCGGAGGGAATCGGCGGGCCCCGATACCGGGCCCGCCGCGCCATATTCAAAGAACCTTGACGGTCAAGGTGCCCACGCCATCGACATGGCCTTCCATCACATCGCCGCGCACGATGGGCCCGACGCCAGACGGGGTGCCGGTCATGATCACATCGCCGGGGCACAGTTCGAAATACCGCGACAGGATCGAAATCATCTCGGGCACCTTCCAGAGCATCTGGTTCAGGTCGCCCTCTTGCTGCACGACACCATTGACCTTGAGCCAGATCGCGCCCTCGGTCGGATGGCCGATGGTTGCGGCCGGCACAAGCGCGGTGCAGGGGGCCGATTGATCGAAGTTCTTGCCGACCTCCCAGGGGCGGCCCAGTTTCTTGGCTTCACCCTGCAAATCGCGCCGGGTCATGTCCAGACCGACGCCATAGCCATAGACATGATCGAGCGCCGTCTCGACGGGAATGTCGGTGCCCCCCTTCGACAGGGCGACGACCAGCTCGATCTCGTAATGCACATCGCTGGTCTCAGTGGGGTAGGGGAAATCGCCGAACACGATGGTGTCGGGGCTTTTTTGGAAAAAGAACGGGGGTTCCTTGTTCGGATCATGGCCCATTTCGATGGCGTGGGCGGCATAATTGCGCCCGATGCAATACACCCGACGCACCGGGAATGTCTTGTCCGACCCCACGACCGGAAAGCGCGTGATCGGGGGCGGGGCAAATAGATCGTTTGGTTGGGTCATTCTTCGCTTCCTATGCGGTCGATGGTTTGCGGCAGTGATGCCCTGCCGCGCCCGGCAGGGCAACCGCCATCAGCTTTCGGTCAGGGCGGTGGATTTGTGCCAGAACACAAAACGGCGCTGGGTCCAGACCACGGCCATGAAAATCGCCAGCCCGATGATGCTGAGATAGATGATCAGCGCAAACACGCGCGCGGTGTCCAGATTGGTCGACGCCACCCGGATCAGGTCGCCAAAACCTTTGCCGCCGCCCAAAAATTCGCCCGTGATCGCGCCGGCCATCACCCCAACCGACCCGATCTTGAGCCCGGTGAAGAAATGCGGCATGCCCGTGGGCAGCTTCATCTTGATCAGCGTCTGAAACCGCGAGGCGCCCATGGTCTTGAACAGCATGCGGGCGTTTTCATCGGCTGCGTGCAAACCCGCCGCGGTGCCGACGATGATCGGAAAGGTCGCGATAAAGGTCGCCAACGCCACCTTGCTTTCGATGCCAAAGCCCAGCCATGCGATGAACAGCGGCGCAAACGCCACCTTGGGCATGGTGTCGATCGCCACGAGGTAGGGCATGACGGCACGTTCGCCAAAGGCGGTTTCACCCACCAGAACCCCCAGCGAAAACCCGATCGCGGTCGCCAGCAGGAACGCGTAGCCCACGGTTTTCAGCGTCACCCAAAGCGGGGTCAGCATGTAGCCGCCGGTCAACAGGTTATGACCAACGAAATAGATCTGGTTGGCCGTCGATCCAGGCGAGGGCAGCAAGATCGGCGAAACCAGGCCCGTCATGTGGGTGAGCTGCCAGATCGCGATGAAGATCGCGAAGATCGCCACCATCGCCACCCAGCGCGGCACCCGATCGACCCAGGACACGTTTTCAACCCAGACCGTGCTGGGGAAGCTGCCCGTGGCCGCGTTGCCTTGATCCATCAGGGTCATGCCAATGCTCCTTCATCCAGTTGCGATCGGATCCGGTCGACCAGCGCCCCGAATTCCGGGGTGGTCATCATCTCCAGCGTGCGCGGACGCGGCAGATCGATCACCACCTCTTCCACGAAGCGGCCGGGGCGGGGCGACATCACATAGACCACGTCCGACAAGATCACCGCTTCCTGGATCGAGTGGGTCACCAGAAACGCCGTTGCATTGCGTTCACGGCAGATGCGCTGCAATTCCATGTTCATGAAATCGCGCGTCAATTCATCAAGCGCGCTGAACGGTTCATCCAGCAGCAGCACCGAAGGCTGCGACACCAGCATCCGGCAGATCGCCGCGCGCTGCGCCATGCCGCCCGACAATTCGTTGGGAAAGACATGTTCGAACCCGGACAGCCCGGTCATCGCCAGCAAATCGCGGGCGCGATCATGGGCATCGCGGGCGGCTTTCTTGCCGTCGCGAATCTCGATCGGCAGAACGATGTTTTCCAGCACCGTGCGCCAAGGAAACAGCGTGGCCTGCTGGAACATCATGCCGATGTCTTCGCGCGGGCCCAGCACGGGCTTGCCTTCCAGCATCACGCTGCCCGACGAGGGCGGCGTCAGACCCGCCATGATCTTGAGCAGCGTGGACTTGCCGCAGCCGCTCGAGCCGATGACCGACGAAAAGCTGCCTTCGACCAGGGTCAGGTTCACATCGTCAAGCGCGTGAATGCCGCGCTTGGCGTAGAATTTGTTCACGCCCCTCAGGACGTAGACCGGCCGCGCATCCTGTGCGGCCGGTTCCTTTTGTTGCGGTGACAGGCTCACGGCAGCGTGTTCCATGCTTCGACGAAGGCATTGGTGTACACGACCGTCAGATCGGGCAGCGGTGCGGGCAGATCCCCGGAAGCCACCAGATTGTCATGCCAGACCTGCCAATGCTCGGGGTCGTTGTAGCCCCAGCCGTTGTCCGGGTTGTGCGGCAGGCCTTTGGCCAGAACGGCGTCGAGCAGCGCATTGGCAAAGCCCCGGTCCTCGATCTCTTGCGGATTGGCCACTTCGAGATGGTCGAGCACGCGGTCGCGGTTGGCCGGATCACGGGCAAAGATCGTCGCCCGAACCAGAGCCCGCCCGAAACCTTCGACGATGTCGGGGTTTTCGTTCACGTAAGCGGTCGTGGCGGCATAGCCATTGCCAAACAGCGTGTCGAATTTCGAGGGCGTGATGTCACGCATCGGCAGGCCGCGGAAGGTGATGATCGCCCGGTCGGCCAAGGAACCGACATAGGCCACGATATCGCCGCGCTGCAAACCGGCCGTTGCCGGGCCGCCGTCGCCGACGGGGATAAAGGTGTAATCGGCCGGCTCGCTCATGCCGTAATCATTCAGGATGGCGCGGGCAAAGCCCACTTCGGCCCCGTCTGCAGTGCCGATCCCGATGTTGGCCCCGCGCAGATCATCGGGGGATTGAATGGCCGAGCTGTCGGGCACCAAGATGCCGAACGAGCTGCGCGGCAGCGAGTTGTAGAGGAACGTCACCTCGACCCCGCGGGCATTGGCCTGGATCACAGGTGCCGGGCCGGGGCGCCCGAAATCGGCCTGGCCGGCGGCCAGTGCCTGAAGGATCGCCGAGGATCCGTTGACCGCCTGGGTGGTCACCGAAAGCCCTTCGTCCGCGAAGTAGCCTTCGCCCACGGCCACGTGGACCGGGAACGAGTTGATCGCCGAGGGGCTGGGCGATACGAACGTGATCTCCTTGAGATCCTGCGCGGCCGCCGCCAGAGGCATAAGCCCCAGCGTTGCCGCAAGGATGCCCTTGCGCGTAAGCTGTGCCAACGTCTTCATTTTTGCAGTCCTCCCTTTTGGTGAGAATGTCCCGCCGGAAATGTCTCCTCTCATTTCCGGGCGGGTCTTGACGGCACGGTCCCGGCACGGGCCGACCGATATCACGGCGTCATGCGCCGGCTTTTTCCTTTGCCTGGGCGTCGGTCGCCGCATATTTCCCGCTGGTTTGCGGCGGCAGCGGCGGCAGGCCTTGCGTGGTGCGTTCCAACCGCGTGTCGCGCGGCCATGTGCGGCGCAGATCGTCGCGCACCTTGATGCGCAAGCGGCCCAGATGGGTGCATTCCAGCTCGATCGTGTCGTCGTGCTGGATGCTGCTGAGCCCGCGGTGATTGGTGCCGGTGGCCAGCACATCGCCCGGTTCCAGCGCATGGATCGAGCTGACCCATGAAATGCAGCGGGCGATGTTGTGGGCCATGTCGCTGGCGTGAAAGTTCTGCTTGAGAACGCCGTTCACCCACAGCTTGAGCGCGATGTCGTAAGGATCGGAAATTTCATCGGCGGTCACGATCCAAGGCCCCATGGGCGCAAAGGTTTCGCGCGACTTGCCTTGAAAGAACACGTTGCGATCCGGCGGCAAACCCCGCGCCGATCCGTCGAGGAAATTCATGTAGCCGAACACATGGTTCATGGCATCGGCTTCGCTGACATTGGCGGCGCGTTTGCCGATCACCACCGCAAATTCCGCCTCGCACTCGAAATTCGATGCCGGCGCGTCGGGCAGGATCATGGTGTCATCGGGCCCGATCACCGCATTCGACACCTTGTGGAACGCGTTGATCGGCGGTGCTTCGGGCAGGGTGCCGTCTTCCATGTAATTGGTGGCCATGCACACGATGTTGCGCGGGCGCGGCAGAGGGGCGCGGATGCGGATGCTGTCCAGGGGCTGGCCGGCCGCGGTCTTCACATGCGCCTCGATCCGGGCGCGGTGGCTGTCGAAATTCGCGATCAGCGCGGCCATCAGGTCTTCGCGGCGCAGATGCGGCAAATCCATCAATAGGGCCGTGATGTTCACGCCCTCATCGTCCCGCAGCACGAAAACCTCGTGGTCGTTGCCGTAGAACAGACGCATGCGCTTTCCCCCCGTATCGGTCGCTAATCTGATTCTTTTTTATCTTTGTCGTAGGATTGTCGATAATTTTATTTACGGCAAATCTTTTTCGATAATGTATGGATTGCGCGTGCCGCTATCGTTGGATTCATCATCGATCCCCGGCGCCCTTGTGCGCCCCTGGGTCGATGGCATGGCGGTATCGGCATCGCCGGGCCAAGGCCGATGTTTGGCGATTTCTGTCGCGTTTGTGGGCACTTGTCGGACCGTCCCGGATGGCTTACGTCGCGCGATGTTGTCGATGAGGACGAAGATGACGGGGAATATCACGGGCAAGCCGCAGTCGCTGGGCATTTCGGTTTTTCACGAGATCAAGCGCGACATCTTGATGGCCAGCTTGGCGCCGGGCGAAAAGCTTGGGCTCAAGATGCTGTCGGATCGTTACGACTGCGGCGCCTCGCCCATCCGCGAAGCGCTGAACCAGCTGGCCGTCGAAGGCTGGGTGCAGCGCATCGACAAGCGGGGTTTTTTCGTGGCCGATGCCACAGCCGCCGATTTCACCGACATCTTGCAAAACCGCTGCCTGCTGGAGGCCGAGGCCCTGCGCCGCGCGATCGCCCATGGCGACAGCCGCTGGGAAGAACAGGTGGTCGTGGCCCATTTCCGCATGAGCGCGCTCGACCGCGATTCCGACGATCGGCCGGGGGCGACGGTTTCGGCTTGGGAAATGGCCCACCGCAATTTCCACGAAGCATTAATTTCGGCATGCAATTCCCGAATTTTGTTAGAAAATTGTGCAAAGCTTTATGAATTGAACATCCGCTATCGCGTGCTGGCCCGCGGCAAGTCGCGCGTGGTGCGCAACGTCGTGCACGAGCATGACGAGATCAAGGAATTGACCCTGAAGCGCGATGCAGATGCGGCGGTGGATGCCTTGGTGCGGCACTACATGGCAACGGGCGATTTCCTCTATCCGTCGCGTTAGGGCGCCGGTGCGGTCGCGGCGACAGCGGCGGCGACAGCGACAGCGGCGCTAGGCTTGGCGCGCCAGCCCGATGCCTTCGATCAGATGGCGCAGCCCCAGCCAGCCGCCCAGCCACATGGTGATCACCACCACCGGCGCGTGGTAGGACAGCACCGAAAGCGCACCCAGACCTTGGCCCACCGAACAGCCGGCCGCCAGAACCGCGCCGATGCCCATCAGCACAGCGCCGCCCATCTGGCGTTTCAATTCACGCGGATCATCGCAGGCCTCCCAACGGAAGCCATCGCGGATCACGCTGCCGATCAGGGCGCCGATCACCACGCCCACCACCGATCCGATGGCGAAATCGGGCTCCAGGCCCGAGGCAAACATCGTGTAGCGGATGGTATCGCCCACGGCCGCGGTAAAGGTGTGCGATTGCACGACCCAAGGCTCAAAGCCGGTCGTGGCCACCCAATAGCTGCCCACGAACCCCGAGGTGATGGCCAGCCCCGCCATGCTTGCCCAGAAACTTTCTTTCCACCGCCGCGCCCGCAACAGGGCCGCCCCGGCCACGCCGGACATCACGATGCCAATCGCCCCGCCGATGGCAAAGGCCGGCAGCCCCGTCGCGCTGCCGATGGCATGCGCCCAGCCCTGGGGCGTGGCTTGCATGGGGGCCACCGGAAACAGCCCCGCCCGAAGTGCGGCGAGCGGCCCCGACAGCATGACATAGGCGGTGATCCCCATCACCAGCGCGATCACCAGCGCCCGCAGATCGCCGCCACCCAGCCGCGCCAGCATGCCGTAGCCGCAATTGCCTGCATGGGCCATGCCATAGCCGAACAAAAGCCCCCCCAGCGCGGCTCCCGCCAACGTAAAGCCGGTTTGCAGATACATGGTTTGCTGCAAGCGGATGATCCCGGCCGCTTCGGCCAGGAAATTGCCCGACAGCGCCACACCAAGCGCCAGCACCCACATCCACAAGCGCGTGCGATCGCGCCCGTAGTGCACGTCTTCGATCATGCCCAGCGTGCAAAATCGGCCCAGCCGGGCCGCAAGCCCAAGCACAACACCACCGACAAGGCCGATCAAGGTGATCGACCAGCTTTCACCGATCAGGTCGAGCATGTTCCCTCCCTTGCTGCCCGGCCTGCGCCGGTCTGGCAGTGCAGGTCAGGTGCAGAACAACTCGTAGACCCGTTCGATGATCATGCGCGCCCGGTCATCTGTCAAACTGTAATAGATCTGCTTGCCGTCGCGTCGCGCGGTCACCAGCCCCTCGAGCCGCAGACGCGACAATTGCTGCGACACCGCCGCTTGGCGTGAGGACAGCATTTCCTCGATCTCGGTCACCGATTTCTCGCCGTTGGCCAGCGAACACAGGATCATCAGCCGCCCCTCGTGGCTGATGGCCTTCAGGAAATCCGAAGCGGTCTGGGCGTTGTCGCGCAATCGCCGCCACGTGGCGTCGTCGATCTTTTGATCGATGCGGGGCAAGATTGACCCCGGCGGTTCAGCCCGATCCAGCGGGTCAAGATCTGACATGTCCCTATGCAAGGTCATCCCATCGCCCCCTTTGCGCGCAAAATGCGCGCGCACGGCCACAAATCAAGGGAAAAATCGATCTTGCCCATCATCCGCGCCCTGCCTGTGTCGCCCAATCCGCATCGCCTTGGCGCAGCAGCTGGTCGAGCAGCACCCAAAAGAAATCTTCGCCCGGGTAGCCTTCGAGCCGGGCGATTTCCCGGCCATCCAGGGTCAGAACGAAGGTGGGGGTGAACACGGGCCGGCGGACCAGGATCAGGTCGTCGGGCAGCGCCCGCAGATCCACCACGCGCAGCGGCGCAAAGCGTCCTTCGGGCGTGATCGGGTATTCCGGGCCCACATCGGCATGCCAGCTTTTGCAATAGGAACACCCGCGTTGTTCGACCATCACCAGCTCAAACCCGCGAACCGCCCCGGCGGGCCCGGCCGCTTGCACCGGCGCCACGACGGCCACAAGCATGCAGATCATCACCATCGCCAGCCGGGCAACCCAGCGGCGACTTGAAGATGGCGAATGCAACGTTGACGAAAGTCTCATGGCAGCATTAATATGAATTTTTGAATGTGAAGTCCACGGCAGGGCCCTCAAATGTTCGATATTTCGATGACGGGTGCCTTTCTTGCCGGTCTGTTGTCGTTCCTGTCGCCCTGTATCCTTCCAATGGTGCCCTTTTACCTGAGCTATCTGGGCGGCATGAGCGCGGCCGAGGTGGCGCAAGGGGGCCGTTTGACCCAAGCGGTCCGGTTGCGGGCGGTGCTGGGGGCATCGGTGTTTGCCGCCGGCGTTTTGACGGTGTTCGTGGCGTTGGGGGCGTCGGCCTCGGTCTTTGGGCAGGTGCTGCGCGACTGGTTCGATGTGCTGCGCTATGTGGCGGCGGCGCTGATCATCGGCATGGGGCTGCATTTCCTGGGCGTGATCCGCATCGGTTTTCTCAATCGCAGCTTGCGGGCCGAACCGGGCAACACGGCCAACCTTGGGCTGGGCGGGGCCTATCTGATCGGGTTGGCTTTTGCCTTTGGCTGGACGCCCTGCGTGGGCCCGGTGCTGGCGGCGATCTTGTTCATGGCGGGCACGACCGACACCGCAGGGCAGGGGATGGCGCTGCTGACCGCCTATGGTGTCGGCATGACGCTGCCCTTCGTGTTGGCGGCGGGCTTTGTCGGCCCCTTCATGGCACTGATGGGCCGGTTCCGCCGGCATCTGGGCACGGTCGAAAAGATCATGGGCGGCGCCTTGGTTGTGTTCGGCGTTTTGATCGCCACCAATGCGCTGCTCTACATCGGAGAGTGGATGATCAATGAATTCGCGGTGTTTCAAACCATCGGCTAGGCGCCGCGCCAAGCCGATGGCCGCAGCCATAGCATCGGGCAAGAGGAGGCCCCCATCATGTTCGCACGCCTGACGGTTTGGATCACAGCCGCCGCCATCGCCATCAGCACGCCCGCGCTGGCCGAACTGGGCGATGATGGCCTGCATGTCGCGCCCTGGTTGAACGACACGTTCTTGGATCTGCGCGAAGATCTGGCCGATGCCAACGCCCAAGGGCGCCGGTTTGCGGTGATCATCGAACAGCGCGGCTGCATCTACTGTTCGCGCATGCACGAAGAGGTCTGGGTCGAACCCGACATCCTGCAGATGCTGGAAAACGATTTCTATTTCGTGCGCATCAACATGCATGGCTCGACCGAAGTGACCGATTTCGACGGCGAGACGATGGAGGAACGCCAGATCGCGCGGCGCTGGCGCAACATGTTCACGCCGACGATCCTGTTCTTTCCCGAAGACGTTCCCGACGGCATCAGCGGGATCGAGGCCGCGGCCGTCGTGATGCCCGGCGCCTTCGGGCGCTGGACCACCTTCAACATGCTGAACTGGGTCTTGGAAAAAGGCTATGCGGGCGACGAAGATTTCCAGCGCTACCACGCCCGCAAATTTGCCGAACAGGCCGCGGCGGGGGCCACGGAATGACCGCGCGGGTCATGCCAGCCCGGGCAAGGGGCGCGGGTTTTCGCGTCACATGCAGAAAATCAAATGTGTTGTTGCAATCACAAGGCGAGTGTGGCTACGGTATACCACGGCCTACCGACTCGGCCTAAGGGAGGAAATCAACATGAAGCACCAGATGCTTTTGGTGGCGGGCTTTGTCTTGGCTGCCACGGGTCTTCAAGCTGACGTTATCGCCCCGGGCGATGTCGTGGCCAATGAATACGGTGAAATTGCGCAAAGCCTGTCCGGCCAGCCCGGCGACATCCAGCGCGGCAAGGAAATCATGGCTGCGCGCGGAAAGGGCAATTGCCTGGCCTGCCACCAGGTCAGCGCGCTGGCCGACCAGCCCTGGCATGGCGAGGTCGGGCCGTCGCTGGATGGCGTCGGCGCACGTTGGGACGAAGCGGCGCTGCGCGGCCTTTTGGTCAATGCCGATGTCACCTTCCCCGACTCGATCATGCCGGCGTTCTACAAGGTGTCTGGCTTCACCCGCCCCGGTGACGCCTTTACCACGCGCCCGGCCCCCGATCCGTTGGCCCCGCTGCTGGCGGCGCAGGAAATCGAGGATGTCGTCGCCTTTCTGATGACCCTGACCGAATAGTGTTCCGGTCGGCCCGCCGACCCCCGATACCCAAGGAGACCCTTATGACCCAGACACGCAGACAGTTCGTCGGCAACGGGCTGGCCGTGGCGGCAGCATTTTTCGGGCTGCCCCACATCGCCTCGGCCGCGACGCTTGAGGAGGCCATTGCCGCCTTTACCAGCGGCAGCGACGCGGGTGCCGACGGCATCACGCTGATCGCGCCCGAGATTGCCGAGAACGGCAACACCGTTCCGATCGAGGTCAGCGCCCCCGGTGCTGCGGCCATCATGCTTTTGGCTGCCCGCAACCCCAGCCCCGATGTCTGCACCTTTGAATTCGGGCCTGCGGCCGGGTCGCAGATGGTGTCCACCCGCATCCGTCTGGCCGGCGAACAAGAGGTGATCGCGATCGCCCGCATGGCCGATGGCAGCTTCAAGCAGGCGCGCCAGAACGTGCGCGTGACCATCGGCGGCTGCGGCGGCTGAACCCAACAGGACAAGGAGACCAGAAATGGCAGAGAATATCGTTCCCCGCGTCCGCGTGCCGCGCGATGCAAAAGCCGGCGACGTCGTGTCGGTTCGCACCTTGATCAGCCACCCGATGGAAAGCGGGCTGCGTCGCGGCAGCGATGGCAACCTGATCCCGCGCCAGATCATCAACCGCTTCACCTGCACCTTCAACGGGGCAACGGTGGTGGATGTGACCGTGCATCCGGGCGTGTCGACAAACCCGTATTTTCAGTTCGAAGCCAAGGTGGACGCAAGCGGAACCTTCGCCTTCTCTTGGTATGACGACAACGGATCGGTCTACACCGACACGGCTGAGATCGCGGTCGCCTGACGGCGGCGCGATCTTGCCCCAGCCGTCGCAAGGGAGGAGATGATGGCCATGAACAAAAAAACGCTTCTTGGTGGGACCGCGGCAGCGATTGTTGCCGTGGTTGCCGCCGGTGTCGGTTTTGCCGATATCCGTACGGGCGACAGTCTCGTGATCAATGGCGAGATCCAGATCGTCACGGAAACGGCCCCGCCGGCCTTTCTGGAGGGGGTGTTCAACACCGTCTATTCGGGCTGGGTGTTCCGCACCGATGAAACGCGGGCCATGCAGGCCGATGATTTCGACAACCCTGCGATGCTTTACGTCGAACAGGGGCAGACGGCTTTCGACACGCCGATGGGCACCGAAGGCAAGAGCTGCGCAAGCTGTCATGACAATGCCGAAAGCCTGGCCGGCGTGCGTGCGACCTATCCCAAATGGGATGCGGCGCATGGCGCGATCCAGACGGTCGAGATGCAGGTGATCGAATGCCAGACCGAACGGATGGGCGTGGCCGAGCCTTATGGCTATGACAGCCAGCAGATGCGCAACATGGTCGCCCTGATCGCGTCGGTCGGGCGTGGGCAGACGGTCAATGTGGCCATCGACGGCCCCGCGGCGGACGCTTGGGAAAAGGGTCGCGAGATCTATTATACCCAGTATGGTCAGATGGAACTGAGCTGCGCGCAGTGCCATGAAAACAACTATGGCAACCTGATCCGGGCCGACCACCTGAGCCAGGGCCAGGTCAACGGGTTTCCGACCTATCGGTTGAAGAACGCCAATATCGTGTCGGTGCACAACCGCTTCCGCGGCTGTATCCGCGACACGCGCGGTGAACCCTATGCGATCGGCAGCCCGGAATTTGTCGCGCTTGAGCTTTACGTCGCTTCGCGCGGCAACGGGCTGAGCGTGGAAGGCCCGGCCGTCCGCAACTGATCTAGCAGCGCGCCCACCCCGGACGTTCCGGGGTGGGCTTTGCCCGCACACATTCAATAATTGGAATAACTTCAGGGGTTGTATCATGATTTCGCGTCGCCACTTCGTGCAGGCTGCCTTGGCCACTTCGGCGCTTTACGGGGCGTCGGGGTTTGGCCAGTGGGCCCGGCTTGCCGCGCAGCAAACGCTGTCGCAGGACGCGCTGATCGGCACGGGTGGTCCGGGCAACGTGACCTTGATGCATATCACCGACATCCACGCCCAGACCCAGCCGATCTATTTCCGGGAACCGGAATTCAACATCGGTGTGGGCATCCATGCCGGCCAGCCGCCGCATCTGGTCGGCGCCGATTTCCGCGCCCGGTTCGGAATCGATCCGGCCAGCGCGATGGATTACGCGCTGACCTACAGCGATTTCGATGCGATGGCGCGCAGCTATGGCCGCATGGGCGGGCTTGACCGCATTTCCACCGTGATCAAGGCGATCCGCGCGCAAGCCCCCCACGCCTTGCTGCTGGACGGGGGCGATACCTGGCAGGGTTCGCTGCCCAGCCTGCGCACGCGCGGCATGGATATGGTGGAGCTGATGAATGCCTTGGGCGTCGATGCCATGACGTCGCATTGGGAATTCACGCTGGGCTCGGAACGGGTGAACGAGCTGATCGAAAACCATGTCAACCCGGCTTTCCTGGGCGCCAACATCTTTGATGTCGAATGGGACGAGCCGGTCTATGACGACTACAAGATCTTCGAGCGCAACGGCACGGCCATCGGCGTGATCGGTCAGGCCTTTCCCTATATGCCGATCGCCAACCCCGGCTGGATGTTCCCGGAACTGAGCTTTGGCTTGCGCCGCGAACGCATCGCCGAAGTGGTGCAAGAGGTGCGCGATGCGGGCGCACAGGTGGTGGTGCTGTTGTCGCACAACGGCTTTGACGTGGACCGCCAGTTTGCCCGCGACATTCCGGGCATCGACGTGATCCTGACCGGCCACACCCATGACGCGCTGCCCGAACCCATTCAGGTTGGCAACACCTTCCTGATTGCCAGCGGATCGCATGGCAAGTTTCTAAGCCGGGTTGATCTGGATGTGCAGAATGGCGCGATGAAGGGCATCAGCCACCGCCTGATCCCGATCTTTTCCGATGTCATCGCGCCCGATCCCGAGATGACGGCGCTGGTTGATGAAACCCGTGCGCCCTACGCCGCCGAGATGTCCGAGGTGATCGGCCAATCGGGGGCGTTGTTGTACCGGCGGGGCAATTTCAACGGCACATGGGATGATGTGATCTGCGATGCGCTGATTTCCCAGCGCGATGCGCAGATCGCGCTCAGCCCCGGGTTCCGCTGGGGGGCGGCGGTGCTGCCCGGTCAGGATATCACCCGCGAAGACATCTACAACGTCACCGCCATGACCTATCCCAATGCCTACCGGATGGAGATGACGGGCGAAACGCTGCACACCATCATGGAAGATGTCGCGGCCAATATCTTCAACCCCGACGCCTATTACCAGCAGGGCGGTGACATGGTTCGGGTTGGCGGGCTCGGCTACCGCATCGACATCACCAAGCCGCAGGGCAGCCGCATCACCGAAATGACGCTGCTGGCGACCGGGGAACAGCTGGTGGCCGACAAACCCTATGTCGTGGCCGGCTGGGCCAGCGTCAACGAGGGCACCGAAGGCCCGCCGATCTGGGATGTGGTCGAAAACCACATCCGCGCCCAGGGGACCATCACCCTTGAACCCAACAACACAGTCGACGTCGTGGGCGGCTAAGGCCGCAGCCGTAACAGAGGTATGGATATGACTGATACGCCCAAACACTCCCCCTCACGCCGCCAGTTTCTGGCCGGTGCCGCCGTTGCCACGGGCGCCGCGGCCACGGGCGGGCTGGTTCACGCACAGGCCGCAGGCCCCGATCCGCTGATCACCGAATTGCAGCCCTGGCAGCAATATCTGGGTGACGGGGTTGATGCGCGCCCCTACGGCACGCCGTCCAAACACGAGGCGCATGTGGTCCGCCGCAATGTGCCCTGGCTGACGGCCGACAGCGTCAGTTCGGTCAATTTCACGCCCCTGCACGAGCTGGAGGGGATCATCACCCCCAACGGGCTGTGCTTCGAACGCCATCATGCGGGCATCGCGGATGTGCCTTGGGCCGATCATCGGCTGATGATCAACGGCTTGGTGGACAATCCGATCGTCTTCACGATGGATGATCTTATGCGCTTTCCGCGCGAAAACCGCACCTATTTCCTGGAATGTGCCGCCAACACCGGCATGGAATGGCGCGGTGCGCAGCTGAACGGGGTGCAGTTCACCCATGGCATGATCCACAACGTCGTCTACACCGGCGTGCCGCTGCGGCTGTTGCTGCAAGAGGCGGGCATTCGCACCAACGGCACCTGGATCTTGGCCGAAGGCGCCGACGCCAGCGCGATGTCGCGCTCGATCCCGACCGAAAAGGCGATCGATGATTGTCTGGTCGCCACCCACATGAACGGTGAACGCCTGCGCCCCGAACAGGGCTATCCGGTGCGCCTGGTCGTGCCGGGATGGGAAGGCAACATGTGGGTCAAATGGCTGCGCCGCATCGAAGTGGGCGACGCGCCGTGGCATCACCGCGAAGAGACGTCGAAATACACCGATCTTCTGGCCAATGGCGACGCGCGCCGCTTCACCTGGGAAATGGATGCGAAATCGGTCATCACCAACCCCAGCCCGCAGGCGCCGATCACGCACGGGCCTGGGCCGACGGTTCTGACCGGCGTGGCCTGGTCGGGCCGCGGCACGATCCCGCGGGTCGATGTCACCATCGACGGCGGCATCAACTGGCATCAGGCGCGGATGTCGGGGCCCAGCTTGGACAAGTCGATGCATCGTTTCTACTACGAATTCGACTGGGACGGGCGGCCGCTGCTGCTGCAAAGCCGGGCGCATGATTCCACGGGCTATGTCCAGCCCACCAAGGACCAGCTGCGCGTCGTGCGCGGGTTCAATTCGATCTATCACAACAATGGTATCCAGACCTGGGCGGTCAACGAAGCGGGCGAGGCGGAAAATGTCGAAATCGGTTGAGATGATGATGAAAAACCTGATCTTGTCCTCGGCGCTGGTTGTGGTGGGCGCTGGCTATGGCTGGGCCGAAACACCCGCCCCGGCGCGCGACGGTGGCTATGGCTTGGGGCGCACCGCGCTGCCCGAAGAAATCGCCGCATGGGATATCGACATTCGCCCCGATGGGCAGGGCCTGCCGGTCGGATCGGGCGATGTCTACACGGGCGAGGAGCTCTATATCGACAATTGTTCCGCCTGCCATGGCGACTTTGGCGAGGCGGTGGGCCGCTGGCCGGTTCTGGCCGGGGGACGGGGCACCTTGACGGGCGAAGACCCGCACAAGACCATCGGCTCTTACTGGCCGTATCTGTCCACGGTGTGGGATTACGTCCACCGGGCGATGCCCTATGGCGCGGCGCAATCGCTCAGCAATGACGAAGTCTATGCCATCACCGCGTATCTGATGTATCTCAACGACATGGTCGATGATGATTTCGAACTGTCGAACGAGAACTTCCTTGAGGTCGCGATGCCCAACGCAACGGCCTTTTTCCTGGATGACCGGGCCACGACGGAATTGACCGTGTTCTCGGCCGAGCCCTGCATGGAAAACTGCCGCGACAGCGTCAGCATCACCGCGCGCGCCACCGTCTTGTCGGTGACCCCGGAAACCGAGGGCGGACCCAGTGACGGGGCCGCGGTCACCGAAGCCTCGGCCACCGCGGCGGCCGCACCGGCAGCGGCCCCTGAACCCGCCGCACCCGCAGGCCCCGACCCGGCGCTTGTCGCCGCCGGCGAGGCGCTGTTTCGGCAATGCGCCTCGTGCCACCAGATCGGCGATGGGGCCATGAATCGGACCGGACCGATGCTGAACAACACCTATGGTGCCCCCGTCGGCAGCCATGACGGGTTCCGCTATTCGCCCGCCTTCGTGGCCGCACGCGACGGTGGCATGGTGTGGGATGACGCAACGCTGACGGCGTTCTTGCTGGATCCGCGCGGCACGATTTCGGGCAGCCGGATGGCCTTCCGCGGTCTTCGCTCCGAGGATGAGGCCGCCGCGATGATTGCCTATCTGCGTGCGACGGGCGGCGAAGCAAAATGATCAAGATGCGCTCCATTCTTGGTGCGTTCAGCTTCGCGGTTTTGGCAGCGGCGACCTCCCCGGCGCTGGCCGAAGGCGACCCGGCACAGGGGGAAACGCTGTTTCGCCCGTGCCGGGCCTGCCATATGATCGGGGAGGGGGCCGTGCATCGGGTCGGCCCGCATCTGAACGGCATCGTGGATCGGGCCATCGGCATGGCGCCGGGTTACGCGTTTTCCGATGTGCTGGCCGCAGCCGGCGCCGAGGGCCGCGTTTGGACCGAAGGATCGCTGGATCGCTACATGGCGGGTCCGGCCGACTATTTTCCCGGCACGCGGATGGTTTTTCGCGGCGTCCGGTCCGAGACCGACCGTCAGCACCTGATCGCCTATATGCTGGCCGCGGGCGGTCGCAGCGAAGCCGGGGCCCAGATCGCCGAAACGGCCATCGACCCCGAGATTGCCGCGATCTTGGATATCGCGGGCGATGTGGCTTACGGCGAATACCTGTCGTCGGAATGCACGGCCTGTCACCGCGATGCGGGCGGGTCCGATATTCCGTCGATCCGGGGCCTTGCACCGTCGGTCTTCATTGCCGGAATGGTTGCCTATCGCAATGGAACGCGCGAACATCAGGTGATGAACACCGTCGCCCGACGCCTGGGCGATGAAGAATTGGCCGCACTTGCCGCTTATTTTGCCGATGCGAAATGATCCGCCGGTGAAATGAAAACCGCGCCAGCAGACCGGCGCAGTCACAAGATGCCCGAAACGGGCAAAAGGGAGGAAGACATGACCATCAACAGACGCGTCTTTTTGGGCACATCGGTGGCACTGACGGCATCACTGGCCGCACCGATGATCGCCCGCGCACAGGCCACGCCGCGCGTGGTCGTCGTGGGCGGCGGTTCGGGCGGGGCCACGGCCGCGCGCTACATCGCGCGCGATGGCGCCGGCGCCATCGATGTGACGCTGATCGAACCCCAGCGGGTCTATCATACCTGCTATTTCGGCAATCTCTACCTGGGCGGGTTCTTCAACTACGACGACCTGGGCCACACCTACAAGGGCCTGGCCAGCAACTATGGCGTGAACGTGGTTCACGACTGGGCCGTGGGCGTCGATCGGGATGCCAAGACCGTGACCTTGGCCAGCGGTGCCAGCGTGGCCTATGACAAGCTGGTGCTGAGCCCCGGCATCGATTTCATCGATGGCAGCGTGCCGGGTTGGTCGGTGTCGGCCCAAAGCCGCATGCCCCATGCCTACAAGGGCGGCACGCAGGTCGAATTGCTGCGTGCGCAGATCGCGGCGATGCCGCAGGGCGGCGTCTTTGCGATGGTGGCCCCCCCGAACCCGTATCGCTGCCCGCCCGGGCCGTATGAGCGGATCTCGATGGTGGCCCACTACCTGCGCCAGAACAATCCGACCGCCAAGATCTTGCTGGTCGACCCCAAGGAAACATTCTCCAAGCAGGGGCTTTTCCAGGATGGTTGGGAACGTCACTATTCCGGCATGATCACCCGCATCGGTCCCGACATGGGCGGCGCCGTGGTCGAGGTCGACCCGGCCGCGATGACCGTCAGCATCGATGGGGTCGCCGAAAAGGTGGATGTCTGCAACGTGATCCCCGGCCAGCGCGCGGGCCAGATCGCCTTTGCCGCCGGGATCACCGATGGCAACTGGGCGCCCGTGTCGGCCTATGACATGACCAGCAAGGTCGATGCCGACATCACCGTTCTGGGCGATGCGGCCGCGCAGGGCGCGATGCCGAAATCCGGCTTCTCGGCCAACAGCCAGGCCAAGGTTGCGGCCAATGCCATCGTGTCGGCCTTGACCGGATCGCGGGCCTTCCCGGCGCGCTATTCCAACACCTGCTGGTCGCTGCTGGACACCGATGACGGCATCAAGGTCGGCGCCACCTACGAGGCTTCGGCCGACGGCATCGTGGCGGTCGACAACTTCGTCAGCCAGGTTGGCGAAGCGGCCGATGTGCGCGCCGCGACCTATCGCGAAAGCCTGGATTGGTACAAGGCCATCACCTCGGACATGTTCGTGTGACAAAACCGGGGTCCGCGGGCGGCGCTGCCGGTCCTGCGGACCCCTTCAACCGGAGGCGGTTCCCATGTTGCGATCTTTTGTGTTTGGTTTGACCTTGGCGTTCACCCCCGTCGCCGCCGCGGCACAGGACGCCATCACCTTTGCCTATCCGGGCAGCTATGACGATGCCCGTTTCGCCGTCGAAAACGCGATCATCGACCGTGGCCTTGTGATCGATTTCACCAGCCATGTGGGCGATATGTTGAACCGCACCGGGGCCGATGTCGGCTCGGCCACGACGGTTTTCGACAATGCCGAGATCTTTTTGTTCTGTTCGGCCGCCGTGTCGCGTCGCGTGATGGAAGCCGATCCCATGAACATCATGCATTGCCCCTATGGCATCTTCGTCGCCGAACGCGACGGCGCCGTGATGATCGGGCATCGCGATTATCCCGATGGCCCGATGCAAGAGGTCGAGGCCCTGCTGGATGCCATCATCCTTGAGGCGATGGCCCCCTAGCCAGACCCGACCCGACCGCCCCGTGGCGCGGTGCGGGCCCCGGTTTGATGCATGTCAACGCGCGCCCGCAACCGGCGGGCCAAAGCCGGTGAAATTCGGGGGGCAGTCAGATGCTGGAAGAGCTGCTGTTGGCATGGGGCGAGCCGATGGTGCTGGCCTGTGCCGGTGCGTTGACCGGGGTGGTGTTCGGCTGGGCGGCGCAGCGGTCGCGCTTTTGCCTGCGCGCGGCCACGGCCGAGGTGGCCGATGGCCATCTGGGCCCAAAGCTTGCGATCTGGTTGATCGCCTTTTTCGCCGCCTTGACCTTGACGCAGGCAGGTCTTGCGCTGGGGCTTTTCGATGTTTCGAGCGCCCGCCAACTCGCGGCGCAAGGGTCGGTGTCGGGCGCGCTGATCGGGGGCGTCTTGTTTGGGGTGGGCATGATCCTGGCCCGCGGTTGTGCCTCGCGCTTGCTGGTGCTGTCGGCAACGGGCAATTTGCGGGCCTTGATCACGGGGCTGGTGGTCACCTTGGTGGCGCAGGCGGCGCTGACCGGGGTTCTGGCGCCCGCGCGCGAATGGGTCAGCGCATTATGGACCGTGCCGGGTGGGGCAGGGCGCAACCTGCTGCAAAGCATTGGTCTGGGGCATGATGGGGCGGCGGTCGCATCGGCCGTGGCCTGGGCGGGTGCGCTTGGCTTTGGGGTGCGGCGCGGCCTGGGCGGGGGCGCGATGATCGGCGCCGGCGTCGTGGGCATGGCCGTGGCGATGGGCTGGGCGCTGACGGCGCTGGTGGCCGCGCATAGCTTCGAACTTGTGCCGGTGTCCTCCGTCACCTTCACCGGACCCGCGACCGACACCTTGATGGCGCTGGTGGCCGAGCGCCGCGTGGCGCTGTCGTTCGGCATCGGCCTGGTGCCGGGCGTGTTTCTGGGCGCCGGTGCGGCCGCCATGGTCTTCGGGGATTGGCGGCTTGAGCGGTTCGGCCCCGATACCCCGATGGAACGTTACCTGATTGGCGCCGTGCTGATGGGGTTTGGTGCCATGCTGGCGGGGGGCTGTGCCGTGGGGGCAGGGGTTTCCGGCGGGGCGGTGTTTTCGACCACCGCCCTGCTTGCGGTTTTTGCCATGTGGCTTGGTGCGATGACCACCGCGCGCCTGCTGGCGTGGCGCGCGCGCGGGGTTCAGACCGTGTAGTTCAGCCCCAGCCGTCCGCCATCGACATAGATCGTTTCGCCGGTGACATAGCTGGCCTTTGGCGAACACAGAAAAGCCACGACGTTGCCGATTTCGTCGGCGCTGCCGACACGGCCCATCGGGGTGCGCGACAGCACGCGCGCCAAAGCTTCGGGGCTGGCGTTGACACCCGCCATCATATCGGTGTCGATCGAACCCGGGCCAACGGCGTTGACACGGATGCCATGGGCGGCCAGCGCCAGCGCCGAGGCCTTGGTCAGTTGCTGCACCCCCCCCTTGGAGGCGCAATAGGCCGGGATCGCGGGGATCGCGACCACCGCATTGATCGATGACATGTTCACGATGGCGCCCTTGATGTCTGCCGCGATCATGCCCTTGGCGGCGCGCTGCGTCGCCGCGAAGACCGCGCGCAGGTTCAACCCGATCACGGCGTCGAAATCGGCCAGATCATAGGTCAGAAAATCACCGGGACGCGCGATGCCGGCATTGTTGACCAATGCGGCAACCGGCCCCTCTTCGGCCTCGATCTGGTCAAACAGGGCCATCAACGCCGCCGTATCGGCCACATCGCAGGCAAAACCGCGCCCGCCGATGGCCTTGGCCGCATCAGCCACGGCCGGTTTCACATCGGCCAGAATCACGCGGTAGGCATCGGCCGCCAGTGCCCGCCCGCAGGCCAGCCCGATCCCCTGCGCGCCGCCGGTGACCAAGGCGATGGGTTGATCGGTCATGATGTGTCCTCCCGTGTGTTTCGACGCGGCAAACCTGCGGCGTGCGGCGGTGGCTGTCAATTCGCAAGCCGGTGGCGGGCGCACGGATATTTGATTGCGACTAAGTCGCAACTGCATTGACTTTTTGCGAACGTTTCGCATTTTATGCGGTGACGGCACGGACAGCGCGCCCGGTTGCGCGCATGACCAACAACAGGTTCACGAAATGCTGACCCGACGTCTGTTATTGTCTGGCGCCATCGCCGTCGCGCTGGCGCTGCCGGCCGCAGCGCAAGATGTGCTGCGTGTCGTCACAACCACCGGCATGATCGCCGATGCCGCCCGCCAGGTGGGCGGTGATCGGGTGGCGGTCACGGCACTGATGGGGCCGGGGGTCGACCCCCACGGCTATCGCCAGACCCGCAGCGATATCGTGGCTGCCGCCAGCGCCGATCTGGTGCTGTGGAACGGACTTTACCTTGAGGCCCAGCTGGAATCGTTGCTGTTGGAACTTGCCGAAACCCGCCCCGTGGTGGCCTTGGCCGAAACCATCCCCGCGGCGCAGTTGATCGCGTCGCCCGATTACGCGGACCGCTTCGATCCCCATGTCTGGATGGACCCGGACCTGTGGGCGCAGGTGGTTCTGGCCACGCGCGATGCGATGATCGCGGCCGATCCCGCCGGGGCGGACATCTATCGCGCCAACACCGAAACCCATCTGGCCGCGCTGTCCGATCTTGCAAGCTATGCCCGGATGGTGCTGGGCTCGGTCCCGGCCGCATCGCGTGTGCTGGTCACCGCACATGATGCCTTTGGCTATTTCGGGGCCGCCTATGGATTTGAAGTGGTGGGGATTCAGGGCATTTCCACCGAAAGCGAAGCGGGGCTGCAACGCATCGCCGCGCTGGTCGAAATGCTGGTCGCCCGCGACATCGGCGCGGTGTTCGTCGAAAGCTCGGTTTCGGATCGCAACATCCGTGCGCTGATCGAAGGGGCCGCCGCCCAGGGTCACGCGGTGGTGATCGGGGGCGAGCTGTTTTCCGACGCGATGGGCGCGCCCGGCAGCTACGAAGGAACCTATCTTGGCATGATCGATCACAATGTCACCACCATCGCCCGTGCGCTGGGGGGCCAAGCGCCTGCGCGCGGCCGGATGGATGCCCTGGCCATGAATTGACCCAGCCCATGCCCGAACCCCTCAGCTTGGCGGCCCGGAACGGGGCGGTTCTGCACAACAACGCGGATCCCGCCGCCGCGCTTGACGTGCGGGGCCTGACGGTCAGCTACGGCGCCAAGCCTGCCCTGTTTTCGGTCGATGCCCGCTTTCCGGCGGGCGCGCTGTCGGCCATCGTGGGGCCGAACGGTGCGGGAAAATCGACCTTTCTGAAGGCCGCGCTGGGGTTGGTGCCACGCGTATCAGGCGAGGTGCGGTTTTTCGGCGGCCCGCTTGCCGCGATGCGGGCGCGGATCGCCTATGTGCCGCAGCGCGCCAGTGTCGACTGGGATTTTCCCACCACGGTGATGGATGTGGTGCTGATGGGGCGCTACCGCAGCTTGGGGCTGTTGGCGCGTGTCAGACCGGCGGACCGGGCGCTGGCCCAAGACGCGCTGGCCCGCATGGGCATGGCCGAATTCGCCGACCGTCAGATCGGCCAATTGTCGGGTGGCCAGCAACAGCGCGTGTTCCTTGCGCGCGCCCTGGCCCAGCAGGCCGATCTGTACCTGCTTGACGAACCCTTTGCCGGGGTCGATGCCGCGACCGAGCGGGCCATCGTCGCGGTCTTGAAAGAATTGGGCCAGCAGGGAAAGACGGTGATCGCGGTCCATCACGACCTGTCGAGTGTGGCGGATTATTTCGATCATGTGTTGCTGATCAACCTGCGCGCGGTCGCGCAAGGGCCGGTCGCGACGACCTTTACCCATGACGCCTTGGCCCAAACCTATGGCGGGCGTCTGGCGGGCGTGCAGCTGGACCCGGCACACCGGGCCGGGGCCTAGGGCCATGGCGGGCTTTCTGGCGGCGCTGACGCTGGGGGCGGGCTACAACGCGGCCCTGGTCACCATCGGGGCGGGCTTGCTGGGCCTGTCGGCGGGCATGGCGGGCAGCTTTCTGGTCTTGCGCAAACGCGCGCTGGTCTCGGACGCGATGGCCCATGCGACGCTGCCGGGCATCGGGGTGGCGTTTTTGATCATGGTGGCGCTTGGCCAGGATGGGCGCAGCCTGCCCGGCCTGCTGATCGGCGCGGCAGCCAGTGCGGTGATCGGCCTTGGGCTGGTCGATTGGGTGGTGCGCCGCACGCGGTTGGCCGAAGATGCCGCCATCGGCGCTGTCTTGTCGGTCTTTTTCGGTCTTGGCGTGGTGATCTTGACGGTGATCCAGGCGCTCGACCGGGGCCGACAAGCCGGTCTGGAGGATTTTTTGCTGGGCGCGACCGCCGGCATGCTGTTTGATGATGCGCTGCTGATCGCGGTTGGGGGGGCGGTGGTGATGGCGGCGGTCTGGTTTTTGCGCCGCCCGATGACGCTGGTGGCCTTTGATCCCGGCCATGCGGCCGCCATCGGCGTGCCGGTTGCGCGCGTCGATCTGGCCCTGATGGGGTTGGTGATGTCGGTCACGGTGATCGGGCTGATGCTGGTCGGATTGGTGTTGATCGTGGCGCTGCTGATCATCCCGGCGGTCACCGCACGGTTCTGGACCGACCGCGTCGAACCGATGGTGTGGATCGCGGGCGCCGTGGGTGGGGCTGCGGGGTATCTGGGGGCGGCCCTGTCGGCATCGGCGCCCGATGTGCCGACCGGGCCCATCATCGTGCTGTTCGCGGCGGCGCTGTTTGCGCTGTCGCTGTTGCTGGCGCCAAGACGCGGGGTGCTGGCCGCGCTTCTGGCGCGCCGCCGGTTCCACGCCCGGGTGCATCTGCGCCAGGGGCTGTTGGCCTTGGCGCGTGCCGAGCCGATCCTGGATCCGCTGACGCTGCGCGTTTTGCGCGCGCAGGGGTTGATCCGCCCCGATGGGGTGGCCACCGACACGGGGCGGGCATGGGCGGCAAGATCGCTGCGCGACGAACGCCGCTGGGATCTGGCCCGCGCGCTGTACCAAGATACGGGCCAGGGTGTGGGCTACGACGGGCTGACGCCGATCGAGACGGTTTTTACCGCCGACCAGATCGCGGAACTGGACGCACGGCTGGGCCCGCCGCAGGCGGTCAGGGGGCCAGATGGGCGCTGAATTCGTGCAATTTTCGCTGACCCCGATGCTGATTGGCGTGCTTGCGGCCATCGCCTGCGCAATTCCGGGGAATTTCCTGATCCTGCGCCGGCAGTCGCTGATCGGCGATGCCATCAGCCATGTGGTCTTGCCCGGCATCGTGGTGGCGTTTCTGGTCACGGGATCCCTGGCCACATTTCCGATGTTGATGGGGGCCGGCGCGGCGGCACTTTTGGCGGTGGTGCTGATCGAGGTGATCCGCCGTCTGGGCCGGATCGAACCGGGTGCTGCGATGGGTGTGGTGTTCACCGCGCTTTTTGCCAGCGGTGTGTTGTTGTTGGAACGCTCAGACGCGTCGCGGGTGCATCTGGATGTCGAGCATGCGCTGATGGGCAATCTGGAAACGCTGATCTGGCTGCGCGCAAGCGGGTGGGACAGCCTGCTTGACCCGGTCGCGCTGGCGCATCTTCCGCCTGAATTGCCGCGCATCGCGGCGGTCGCGCTTTTGATGGTGGGGCTGACAGGGCTGTTCTGGCGGCCCTTGAAGCTTGCGACCTTTGACGAAGGCTTTGCGCGCGCCATCGGCTTGCCGGTTTCGGCCATCGGGCTTGGTCTGGTGATCGCGGCGGCGGTGGCGGCGGTGGCGGCCTTCGATGCGGTGGGATCAATCATCGTGATCGCGATGTTCATCTGCCCACCGGCAGCCGCGCGGCTGTTGACCAATTCGCTGGCCGCGCAGCTTTGGCTGTCGGTGGGGCTTGCGACGCTGGCCGCCGTTCTGGGCTATGTGGCGGCGGGGTATGGGCCGATCTGGCTGGGATTTGACAATTCGGTCAGCGCCGCGGGCATGATCGCCACCACATCGGGGCTGATCCTGGCCGGGGCCTGCCTGTGGGGGCCGCATCGCGCGCGGTCCGGCGGGCCATCGGGGGCGTGATTGCTTGCGGTGCCGCGCAGGCCGGGGCAGGGTGGCGCAAAAGGCAAAAGGGCGCATCATGACCATCCTGCGCAAGCATCTGTTCGATCTGCCCCAAGGGGTGATCTATCTCGACGGCAATTCGCTGGGGCCGCTGCCACGCGCCGTGCCCGCACGCCTGGCCCAGGCGGTCACGGGCGAATGGGGCGCGCATCTGATCAAGGGCTGGAACCTTGACGGCTGGATGACGCAACCGGCCCGCGTGGGCGACCGGGTGGGGCGCTTGATCGGGGCGCCGGCAGGCAGCGTGGTGATGGGCGATACGCTGTCGATCAAGGTGTATCAGGCCCTGTCGGCGGCGCTGTCGCTGCGGCCCGGGCGGCGGGTGATCGTATCGGACAGCGGCAATTTTCCCAGCGATCTTTACATGGCCGACGGGCTGATCCGGCATCTGGATCAGGGTCATGACTTGCGTGTGGTGGCCCCCGAAGCGGTGGCCGATGCCATTGATCAAGATGTCGCGGCCGTGCTTTTGACCCATGTCGATTACCGCACCGGGCGGATGCATGACATGGCCGGCATCACATCCGCGGCCCACGCGGCTGGGGCTGTGATGATCTGGGATCTGGCCCACAGCGCGGGCGCGGTCCCGGTCGATCTGGCGGCCTCACACGCGGAGTTTGCCGTCGGCTGCAGCTACAAATACCTCAATGGTGGGCCGGGTGCGCCGGCTTTTATCTATGTGCGCCCCGATCTGGTCGACCGTATCGATCCGGCGCTGGCCGGCTGGCTGGGGCATGCCGCGCCCTTTGCCTTTGATCTGGATTACAGGCCGGCCCCCGGTGTGGCGCGGATGCGGGTGGGCACGCCACCGGTCTTGCAGATGACCGCGCTTGATGCGGCGCTCGATGTCTGGGATGGCGTCGACATGGCCGAGCTGCGCGCCGCGTCGGTGGCGCTGTGCGAACAGTTCATCGCCCTTGTGGGCGCGCACTGCCCCGGGTTGGTTCTGGCCAGCCCGCGCGCGGCCGATCTGCGCGGCTCGCAGGTGTCGTTTCACTTTGCCCATGGCTACGCCGCCATGCAGGCCCTGATCGCGCAGGGCGTGATCGGCGATTTTCGGGCCCCGGATATCATGCGCTTTGGCTTTACGCCGCTTTACATCGATCACGCGGATGTGGCCCGCGCGGCCGAGATCCTGGCCGGCATCATCGCCGACAGGCTTTGGGATCGGCCCGAATACCAGGCCCGTCAGGCCGTCACCTAAGACGCCAGGCACAGCGGGTCGTGGGCGGGTCCGGCCACGATGCCCGTGTCGAACAGCCGCCCGATCGCCCCCGAAGACAGGCCCACCACATCGGCCAGAACCGCCTCGGTGTGCTGGCCCAGCCGCGGTGCGGGGCCCGCCGGGGTGCGCGGGTGCGCGCCGAACGACAGCGGCGATCCGGGGCTGAGATACCGCCCGATGCCCGGCTGGTCCACCGGGGCAAAGATCGGGTTGTCGAGCGACAGGTCAGGGTCGTGTTCGATGGCCTCGGCAAAGCTGCGAAAGACCGACCATGTCACACCGGCGCGGTCGAAATCCGCCGCGAAATCGGCAAGGCTGCGGGCCGCGAACCAAGGGGCCAGAACCGCCGTGATGGCATGGCGGGCCTGCCAGCGGGCGCCTTCGTCGCGGAAATCGAGGCCCGTGGCGTCGGCCAGCGCGGCCATCGCGTCGGTCATGCCCGTGACCTTGAGCAGCCCCTGCCATTGCCGTGCGGTCAGGCCGATCACCATCACGCGTGATCCGTCGGCGCACAGGAAATCCTGCCCATAAGCGCCATAAAGGCTGTTGCCGGCGCGCCCTCGGGTCTGGCCGGTCAGCGCATGTTCCCCGATGATGCCCAGATGGCCCAGCATGGCCACCGCCACATCCTTGAGCGTCAGATCCACGGCCTGGCCGGTCGCGTGGCGCAGCCGGTGGCGTTCGGCGGCCAAGAGCGCTTGCACCACAAGCCCGCCCGCGATCGCATCCCATGCCGGCAGCGCATGGGCCACCGGGGTGTCCGAGCCCTCGGGGCCGGTGGCCATCGGAAAGCCCACGGCGGGGTTCACGGTGTAATCCACCGCCGGTCGTCCCTGGCGATCCCCGCGCAGGCTGACCGAAATCAGATCGTCGCGCCGGGCGGACAAGGTGGCGTGGTCGGTCCAACCCGGCGTGGCCAGATTGGTGATGAACAGCCCGGCGTCGGGGCCGGGCGCACAGATGATTTCTTGGGCGATCTCTCGGCCTTGCGGGGTTTTGACATCGATGGCGACCGAGCGCTTGCCCTTGTTCATGCCCGCCCAGAACAGGCTGGCGCCATTGGGCGCAAGCGGCCAGCGGCCCTGATCCATGCCGCCCGTGGGCAGGTCGAACCGGATCACATCGGCACCCATCTGGGCCAGGCTCATCCCCGCCAGCGGCACCGCGACAAAGGCCGAGCTTTCGACCACACGCATTCCGGACAGAACGCCCATCATTCCCACTCCGCCCGCGCGGTCATGCCCAGATAGCCCTCGGGCGTGGCAACCCTCAGATCCATCGCCTTGCCGCCGGGCGACAGCCGCCCCTGCAGGCGCAGGTCATGGGTGTGAAACATCGGATGCACGCCGCGAAAGCTGAACCGCTTGGGCGGCACGCCGGTGTGACGCTTGGCCGTTTCCATCAGCATGATGGCCTGCATCGGCCCATGGGTCACCAGCGCAGGGTATTTTTCGACGTCGCGCGCATAGCCCAGATCGTAATGGATGCGGTGCGCGTTGTAGGTGGCGGCCGAAAAGCGAAACAGCCGGGCGCTGTTGATGGGCACGGTTTCGTCGAAATCGGGGGTCTCGATCGACGGGATGCGTTTTGGGGGGGTGAAGCGGTCGGGAATGTGCAGGTAGACGATATCTTGTTCTTCTTCGACAAAGCTGCCGTTTTCGCCTTCGATCTGGTGGGCGACGGTGACAAAGACCATGTCGCCCGTCCCGCCCGTTTTGGGCGTGATCGAGCGGATGGTCGAACGGCGCCGAAGTTTTTCGCCGATCCGCAAGGATCCGGTAAAGCTCAGCCGACCCGCCGCCCACATCCGCCGCTTGAACGCCAGCGGCGGCAGGAAATCGCCCAGTTCCGGGTGGCCATCCTCGGCCAGCTGCGCCAAGGGCACGAATTCGGGAAAGGCCGCCCAGTGCCAGAGCCGCGGCAACAGCGACCCGTGGCGCGTGTCGCGCGGCAACGACACCGCGTGGCTGACCGCAGCGTTCAGCATGCCCGCCAGTTCCGGCGTCAGGCAACCCCAGCGGTCTTCGCTGCGGCCCACCCAGTCGGCCGCATCGCGCAAGGTCAGGGTGGGAAAGCTTTCCACCCGGCTCATGCCGCGTGCTTTCGGCCCAGCATCCGTGCCACGGTTTCGCCCATGCTCGATGGGTTCGGGGCCACCAGGATGCCCGCATCTTGCAAGATTTCGACCTTTTCCTGCGCGCTTTCCCCGAAGGCCGAGATGATGGCCCCCGCATGGCCCATCTTGCGACCCTTGGGCGCCGACAGGCCCGCGACATAGGCCGCGACGGGCTTGGTCATGTGGTCGCGCACATAGGCTGCGGCCTCGGCTTCCTGCGGGCCGCCGATTTCACCGATCATGATCACGGCATCGGTTTCGGTATCATTTTCAAACAGTTCCAAGATGTCTTTAAAGCTTGACCCATTGATCGGATCGCCGCCGATCCCGACCGAGGTCGAAACGCCGATCCCCAGCGCCGACATCTGGCTGGCCGCTTCGTAGCCCAAGGTGCCCGACCGGCCCACGATGCCGACACGGCCCGGGGTGTAGATATGGGGCGGCATGATGCCCATGAAGCCGATGCCGGGGCTGATCACGCCGGCGCAATTCGGCCCGATCAGGCGCATCTTGCGGTCGCGCGGGTAGCGGCGCAGGAACCGCTTGACCTTCATCATGTCCTGCGCGGGCAATCCGTCGGTGACGCAGACACAGGTCTTTATGCCCGCTTCCGCAGCTTCCATCATGGCATCGGCGGCAAAGGCGGGCGGCACGAACAAAAGCGATGCATCCGCCCCCGTGGCTTCGACCGCCTCGCGCACGGTGTCGAACAACGGCCTGTCCAGAAGCGTGCTGCCGCCGCGGCCCGGCGTGACGCCGCCCACGACATTGGTGCCGGTCTCGATCATTTCCTGTGCGTGGAACTGGCCGATGCGGCCGCTCATGCCCTGCACGATGATGCGGGTGTCCTTGGTGATGACGATGGCCATGGCGGGGCTCCTTACTGGGCGGCAACGGGGGTGGGGCGCGAGCGGACGGCAAGCTGTGCGGCTTCGGCCAGCGTGTCGGCCGACAGCAGCGGCAGGCCCGAGGTGCGGATGATCTCGCGGCCTTCTTCGACATTGGTGCCCGACAGCCGCACGATCACCGGCAAGCTGAGCCCGACCTCTTGATAGGCCTGCACCACGCCGCGCGCGATCCAGTCGCAGCGGTTGATGCCGGCAAAGATGTTGACCAAGATCACGCCCACATTGGGGTCGGTCAGCACGGTGCGAAAGGCGGTGACGACCCGCTCGGGGCTGGCCCCCCCGCCGATATCCAGGAAATTGGCCGGGGCCCCGCCGGCCAGGTGGATCATGTCCATGGTGGCCATGGCCAGCCCGGCGCCGTTGATGATGCAACCGATGTCGCCCTCAAGCCCGACATAGGCCAGCCCATTGTCCTGCGCGCTGCTTTCGCGCGGATCTTCCTGGCCGCGGTCGCGCAGTGCGGCCACCTGTGGGCGGCGGTAGAGCGCGTTGGTGTCAAACGACATCTTCGCATCCAGTGCCACCAGAGTGCCCGCGCCGGTGATGGCCAGCGGGTTGATTTCCACCATCATGGCATCGAGGTCGCGGTAAGCGCGGTAACAGGCGCGCAATGTGGTCACGAACTGCGCCACCTGCGCACCTTTCAGGCCAAGGCGAAACGCCAGGTCGCGGGCCTGAAATTCGACCAGCCCCGCGGCCGGGTCGATGATCATGCGCACCAGGCTGTCGGGGTCGTTTTCGGCCAGATCCTCGATTTCCATCCCGCCATGCGCCGAGGCCACGATCATGATGCGTTCCGATTTGCGATCCAGCACGAAACCCAGATAGATTTCCTGTGCGATATCGGTCGCTTCCTCGATCCAGAGCCGTTCGATCAGCTTGCCGCCGGCGCCCGTTTGCTTGGTGACGAGCGTCTGACCCAAAAGCTCGGTCGCGTAGCTGCGCACCTCGGCCTCGGTGCGGCACAGCCGCACCCCGCCGGCGGCACCCCGCCCGCCGGAATGGATCTGTGCCTTGACCACAACGGCCCCCCCGCCCAGCAAGCGCGCGGCATGGGCCGCCTGTTCGGGGCTGAATGCCAGATGGCCCTTGGGAACGGGCACGCCGAATTCGGCAAGGATCGACTTGGCCTGATGTTCGTGAATATCCATGGTTCCGTCTCCTGTCGGGGCGGAATGCGCCCGGGGGCGCACCCGGCGGTGTCATTCGGCCGCAAGACCGCGCGCGGCGATGGCTTCGGCCATGTCGATCACGTTGCGCGCCATCTTTTCCGACGCCGCGTCGATCATCTTGCCATCCAGGCTGGCGGCACCCTTGCCCTGCGCTTCGGCGGCGCGCAGTTCCGCGATGATGCGGCGCGCCTTCGTCACCTCGGCCTCGGGCGGGCTGAAGACCGCGTTGGCCATGGCGATCTGGCTGGGGTGAATGGCCCACTTGCCTTCGCAGCCCAGCGCCGCCGCCCGGCGCGCCCCGGCATTGTAGCCATCGGGATCCGAGAAATCGCCAAAGGGCCCGTCGATGGCACGCAAACCATAGGCCCGGCACGCGATCACCATCCGCGTGATCGAGGCATGCCATTGATCGCCGGGATAATCGGGGTTCAGGCCGCCGATATTCGTGGTGCGCGCCCGCATCGAGGCGGCGTAATCGGCCACGCCGAAATGCAGCGCCTCCAGCCGGCCGCCGAATTGTGCGATGGCCTCGACATTGGCCATGCCCAGCGCGGTTTCGATCAGCGCCTCCAGCCCCACGCGGGTGTGCACGCCGGTGCCCTGTTCGATCTGGTTGACCAGCGCTTCGACCATGTAAAGATCGGCGGGAACGCCCACCTTTGGAACCAGCAGCGTGTGCACACGGCCACCCGCCTGTTCCATCACATCGACCACGTCGCGGTACATGTAATGGGTGTCGAGCCCATTGATGCGGACGCTGACGGTCTTGCCCTTGGCGGCCCAGTCGATGTCGTTCAACGCCTGTATGGCGTTCTTGCGCGCTTGTGCCTTTTCCGGCGGGGCGACGGCATCTTCAAGATCCAGAAACACGTAGTCGGCGGCCGAGTCTGCTGCCTTGTCGATCATCGTCGGGTTCGACGCGGGTACCGCCAGTTCGGACCGTTGCAGGCGCTGGCGACGCAACGGGTGAAGCGTATGAGACATCGGGAACCTCCGGTTTACTCGGCTGCGATATGCAGACGGGGGGATGCACCGCGCGCCTGCGCGAACCAGGCCTGTGCCGCGCCCACGCCCGCGCCAAACCGCAAATCGGCCCCGGCGCGCACCAGCGAGAGTTCGGCCACCGACAGCGCGGTCAGCACCATGGCTTCGTTCAGATCGCCCAAATGCCCGATGCGGAACACCCGCCCGTTCAACGGCCCCAGCCCGGATCCGAACGAGGTGTTGCAATCTTCATAGGCGATGCGGATCACCGCGCGCGCATCCACCCCTTCGGGCACCCGGATCGCCGTAACCGTGTCAGAGGCGAGGCTGGGATGCTCGGCCACGATGGACAGCCCCATGGCCGCCACACCGCGGCGGACCGCTTCGGCCAGATGGTGATGGCGCGCCAGCACCGCGTCCAAGCCCTCTTGGCGCAAGATGCGATCCAGCGCCGCCTTCAGCCCATGGATCAGGGGTGTCGGGGGTGTGTAGGGGAAATACCCCGTCGCATTCATCGCCACCATGTCGGAAAATTCGAAATAGGCCCGGCGCAGCGTCGCGGTTTTCGACGCCTGCATGGCCTTTTCGCTGACGCCCAGAATGCCCAGGCCCGCCGGGCACATCAGCCCCTTCTGGCTGCCGGTGACGGCGAGGTCGACCCCCCAGTCATCCATGCGGAAATCGATCGACCCGATCGATGACACGCCATCGACGAACAACAGCGCATCATGCAGACATTCATCAAGCGCGCGGCGCACGCCCGCCACATCCGATGTGACGCCGGTGGCCGTTTCATTATGGGTGACGAAGACTGCCTTGATCGCGCCGCTGCGATCGGCGCCCAGCCTGCGCGCGATTTCATTGACCGGCGCACCCGCGCCCCAGGCCACATCGATCACCTCGACATCAAGGCCCAGACGCTCGGCCATTTCCACCCAGAGTTTCGAGAACTGCCCGAAACGGGCCATCAGCACCCGGTCGCCCGGGTTCAGCGTGTTGGTGATCGCCGCTTCCCAGGCGGCGGTGCCCGATCCGGGAAACAGCATCACCGTGCCCGTGTCCGTGCGCAGGATCTGTTTCAGATCGGCAAAGATGGGCAGCGTCAGCGCGCCGAAATCGGGGGCGCGCATGTCTTGCATCGGCACGTTCATGGCCTGACGCACCGCTTCGGGAATGTTCGTGGGGCCGGGGATGAAAAGCTGGTTCTGACCGCTGCGCATGGGTTCTGTCCTGTTTGGGTTGTGACAGATCATGGGGCAGGGGCGGGCGATCGCAAAATTCTTGCGGGTCCTGCTGTAAATGCAGCCTTTTACATGCTATGCATTTTGTGAAAATGTAAATGATGGGTCAAACAGCATGAAAACCTTCGTGGGTCCGCGTTTGCGGCGTTTGCGCATCGAACATGGCCAGACCCAGGCACAGATGGCCAAGGCGCTTGGCATTTCGACGTCATACGTCAACCTGTTGGAAAAGAACGAACGCTCCATTTCCGTTCCGGTGATGCTGAAGCTGTTCGAGCTTTATGGCGTGGAATGGCGCGACATCGTCGAAGATGATGAAACAGCGCATCTGGCCGATCTGCGTGCGGCCTTGGCCGATCCGATTTTCGAGGGCGACCGCCCCGATCTGACGCAGATGCGCGCGGCGCTGACCCATGCCCCGGATCTTGCGGCCTGTTTCTTGCGGTTGCATCGGTCCTATCTCGCGGCCAGCGATCAGCTGCTCAGCATGGCCGAGGCGGGCGAAGGGGCGGGCGCCTTGCTGCACAGCGCCCCCGAGGCCACGGTGCACAATTTCTTTCGCAAGAACCGCAACCATTTCGCCGCGCTGGAAGAGGCGGCCGAAGCGTTCTGGGCCGCGCCGCCGCCGCCCAGCGATGATATTTACGCCGCCCTCAAGCAGCGCCTGCTGGATCGGCTGGGCGTGCGGGTGCAGCTGATGACGGTGGCCGAAATGCCCGGCACCTTGCGCGAATACGACGAACGCCGCCGCCTGATCTTGCTGTCCGAGGCGCTTGATCATCCCAACCGGGTGTTTCAGCTGGTGCATGTGGCGGGCCTTATCGAACAAAGCCGGGTGATCGATGGGCTGTTGTCGGAATCGGGTCTGTCAGACCCGCACGGGCGCGCGCGCTGCCGGGTGGAGCTGGCCAATTATTTCGCCGCCGCGGTGTTGATGCCCTATGGCCCCTTCCTGTCCGAGGCCTTGGCCAGCCGCTATGATTTCGACCATCTGGCGACCCGGTTCGGCGTCAGCTTCGAACAGGCCTGTCACCGCGCCACGACCTTGCAGCGGCGCGGCGCCCTGGGCGTGCCGTTCTTTTTCCTGCGCATCGACAAGGCGGGCAATGTCACCAAGCGGTTCAACGCCACCGATTTCCACTTGGCCGAACATGGTGGCGCCTGTCCGCGCCTTGAGGTGCACACCTGTTTCCGCATGCCCGGACGGATCGTGCCGCAGGTGGTGGAAATGCCCGACCAAAGCCGGTTTTTCGTCTTTTCGCGCACCGTCGACCGCCCCAGCTTTGCCCGCCACACCCAAGATGTGCGGCTGGCCGTCGCCATGGGCTGTGCCGTCGAACATATCGGCGCGGTGGGGTATGGCGAAACATTGGCCTTGGGGCAGGCGCCCGTGACCGAGATCGGCATCAACTGCCGCATCTGCCCGCGGGCCAATTGCGACCAGCGCGCCCATCACGCGATCGTCATGGGCGAACCGGTGGACGAACGCCGCCGGGGCGCCACGCGCTATTCCGCGTGACCGGGCCGCCTAGCGCAGCAAGAACAGCGTGATGCCGGGACAGGCCACCAATAGCGCCACGCGGATGATGTCGGATGTCACGAACCACAGAACGGCGCGATAGGTCGCGGTGATCGGCGTGGTCTTGTCGAGCGCGTTGATGATGAACAGGTTCATGCCCACCGGCGGCGTGATCAGGCCCACCTCGACCACGATCAGCACCAAGATCCCGAACCAGATCGCGGTCAGCGTGGTGTTGGCATCAGCCTGCATCGCCTCGGTCACCGGCCGCAGGCCGAGCGCGCGGAATTCGTCGCGCCCCAGTGCGATCCCGTCGGCCAGCTTGGCCTGGGCGGCCGCCAGCAGGTCGGGGGCCATCGCCACCCCGTCGGCAATGCCTTGGGCCAGGCGCGCGGTCTGCATGTCGATCAGGTTGATCAACCCGAAATCCAGCCCCGCCATCACCGGCCAAAAGATCGGAATGGTCAACAAGATCATCGACAGGCTGTCCATCACGCAGCCCATGATCAGATAGATCAGCAAGATCACGACCAGCACCGTCAAGGGCGCAAAGCCCTGGCTGGCCACCCACAGCGACACGTCTTGCGGCAACTGGGTCAGCGCCAGGAAGGAATTGTAAAGCTTGGCGCCCAGGATGATGAAAAAGATCATCGCGCTGGACACCGCCGTGCTCAACACCGCTTCGCGAAACAGTGCCCAGCTCATCCGGCCGCGCAGGCAGGCCAACAGCCCCATGCCCGCCACCCCCACGGCCGCCCCTTCGGTGGGGGTGAACCAGCCGGCATAGATGCCACCGACCACCAGCCCGAAGACCGCGATCACGGGCCAGATCTGGACCAGCGCGCGCAGCCGGTCGGGGTAGGGCACGCGGTGCTTGATGCCGGCGCTGTCGGGGTGGACGCGAACATAGATCGCGATGGTGATCATGTAGCCGATGGCGGCCAGAAGCCCCGGCACAAAGGCCGCCAAAAACAGCGCGGCGATGTTTTGTTCGGTCAAGATCGCATAGATCACCAAGATCACCGACGGCGGGATCAAGATCCCCAGCGTGCCGCCGGCCGCCAGCGTGGCGCTGGCAAACCCGCCTGAATAGCCATGACGCCGCAATTCGGGCAGGGCCACGCGCCCCATGGTGGCGGCGGTGGCCAAGGATGATCCGCAGATCGCCCCAAAGCCCGCGCAGGCCCCCACCGATGCCATGGCCAGCCCGCCCCGCCGATGACCCAACCAGGCTTCGGCCGCACGAAACAGCGCCCCCGACATCCCCGACAGGGTCGCGAACTGCCCCATCAGCAAGAACATCGGGATGATCGACAGCGAATAGCTGGAAAAGGTGGCGTAGCTTTCGCCTTTCAGCAGGTTCAGCGCCATGCCGGGGCTGTCGGTGGCCAGCCACAACCCGACAAACCCCACGCCAAACATCGCCGCCCCAATCGGCGCGCGCAGAAAGATCAGCGCCAAAAGCACCGGAAACGACCAAAGCCCCAGCGCCGTCAGGCTCATGGTTCGGCCCCATCGTGGGCGTTGACGCGATCCCGGCCATCGATCAGCGACAGCACACGGGCGGCGCTGACCCAAAGCCCCACCAGCCCCGCAACCACCGCCGCCGCAAAACTTGCCCCGTAGGCCCACCAGACCGGCATCTGCAACAAAAAGGTGGTTTGTCCATTGTCGAGCTTTTCGGCAAAGCCCAGAAACAGCCGCCACGCGATCACCCCGAGGATCAGCGCCACAACCCCATCCCACAGCGCCATCAGCGCGTCGTTGGCCCGACGCGGCAGGTTGCGGGTCACCAGATCGACCGTCGCGTGCCCGGCGCGCAGCTGGCAGATGGGCAAAAACGCAAAGACCGCGAACGCCATGCCGGCCTCGATCAGCTCGTAATCGCCGGTCACCGGGCCGGTGTGGGCGGTCAGCCAGGCGGCAAGGCCGGGGGCCAGCCCCGCCAGGCCATCGCTGTGGCCCAGGCTGTTCAGCCCGCGGCCCAGCACGCTGAGACAGGTCAGCGCCACCAGGGCGCACAGCACCAGCCCACCCAAAAGCGCCATCATCTGCGCGGCGCGGGTCACAAGGGTTTGCATGCCACGCGGACCTTCCGTTCGGGGTTGGGTGCGATCTGTGGCGCGATATAGCGGGCCATGGCGGGCATGGCCATCGCCCGATGTCGGGTCAGTTCGCAGGCATGTTTTCCGCAATCAGCGCGCGCGCCCGATCGACCAGCGCCGCCCCGTCGATGCCAGATGCGGTCAGATCGGCGATCCAGGTCTGGATCGTGGGCGCGGCGGCGGCGCGCCAAAGATCCACCTGGTCCGGCGCAAGGGTGATGATGGTGTTGCCCCGATCCTCGGCCATGGCCCGGCCGGGTGCGTCGTAGTCTTGCTGCACGCGGCCGGCATTGGCCGAAAATTCCAGCCCTGAATGGGCATCGATGATCGCGCGCAGATCGGCGGGCAGGGCGGCATAGCTGTCGGGATTCATCGCCAGGATAAAGGTGGCGGCATACAGCGCCTCGCCGCCGAATTCGGTATGATGATCGACCAGCTCGGCCACGCGCAGCGATGTCGTCACCTCCCACGGGATGACGGTGGCATCGATCACCCCTTGGCTCAAGGCTTCGGGCACTGCGGGCACCGGCATGCCGATGGCGGTGGCGCCCAGCGCCGACAGCATCATGTTGGTGGTGCGGGTGGGGGCGCGCAGCTTCACGCCGGCCAGATCGGCCACATCCGTGATCGGGGTCTTGGAATGGATCACCCCCGGCCCATGCACCCACAGCCCCAGCACATGCAGATCGGCGAAATCGGTTTGCATCATGGTTTCTTCGGCCAGCTGCCAAAAGGCGCGGCTTGCGGCCTCGGCGTTGCCGCCGGTGATGATGAAGGGCAGTTCGAACACCTCGGTTCGGGGAAAGCGGCCCGGCGTGTAGCCCGGCAGGGTCCAGACGATGTCGACCGTGCCGTCGATCACCTGATCGATCAGCTGCGGCGGGCTGCCGCCCAGCTGCATCGAGGGAAACCGCTGGATTTCGATCCGCCCGTCCGAAGCGGCCTCGATCGCATCGGCCCAAGGATCGAGGATATGGGCCGGAACGGCCGATTGCGGCGGCAGGAACTGGTGCAGGCGCAGCGTCACCTCTTGCGCCGTGGCCCCGCCCGTGCCGATGCCCAGGGCCAGCGCGGCGGCTGCCAGTGTCGCGGCGATATTCCGTGTCATGTCGACGTCTCCGTGGGATGGGCAGACCCCGGGGCGGGTCTGATTCCCGGCGGACGCTAGCGCAAGCCTGCCCCCCCTCCAAGGCGGCATAAGGCGGCAAATGGCGGTCGTTGGACGGCTGGCGCCGAGCGCGGCCCCAAAGGGTGCCGCGTGGCGGTTCGGGAATCGCTTGCCGCCCCCGGGGCGCATGACCAATATCGCGGCGCGATTCGGGTCTGTGCCAATGGGCCCAATGCCATCGATCCGCGCAACCGCCATGGGCGGCCCCACCCCCGCGGTTTCACAACAGAACGGACCCAGCCATGAGCTTTACCACGCGCCCCGAAATCGCCGGCACCTTCGGCGTCGTGACCTCGACCCATTGGATCGCCTCGGCCGTGGGGATGAAGATCTTGGAACAGGGCGGCAATGCCTTTGATGCAGCCGCCGCCATGGGGTTTGCGCTTCAGGTGGTGGAACCGCATCTGAATGGCCCCTTGGGCGACATGCCGTTGATGATCCGCCTGGCGGGGGCCGACGCCCCCGTGGTGATCTGCGGCCAAGGCACGGCGCCCGCGGGGGCCACCATCGCGCATTACCGGGCCGAGGGGCTGAGCATGGTGCCCGGTTCCGGGCTGTTGGCAACGGTTGTGCCGGGGGCTTTTGGCGCCTGGATGCTGATGCTGCGCGATCATGGAACGCTGCCGTTGCGCGATATTCTGGAGCCCGCGATCTTTTACGCCCGGCATGGTCATCCGATGTTGGCGCGCGTGTCGCACACCATTGCGGGGCTGACCGATTTCTTCCGGCAGGAATGGCCCACCTCGCAGGCCACCTGGATGCCGGGCGACCGCGTGCCCGAACCAGGCAGCCTGTTTGCCAACCCCGCACTGGCCGACACCTGGGAGCGGCTTCTGGCCGAGGCCGAAACCGCCCCCACGCGCGCCGCCCAGATCGACGCGGCGCAGCGCGCCTTTTACCAGGGGTTCATCGCCGATGCGATCGATGCCTATCTGGCGGATGCCTGTGTGATGGATGCGGCGGGCGGGCGGCGCAAGGGCGTGCTGACGGGCCAGGACATGGCCGATTGGACGGCAAAATATGAAGATCCGCTGAGCGTGGATTACCATGGCTGGACCGTCTGGAAACCCGGCGTCTGGACGCAAGGGCCCACGCTTTTGCAATCGCTGATGACGTTGTCGGGGATCGACATCGCCGCGATGGATCACCGCGGCGCCGACTTCGTGCACAGCGTGACCGAGGTGTTGAAGCTGTCGTTCGCCGATCGAGAGGCCTATTACGGCGACCCGCTGTTTACCGATGTGCCGGTCGACACGCTGCTGTCGGCCAAATATGCCGCCACGCGCCGGGCCCTGATCGGGCCGCAGGCCTCGTATGAACAGCGGCCGGGCCATATCGCGGGTTATGAGCCCCTGGCCCAGGCCGCCGTGGCGCGTGCCGCCCGCGACCTGACCGGGGGCCCCGGCATGGGCGGGGGGGAACCCACCATGGCGCATCTGAGCGAGAAGCGCGGCGATACCGTGCATCTGGATGTCATCGATCGCTGGGGCAACATGGTGTCGGCCACGCCTTCGGGGGGGTGGCTGCAATCCTCGCCGGTCATTCCGGGGCTGGGGATGCCGCTCAATTCCCGGGCCCAGATGTTCTGGCTGGAAGAGGGCTTGGCGACATCGCTGGCACCGGGGCGGCGCCCGCGCACGACGCTGTCGCCGTCGATGGCGCAAACCGATGGGCGCAAGCTTGCCTTTGGCACGCCGGGCGGCGATCAGCAGGATCAATGGCAACTGATCTTGTTCCTGCGGTTGGCCCATGCCGGGCTGAACCTGCAAGAAGGGATCGACGCGCCGCTGTTTCACACGGCGCATTTCCAATCCTCGTTCTATCCGCGCGGCACAAAGCCCGGTCATCTGATGGTCGAGCCAGCCTTTGGCGATGCGGTGCTGGACGATCTGCGCGCGCGCGGCCATGCCCTGGAGGTGTCGGAACCTTGGGCCGTGGGGCGGCTGACCGCCGCCTCGCGCGACAGCGATGGCATGCTCAAGGCCGCCGCCACACCGCGCCTGATGCAGGCCTATGCCATCGGCCGCTAGGTCGGGGTAGGGGCAGGGCGGTCAGGCGGCCGCGTCGGGCCTTGGGGTCCGGCGCGAGGGTTTGCGCGGTTTGCCCTCTGTCCGCGGGCCCGCGGCCGGGGTGGCCCGCGTTTCTGGCGGTGAATCGAAAGGCTGTTCGGACGGTGCTTCCGATAGCGGTTCCGACAGGGGCAGCGTCACGGTCACGGTCAGGCCGGCGTTCGGGGCATTTTGCGGGGTGATGTCAAGCCGACCCCCGCGGCTGGTCACCACCGCCTCGGCGATGGGCAGGCCCA
>JBEAQJ010000022.1:0-54622 GCA_041163945.1 Pseudomonadota bacterium
CCCCAACAGGCACCGCGCCCTGACATTGTGAAAAATTAGCACGACCCTGTGCCCTCAGCGTGCCGATCAGAACCGCACTTGCACCCCGACCACGGCCGCACTGCCTGACCGGCCCGCAACATGGCCAAGGTTTTGCGCATGCGCCAAACTTGCCTGCAAACCCGCCTGATCCCCGATCCGATAGGTGTAGGACAGGCCAAATCGGATTTCCCGCGCCGGCGGGGCAAGATCGATGGAAATGTCGCGAAATTCCGCCGCCCCGCTGCGGGTGGCGATCGGCAAGGTCAGGCTTGTTTGTCCCTTGGCGACCGCAACGGGCAGGCCCACGGAAAGTGATACGTGATCTGACGCCGAAAAAACACCGCCCGACCCCAGCGTCACGCTGCCCGAATTGAACGCGACAGACCGGTGCGATGCTGTTGTGCCGTAGCCCGCTGCAAGCGTCAGATCGATCTTTCCCCCGATGCGGGTGGCCAGTTCCATCTCGCCGGCAATTGAAAGCCCCTGCCCAACCGCCAGACCACGCGGCAACAAGGTGCCACTGTCCTCTGCCATCCCGAAACCCAAGCTCGCCCGCCCAAGCGCGCTGTCAAAGCTGCGCCCCACCAACATGCCGAACCCCGAAGGCGTGCCAGCCGCTGCCGGCACCATCACGCCCAACGTTGCCGTCCGCGTATCGATCCCGAACAGGCGACTTTGCGGAAAATAGGCCCCCAACCCACAACAGCGGCGCAGGATCGCCCCATCGTCACTGTCGGCCAAAAGATCAGCCGCCGTGCGCGGGTCCCGCGCGGCGACCAAGACCTGCGCAGGCACCGAAAACCCAGCCTGAAACACGTCTGACACGGCAACCGGCAAGCCCTGCAGCGCTTGGGCGACCGCGTCACCCGTGGCCGATCCCTCGATCACCAAGGGCTGTGCGATGTCGTGAACCCCACCGCCGGCAAGGTTCAGCGTTGTCGGGCCGATCGGCAAGAGCGCGGCCTTGACATCAAGAAACCCATGCCCCCACTCGTCGCTGATCGCGCGTGAAAACCCAGGCGCCAGTTCCATCGTTGCGGAGGGATTGAAGCCCGCGAAATCATTGTCGGCCGATGCCAGCAGCCGCAGCCGCAGCTCATGTGGCGTCAAATCGGGAAAGGCCTCGGCCAATAGCGCCATCGCCCCAGCCACCATCGGTGCCGCAAACGAGGTTCCGGTGGCCAGCGCGTAACTCGTGCCATTGGGCCGCGCGACAGCCCCGATCCAGGTGCCTTCGGCCGCCAAACACCAGCGCGCCGCCTCAAGGCAGGCCGCCGAAAGACGCTCTGCGGCGACAATATCATCGCCCTGAAGCGTGACCTCGCCGTTGATGGCGGCAAGCCATCCAGCCTCCAGCCCCGGTTCGATGACGGGCAGCCCGGCCATAAGGCCGGCCGACACATCCCCCGCATCATTGCTGGCGGCAAAAATCACCACCCCGTCCGTCGCATAATCACGCAAAGCCACCAGGTAATCTTGTGCGGTGGCATCTGCGAAAACCGCGTCATAGCTGGCCTGCCCCACGGGGGTGTTGACGAACCCCCAGGAATTGTTGAGCGCAACCGCCCCGCTCAGGTCGGCCAACCGGGTGCCCGCCGCCGCCGTCGCGAAGCTCCCAAAGCTTCCAAGGACCAGATCGGCACCGGGCGCCACGCCGATCATGCTTGACGCTTGCCCGGCGGCAACCGATGCCACCTGCGTGCCATGATCCCATGTTGCGTTTGCCCCCGCCAAGGCGATGGTCTTGCCTGCAAACGCTTCATGCCCGGTCAAGAACCCGTCATCGATGATGCCGATGGTCTGCCCGACACCGGACAACCCGGCGGCATGGGCATAATGCACGCCCGCCGTCTGCAAGGGATAGGTGTTGCGCGTCGGCTCGGACGCCGGATCTTGGACACCATCCAGATTGGTATCGAAAAACCACGCAATATCCTGACACAGGTAACGAAGATCTTGCGTGATCAAATGCTGCGCTGCCGCCTCGAATGGCGCAAAGCTTTCGACGAAAAACCGGCTGAAAAGGGTATCTGAAACCGTATCGTCCAACGGGGGGCTGGCCCCGGTTTCATCATCCCCGCCCGTGTCACCACCCCCACCACCACCGCACCCGGGCACCAGCACCAACAGGGGCAGCAGAAGGCAAAGACGCCAGGCAAGGTCTTGCAAGGGCGGTCTTTCACGTCCCAATTCCGCGCACTCCGATCTGCCATCGACGCCGACGCAAAACCGAAAACAACGCATACGCACGGCGTTCCCGAGCGGCCAACCCATCCCGATCACGGATCAACCAAGCCCAACCTACCGCGCGCGCGACCTCAGTCCATGGCAAATTGGCAAAACGTCAGAAATCACCGCAGCAGACTGGCCGGAAAGTCGCCCCACGCAACGCGGCAACAAGAAACGCTAAGCGGCGAAATGGTGCCCCCAGAGAGACTCGAACTCCCGACCCTCTGATTACAAATCAGATGCTCTACCAGCTGAGCTATAGGGGCAACCGGGCTTGGCATACGCCATGCAGATCACGCGTGCAAGTATCGCGGGGCGCATCACCGGGCTCAACGCACGCCTGATCTTGCGCCCGATCCAACACCGCCACGCGCGATGGCCTGCCTATCGCATCCCAAGCGCTTCCTTGTACATTTCCAACACCGCTTCTTCTTCTGCGATGTCGTCGGGTTCGCGCTTGCGCAGGGCGATAAGCTTGCGGATCACCTTGGTGTCATATCCACGCGCTTTCGCCTCGGCCATGACCTCTTTTTGCTGGTCGGCGATGTCCCTTTTCTCGGCATCCAGCCGCTCGATGCGTTCGATGAACTGGCGCAGCTCATCGGCTGTCACGCGGTAGCTGTCGGGGCGGTCGGCGGTTTCGGTCTCGGTCACATCCATCATCGGGCTCGCAAAGCTATGGGGTCTTGGTTGCCCTGCCTGTAGCGCCCTGCCCGACCCGCCACAACCCTTGCCAGCGCCGGCGCGGCGGCTTAGGTCGAACGCCAGACGCGGCCGAAAGGATCATGCGCATGGTTGCCCTTGTCTACGTCGGAACCGGATTGGCGCTGATCGGCATCGCGATCTTGGGGTATTGCATATGGGCGGCCGTGGCCGCGAAACGCGCCGGCTTGGCCGATGACGCCTTGCGCAGCCGGCTGCAGCGGATCGTGGCCGTCAACATGGGGGCGCTGCTGATATCCGTGCTGGGTCTGATCTCGGTGGTGATGGGCGTTTTCCTTGGCTGATCTGCATCCACCTGCCCCATGCGGGGCCACGGCATGAGCGCGATCGACACCCTTCCGCCGCTGCGGGCCGTGATTGCCGCCCACGGGCTGTCGGCCAAAAAGGCGCTGGGTCAGAATTTCCTGCTCGATCTGAACCTGACGGCCAAGATCGCGCGCACCGCGGGAGACCTGACAGGCTGTGACGTGCTGGAGGTGGGCCCCGGGCCCGGCGGGCTGACACGCGGTCTGCTTGCCGAAGGCGCGCGCCGGGTTCTGGCGGTGGAAAAAGACGCCCGTTGCCTGCCCGCGCTCGATCAGATCGCCGCCGCTTATCCCGACCGTCTTCGCGTGATCCAGGGCGATGCGCTGGCGCTTGACTGGTCCGCGCAGCTGACCCCTCCGGTCAAGATCGTCTCGAACCTGCCCTACAACGTGGGAACCGAGCTTTTGGTGCGCTGGCTGACGCCGCCCAGCTGGCCGCCGCTTTGGCAGTCCTTGACCCTGATGTTCCAACGCGAAGTCGCCGATCGGATCGTGGCAGCGCCCGGGTCGAAGGCCTATGGCCGTCTGGCCATTCTCGCCCAATGGCGCAGCAGCGCGCGCATCGCCCTGACCTTGCCGCCCGAAGCCTTCAGCCCACCCCCCAAGGTCCATTCGGCCGTCGTTCACCTGACCGCGCTGCCCGCCCCGCGCTATCCCGCCGACCCGGCCGTGCTGGAACGCGTGGTGGCCAAGGCCTTCAACCAGCGCCGCAAGATGTTGCGCGCCGCGCTCAAGGGCCTGACACCGGATATCGAAGACCGGATCCGCGCCGCCGGGCTGAACCCGACCGAGCGCGCCGAACAGGTGTCCGTTGAAGGGTTTTGTGCCCTTGCCCGCGCTGTGGCGGGCTAGGCCTTACTCAGCGGCTTCCTGGGGGTTGCCGTCGGTGGATGCATCATCGCCCTGATCCTGCGGGGCCTCACCGGGTTTTTTGGGGCGGCGCGACCGGCTGCGCTTTGCCTTTGGCGCGGCCTCGGGCGTGTCGACCAGACCACCCTCTGCCTCGGGGGCGGCATCGATCACCGCGTCGAAGCTTCCGGCCGGCTCTGACGGGCGGGGCATCTCGACCTCGACGCGCGGCTGGCGCGGCGGCGGAGGCTGGAAATGGTGTTGGAAATGGGGCTGCGCGGGCGGCGTCCCGGCATCGCCATAGCCATAACCCTCGGCGCGCTCGTCGCCGTCGCGCATGCCACCGCCCTGCATCTGCGGGTTGCGGGCCTCTTGCTCGCGCATGGCTTCTGCCAACATACGCAGATAATGCTCGGCGTGCTGCTGGAAATTTTCGGCCGCCACGCGATCATTGCTCAGCTGGGCGTCCCGCGCGAGCTGATTGTACTTGTCGATGATCTGCTGGGGGGTGCCGCGCACCTTGCCCTCGGGCCCGGATGAATCGAACACGCGGTTGACGATGTTGCCGACCGAGCGATTGCGGTTCCCCTTGGACCGCGAGCGGTTCTTCGATGATCTCATGTGCTGTTTACGGTTCCAGTTGTCCTGGGTGGGAAGCGGTCCGACCGCAAGGGGCGGAAACGCTCGTCACCCGTACCGGCGCTTGGCGCGTGGCGGTACGGAATGTGAGGTAGGCTTGCGGGGGCCGGTCATCTGCCCGCCCCATCCGCGCGCTTGAATAAGCACGCGCCGCGCCGCCTGACAAGACCCCTCTACCGGAATTCTGATGCCAAGCCTGCGGTTTTTCGCCAAACAGGGCCAGAATGGCACCAAATCCGCCGGATCAGCCATTTTCCCTGCGAACCGCGCGGCGACCGGATACGACCCGGTCCTTGCCGTTGATATCGGCATGAACCTCCACATCGGTCAGTGCGGCCCCACGAAACAGACCGGCCACCACATCACCTTGGCCTGCGCCGATCTCGACCAGGCAACGCCCGCCCGGGGCAAGATGGCGATGGATCTGCGCCAGGATCGCGCGATAGCCCGACAAGCCATCGCCGCCCGGCGTCAGCGCCGCGCGCGGTTCCCAACGGGTGATCTCGGGCGCCAGATCCACATATTCGGCGTCCGTCACATAGGGCGGGTTCGACACCACAAGATCAAATGTCCCGGTTATGCCCTCCCACCAGTCGGCCTGCACGAAATCGATCCGGCCCTCGACGCCATGTCGCGCCGCATTCCGGGCGGCCACGGCAAGCGCCCCGGCAGACAGGTCGCTGGCCAGCCCCTGCGCCGTGCGCCGCTCGGCCAACAGCGTCACCGCGATTGCGCCACTTCCGGTTCCAAGATCGATGAACCGCGAAAAATCTTCCGCCAAGGCCAGATCCACCAAGGTTTCGGTATCCGGTCTCGGCACCAATGTCGCGGGGCTGACGCCAAACATTCGCCCGTAAAAGCCCCATTCACCCAAGATATGCGCCATGGGTTCGCGCAACAGGCGCCGCGCCAGCATCGCATCGGCCAAGGTGCGGGCGGGCCGGGGCAGATCGTCCGCTCCCGATACGCCCAATCGCACAGCCGTCCAACCGGTGGCCGCCATCAGCATCAACCGCAATTCGCGCGCCGCAGCCTCGGGCCCGATGATCGCGCCAAGTCGCGGCGCAGCCTGTGCCAGCCAACCGCTCACCGTCATCCTCGCACCCCTGCTTTCATCTTTCGCATCATACGCACATTCGCACCATCCACGCCCCAAACCGGCGCGAGCGCGATGTGTCAGCCATCCATTTCGGCCAAAAGCCGCGCCTGCGCATCGGCTGTCAGCGCATCGATGACCTCGTCCAGATCGCCGTTCATGACCGCGTCAAGCTTGTAAAGCGTCAGGTTGATCCGATGATCCGTCATCCGCCCTTGCGGGAAATTATAGGTCCGGATCCGTTCGGACCGATCGCCGGTGCCGACCTGTGCACGCCGATCGGCGGCCATCGCCTCGGCGGCGCGACGCCGTTCCTGGTCGTAAAGCCGGGCGCGCAAGACCTGCATCGCGATCTCTCGATTGCGATGCTGTGATTTCTCGGAACTCGTGACCACGATCCCACTGGGCAAATGGGTGATGCGCACCGCCGAATCCGTCGTGTTCACATGCTGACCGCCCGCGCCGGACGACCGCATCGTGTCGATGCGGATATCGCTGGCCGGGATGTCGATTTCCACCGCATCCGCTTCGGGAAGAACCGCCACCGTCGCCGCCGAGGTGTGGATGCGCCCCCCCGATTCCGTTTCCGGCACGCGCTGCACCCGATGCACGCCGGATTCATACTTCAGCCGCGCAAAGACCCCTTCGCCCTCGATCCGCGCGGTGACTTCGCGGATGCCCCCCAATTCGGTCTGCTGCAAATCGACGATCTCCAGCTGCCAGCCCTTTGCCTCGGCATGGCGCATGTACATCCGCAAGAGGTCAGCGGCAAACAGCGCCGCCTCATCACCGCCGGTGCCGGGGCGGATCTCGATCATGGCGGGGCGCCCATCGGCGACATCCTTGGGCAACAGCGCCAATTGCAGCGCCTTTTCCGCCGCCGGCAGCGCCGCACGCAATCGCGGCAATTCGTCGGCGGCCAGCGCGTGCATCTCGGCATCGCCCAACATCGCCTCGGCCTCGGCGATATCGGCCAACAGGCGGCGCCAGGTCGCGATCTGGGTCACCACGGGCTTGAGCTCGGCGTATTCGCGGCTGATGCGGGCGATCTCGGATGCCTCCGGGCCCGCGTTCAGCCGCGCCTCGAGATACTCGAAGCGTTCGGTGATCTGGATCAGGCGGTCCTGCGGCAACATGATGGCGATGTGACCGTGCAAGGGCCGGCGGTCAAGGGGCCGTCTGCGCGCGCAGCGCGGCAAGCCAACGATCGATGCGCGCAGCGTTCACGCCCATATCCGAATAGCCGAACCGCGCGCGCGAAAACACCTCCAGCCGCGTGCCTTCGGCCACCGGCACCAACCGGATCGAGATCGCATCGGGAAATCCCATCAGGCGCGACCTGACCACATAGCTTACATGGCCCGATGCCGCATCCCCACCGATGTGGCGCGCCCCATCGGCACGGGCAATCGTCTCCAGCCGGGCGGCCACGACCGCGGGGCTTGCCGGCAAGATCGGGGCCCCATCACCGACCCGCAGATCAAAATTCGGGCGATCCGGGGGGGGCACCTCAGCGGGTTCGACATGCCATGTCGCAGCCGGCATCGGCACGATCCGAAACCACAGACCCGCCGCCGCCAGCGCGACGATGGCAAGGACAAGGATGATCACCGCAGGACGCATGCGCCCACCTTCACCCTGCGCCCGCCCGCGTCAAGAGCACGCCACGCACGGCCCGTGCGATCATGCGCTCTTCATCGGTGGCCATGACAAGGATCGGAACCCGCCCCTTGTGGATCAGGGCCGCGTGGGCGGCGTTGGCCGCCGCATCCAACTCCAATCCCAAAAAGCCCAAGCCGGCCAGTGCATTGGCCCGGATCGGTGCCGCATGCTGCCCGATCCCGCCAGTAAAGACCAAGCCATCGACCCCACCCAGAACAGCGGCCATCGCGCCGATCTCGCGGGTCAGCCGGGCGGTGAAATAGGCCACCGCTTCGGCGGCCTCCGGCGCGTCCGAGGCCAGCAGCACCCGCATATCGTGGCTGATCCCCGACAACCCCTTCAATCCGCTTTGCTCATACAGCATCGCCGTCAAGGCCGCGCTGTCCATGCCTTGATCCAGCAGGTAAAGCAGCACGCCGGGGTCCAGCTGGCCCACCCGCGTGCCCATGGGCAAGCCGTCAAGCGCCGAAAACCCCATGCTCGAAGCCACCGATCGACCATCGTGCATCGCGCAGAGCGACGCGCCATTGCCCAGATGCGCTGCGATCACCCGCCCCTTGGCCAGAACGGGGTGATGTTCGGCCAGATGCGCCGCGACAAAGGCATAGCTCAAACCATGAAACCCATACCGCCGGATGCCCTGCGCAAGGTATCGGCGCGGCAGGGCATAGATGTCATGCACCCGATCGTGCCCCCGGTGAAAGGCGGTGTCGAAGACCCCGACCTGCACCACCCCGCCAAAGGCCTGCTGCGCAGCGCGCACACCGGCGATGTTGTGGGGCTGGTGCAAGGGGGCCAGCGGTGCAAGGGCGGCCACCTCGGCCAGAACGGCATCACTCAGCACACGCGGACCATCGATCTTGGCCCCGCCATGCACGATCCGATGGCCGACCGCGGCAATCTTGCGCCCGCGGACCAGATCGCGCAGCGCCGCAATCGCCCGGGCAAAGCCGCCGGCATGATCCGCGGGCCCGATGGCCTGGTCGCTGCGGCGGTCGCCCTCGACGATCACCAGCCGGGCGGCGGCCCCCAGAGCCTCGATTTCAACGCGCGCCTGCTCGGCGGGTTCCGGCGCATCGGCGTAAAGCGCGCATTTGATCGAACTCGACCCGGCATTGACCGTCACGATCACCGGCATCGGACATGCTCGGCCCAAAGCGTGGCCACCGCGCAAGACGCCAGGCGCGCGTCATCGCTGTCGGCGCGGCTCGTCAGGATGATCGGCACCTGCGCCCCCATCACCACGCCCGCGGCCTCGGCATGGGCCAGAAACGTCAACTCCTTGGCGATCATGTTGCCGGCCTCAAGGTTTGGCGCCACAAGGATATCGGCGCGCCCGGCCACAAGCCCGGTCAATCCCTTCACGCGTGCCGCCCCCAGATCCACGGCATTGTCCAGCGCCAGCGGCCCGTCGACCACGCCCCCCGTGATCTGCCCGCGTTCGGCCATTTTGGACAAGATCGCGGCATCCAGCGTCGACGGGATCGATGCCGTGACCGTTTCCACCGCCGACAAGATGCCCACCTTGGGCGTATCGACGCCAAGGGAACGGGCCAGATCGATGGCGTTTTGCACGATGGACTGCTTGCAGACCAGATCGGGGGCGATGTTGATGGCGGCATCGGTCACGAACAACAGGTGGTCAACCCCCGGCACATCCATCACGAAAACATGGCTCAGCCGGCGCCCGGTGCGCAGCCCGCCGGGATCTTGCAAGATTGCATGCATCATCTGGTCGGTGTGCACATGCCCCTTCATCAGCGCCAGCCCCCGACCCTGATGCACCATCGCAACCGCGCGTTGCGCGGCCGCGGCCGGGTCAGGCACCGCCACGATCTCGATCCCGGCGATGTCGGCCTGCACGTGCGCGGCGGCGGCTGCGGCGGCGATCTTGTCCGGCGCACCGACGAAGATCGGCAAGATCAATCCATGATCGCGTGCCCGCAGCGCCCCCAGCACCGCATCCGGGCTTTCGGGGCAGATGACAAGGGTGGGCAAGGCCGGCAAGGTTTCGGCGCGGGCCAGAAGCGCGTCGAAATGACGATGCGCCTGCACCACAAGCCCCGGCACCTCGATATCATCAAAGCGACGCCGGGCATCGGGGGCGCGCACCGTCACCGTGCCCTCGGCCACGCGGCCCGCCGGACCATCGGCCGATACGCTCAGCCGCACGGCCCGATCGGCGCATTTTTCTGTGACGCGAACCCGCAACCGCAGCGTGTCACCCGCCTGAGCGCGCCCGACAAAACGCAAGCTTTCCTCCAGGTACAGCGAACCCGGCCCGGGCAAACGGTTGCCCACCACGCCCGAAATCATGGCCGCGACCAAGGCCGCAGGCACGATCGCCTCGGGCCGGCCATCGCCATCACCATCGAGCTCTGCCAGATGCATCGGGTTCAGATTGCCGCTGGCATGGGCAAAGACGATCAGGTCTTCGGCCCGGCACAGGCGCGACACCTCGGCCTCCTGGCCCAGGACCAAATCATCATAGGGCGTGCCGGTCAGGCTGGTCATGGCGGCAAAGTCCTTGGGTCAAACAGGATCGAGATTATCGCAAGATTCGATCGTGAACATGACATGGGTCATATCCTCAATGCCACGGTGGTGGCCCTCGACAATGGGCGGCCCTTTACTTTCGGCACGAAACAGCGCAACATTCGTGCGCTGTCTCTACTCTATCGACCCCTGTCTTTCGCCCCATCGGCAAAGCTTGTGCTCTCGATCTTGCATGGGTGACGCCGGGCTGTCGCATGGTGCGGGCAGCGTGAAACTGACAGGAGACACGGATATGGCCACTGGCACCGTGAAATGGTTCAACACCACCAAGGGCTACGGCTTCATTGCCCCCGATGGCGGTTCCAAGGATGTTTTCGTTCATATCTCGGGCGTCGAGCGGTCCGGCCTGACCGGGCTTGCCGACAACCAGAAGGTCAAGTTCGACCTCGAAAAGGGCCGCGATGGCCGCGAAAGCGCCGTGAACATCGAACTGCTCTGACGCACGCATCGTCACGATTTGGAAAAGGGCACGCCCATGCGCGTGCCCTTTTTCGTTTGATCGGCCACGGCGCCTGTCACAGGCTCCAGCCATGGACATGCACGTCGCGACCGGAATGTCCCTTCAAGATCTTCACCGCCAAGGCCTCGTGGGCCGGGTCGCGCACGCGCACCCACAACAACAAACCGCCACGCGCGATCTGCTGCGCATAGGCATCCCGATGCGGTTTCGCCGCCCGGCGCGCCAACAAAACGCCCAAGACCGCGGCCGGCGTTCCCCCGATGGCCACCGCCGCGACCGAGGCCGCCAAGGTGCTGGCCGGCCCCACCATCGCCGCCAGCGCGATCATGGACCCAAGGTAGAAAAACCCACCCGCGATGCTGCCCTCCAGCGCACCGATGGCATCCTCCGATACAAAGGCGGCGCGCGGTGCGCGTGGGTCATCGGCCAGCTCGTCCGATCGCCAATAGGCCCAGCCCAATTCCTTTTCCAACACGCCCTGACGGCCCAAAAGACTGATGTCATGGCGGCTGAACCCCACCGTCCTCAGATCATAGATCGCCGCCTGCAGGTCTTCGACCTTGTCGAACACCCCGACAGCTTCCGGCAGGTCGATCACCGTGATGGGCTGGGTCGTGTCTTGGGCGTCGGTCATTTCGGGCCTCCGGTCGCGATCATGGGCAGATGCTGGGGGTCCTACCGGCCGCTGGTCCCGCGCGTCATGACGGGCGTCAATGCGTGCCGGGCTACGGCGCATTTGCGGGCGGTCAACGCCGCGGCCTGCGCCGCATGTCACAACGCCCGCCATCATGACCATGCCGGACCAGATCGTCTTTCGCACCGAAGCCCTGACCAAGACCTATGAGACGGGCGGCATCCAGCTGCACGCCTTGGCCGGTGTCGATCTGACGCTCTACGCGGGCGAATTCGCGGTGTTGCTTGGCCCTTCGGGATCCGGAAAATCAACCCTCCTCAATATCTTGGGCGGTCTTGATCATGCGACATCGGGCCATGTCTGGTTTCGCGATCTCGACCTGACCACGCTGGGTGACCGGGCGCTGACGCGCTATCGGCGCGATCATGTTGGTTTTGTCTTTCAGTTCTACAATCTGGTCGCATCGCTGTCGGCGCGTGAAAATGTGCAGCTTGTCACCGATGTCGCGCGCCGCCCCATGGATGCGGCCGAAGCGCTTGACCGGGTGGGGCTAGCGGCGCGGCGCGACCATTTCCCGGCGGAATTGTCTGGCGGCGAACAGCAACGCGTGGCCATCGCGCGCGCCATCGCCAAGCGGCCCGAGGTGCTGCTGTGCGACGAACCCACCGGGGCGCTCGACAGCAAGACCGGCGTGACCGTGCTCAAGGTTCTGGCCGATATCAACGCCAGCCTGGGCACCACGACCATCGTCATCACCCACAACGCGGCCATCCGCGGCATGGCGCACCGCGTCATCCACTTTGCCGATGGCAAGATCGCGGCCGTCACGGTCAACGACGCGCGCCTGTCCCCCGAACACATCAGCTGGTAGCGCCGCATGACCGCGCTCGACATCTTGCTGATCCGCGATTTCCGCAAGCTTGCGCTGCAGGGTTTGGCGATTGCCCTGATCCTGGCCTGCGGCGTGGCGATCCTTTTGACCGCTTTTGGCATGCATCGCGCCTTGATCGACACCCGCGACGCCTATTACGAACGCAACCGCTTTGCCGACGTGTTTGTGCAAACCCGGCGGGCGCCCCTGCGGCTGGTGGATGAACTGCGCCAGATCACGGGCGTTGTCGCGGTCGAACCGCGCGTGCAAGGCATGGCGGTCTTGAACCTGCCCGGCCGCACCGCCTTGGCGATGGGGCAGCTTCTGTCATGGCCCGCCGATGACGACCCGCTGCTCAATCTACCGATCCTGCGACAGGGCTTGCCGCCCCGACGGATGGGCGAGACGATGGTTTCGGATGCCTTCGCACAGGCCAACGGCCTGTCCATCGGCGATCATCTTGAGGCCAATATCAACGGTCAGCGCCGCAGCTTGACCATCACGGGCACCGCGGTCAGTCCCGAATTCATCTACACCATCGGGCCCGGCGCGCTGATGCCCGACAATGCCGGGTTCGGGGTCTTGTGGCTGCCCGAAGCGGACATGGCCGCCGCCTTCGATATGGCCGGTGCGGTCAATCACCTGGCTTTCCGGCTGTCACATGATGCGTTTGTGCCAGACATCCTGGATCAGATCGACACGCTGCTTGATCCCTATGGTGGGCTGGGGGCCTATGGGCGGGACCGGCAACTGTCCGACAGCTTCGTCAGCACGGAAATCAACCAGCTGCGGGCGATGGCAACGGTGGTCCCGCCGGTGTTCTTTGCCATTTCTGCCTTTCTTGTCGGCATGGTGATGAGCCGGATCGTCATGCTGGACCGGGCCCAGATCGGCCTGCTGAAAGCCTTGGGCTATGCCGATGGCCGGATCGCGCAGCATTATCTGCTTCTGGCCGGCCTGATCGCGATGATCGCGGTGGGGCTCGGATGGGGCGCAGGGGGCTTGCTGGCGCGGGCGATGGCGGGCCAATATGCCCAGTTCTTCGATTTTCCCTACCTGATTTTCCGCGTGCCTGCCTGGGTCTACGGCGCATCCGGAATGGCGGCGCTCGCCACCACGATGGCCGGTGCGCTGCGGGCCGCGCTGATGGCCGCAGGCCTGCCACCGGCCGTGGCCATGCAGCCACCCGCCCCCCCGGCCTTTCGTCACACGATGGCCGATCGCTGGATGGCGCGCCTGGCACTGCATCAGACCAGCATCATGGTTCTGCGCAGCCTGATCCGTTGGCCCCTGCGCAGCGCGCTGACGGCCTTGGGCTTGGGTGCGGCCACAGCCGCGGTCATCGCGTCGGGCTTCATGTTCGGTGCGCTGGAACGGATCATCGATCTGGCCTTCAACCAAAGCTACCGGCAAGACGCGATGATCCTGTTCACGGGCGACATTCCGCAAACGGCCCTGATCGATATCGGCCGCCTGCCCGGCGTGATGCAAGCCGAACCGCAGCAATTTCACGCCGCAACCCTGATCCACGGCGCCCACGAAAAACGCGTCTCGATCGAAGCCCGCCCCCCGGACACCGAACTGAGCCAGATCATCGATACGGCCGGCCACCCGGTCACGGCGCCACCGGGCGGGATCTTGTTGTCAGACCGACTGGCGCGGCAACTGAACCTGCATGTCGGCGAAACGGTCGAGGTGCAGTTTCACACCGGGCGCCGAGAAAGCCACGACATGGTCGTCAGCGGGCTTGTCGCGCAATATTTTGGCCTCGGCGCCTATGTCGACATCGACACGATCGACCGCCTGTTTCGCCGTAGTGCGCAGATGACGGTGGCCAATGTCCAGCTCAACCCCCAAGCGACCGTGGATTTGCACGCCGCCCTGCAAGATATGCCCGTCTCCGCGGGGTTGATCGAAATGACCAAGAACCGCCAAAGTTTCCAAGACACCATCCGCGAGAACGTGGTGGTGGTGAACACGGTCTACCTGGTGATCGCGGTGCTGATCGCGGTGGGGGTCGCCTACAATGCCGCCCGGATCCTGATGTCCGAACGCGCGCGCGAATTGGCAAGCCTGCGCATCATGGGTTTTTCGCGGGCCGAGGCCAGCCTGGTGCTGGTGGGCGAAACCATGCTGATCGCGGTCATCGCCCAGCCTTTGGGCTGGGCGTTGGGGGCATGGATCGCCTGGGCGCTGTCGCGTGGCTTCACCTCGGATCTCTATGCCATTCCCCTGGTGCTGGAGCCCGCGAATTTCGCCTGGGCAAGCCTGGTGGTGCTGGCGGCAAGCCTCGCTTCGGTTCTGATCGTGCGCCGTCAGATCGATCGGATGGATCTGGTCCGCGTTTTGAAAACAAGGGAATAGACCCATGGGCTGGACGATCCGCGACATCACGCTGGGCTTGGTGGGGGCTGTGGTCTTCGGCGGGCTGGGCTACATCGTCTTGCGCGAAGACCGCGTGGCGGTGGATCTGATCACCATCGGCCACGCACCGCTTCAGGTCACGATCGATGCCGAGGGTCAAACCCGCATCCGCGAGATCTACGAGGTCGCCGCCCCCTTTGCCGGCACCGCCCTGCGCACCCCGGTGGCCGTGGGCGACAGGGTGCAGGCGGGCATCAGTGTTGTGGCCCGCGTGGAACCATCGCGCCCCACCCTTCTTGATACCCGCAGCCTGGCACAGGCCCAGGCCGCCCTGACCGAGGCCGAAGCCGCCGTTGACCTGGCCCAAGCCGAACTGATCCGGGCCGAAGACGAAGAACGCTTTGCCCGGCTGCAATCCGATCGCACCCGTGCCCTGGTCGAACGCGGCGTGGCCACGATCACCCAGATGGAAACCATCGCCGAACGCCTGTCGCAGGCGCAAGCGGCGGTGCAGGCAGCACGGGCACGGCTCGCCATGGCACAGGCGACGCGCGCACGCGCCCAGGCCAGCCTGGTCGCCCCGGCGTCAGACACGCCGGCACCCGCGTGCTGCATCGATCTGCGTGCCCCGGTCGACGGTGTGGTCTTGTCGATCGCCACGATCAGCGAACATCCCGTGGCGGCGGGGGCGCCGTTGGTCAGCATCGGCGATCCCGATGATCTGGAAATCGTGGCCGATCTGCTGTCGGCCGATGCGGTGCGGATCGAACCCGGCGCCCGTGCCATCGTCGAACGGTGGGGCGGGCCCGACCCGATCGAGGCCGTGCTGACCCGGATCGATCCCATCGCCCGGACGCGCGTCTCGGCGCTGGGGATCGCCGAGCAAAGGGTCGAGGCCTTGTTCCGGATCGTCACCCCACCCGACCAACGCCGCGGTCTGGGGCATGGCTTTGCGGTCTTGCTGCATATTGTCGAATGGGAAAACGAACATGCGCTGCAAGTGCCGCTGGGCGCGCTGTTCCGACGTGACGGGGGCTGGGGGGTCTATGTCGTCGAACAGGGCCGGGCCCGCGAACGCGCCGTCGCGATCGGGCGCATGGGCCGGCGCATGGCCGAAGTGCAAAGCGGCCTCGCGGCCGGCGATGTGATCATCACACACCCCAGCGATCAACTGGCCGATGGCGTGGCTGTGCAAGACCGACGCGCGCTTTAGGCGGGGGGATGCGGCCTGGAAACCGCGTGCGCACGGGTTTTCGAAAACCCATGCCCGCCCATCAGATCAGCGGCAGCGCCCGACGTACCAGCTCGGCCAGCCCGTCGCCGTGCGTCTTGGCTTGGGTCTTGAGCGCGGCCCGCATGTCCGGGCCCCAGAAATCCTTCAGATGCGCCGCCACGCGCTCGGCCTGGTCCTGGCCCGGCTGGGTGGCGAAAAAGGCGGCGATCTGGTTGGCCATGCGCACCAGCTTGTCATCTGCCATGGGGCGTGTCTCCGATCATGCGATGGGGATGGGTGAAGATCTCGAACCGGTCACCCCGGGCAAAGGCCAGCACCGTCAAACCTGCGTCTTCGGCCAGCCGCAGGGCCTGGGCCGTGGGCGCCGACGCCGCGATCAAGATGCCCGACCCCGCCAGAACGGTCTTTTGCACCATCTCAACCGAAACCCGGCTGGTGATGACCACGGCGCCGCAGGCAGGGTCGATCTCTGCCCGCAGCGCCGCGCCGATCAGCTTGTCGAGCGCGTTGTGCCGCCCGACATCCTCTCGGGCCAGAACGATACCCCGACCGGGCACCAGAAATCCAGCCGCATGAACAGCATGGGTCAGATCATGCAACGGCTGATGCGCGCGCAGCGCCTCGGCCGCACCGGCCGCTTCCCGCAGCGCGAGCGGTGTTTGGGCCAGAACCGGCGGCAGATCGCGCAGCGCCTGCTCGAGGCTGTCGATCCCGCACAGGCCGCAGCCCACCGGGCCCAGCATCGCGCGCCGCCGGGCGCCCAATGCAGCCGCCGCGGGTGCAGCCAGCCACAGCCGCGCCTCGATGCCGCGCGCCACCTCCAGAACCTCGATGCGCTCGATCTGGTCGGGGCGTGCGTAGCCTTCGCTAAAGGCAAAGCCCAAGGCGAAATCTTCCAGATCGCTTGGGCTGCACATCATCACCGCCTGCGTCGATCCATTGCAGGTCACGGCCACCGGCACCTCTTCGGGCAGCGAGCGTGCAATCTCGCGCAACCCCTCGGGCCCCATGGCACGCGCCGCTATGGACCGGCTCGCCCTCATTCGGCGGCAGGCAAGATGCGGCGCGACAAGCGCGCTTGGGCTTCATAGCGTTCTTGCCAATCGGTTGGCCCGTTGGACAAGCCCACTTGCACCGCGGTGACCTTGTATTCGGGGCAATTGGTGGCCCAGTCGGAATAATCGGTGGTGATCACATTGGCCTGCGTCGTGGGGTGGTGAAAGGTGGTGTAGACCACGCCGGGGCTGACCCGATCGGTCAGATGCGCCCGCAGCGCCGTTTCGCCCGAACGCGAGGCAAGCTTGACCCAATCGCCATCCTTGACGCCGCGCACCTCGGCGTCATGGGGATGGATTTCCAGCACATCCTCGGAATGCCAGACCGAATTCTGGGTGCGCCGTGTCTGCGCGCCGACATTGTATTGCGACAAGATGCGCCCGGTGGTCAGCAACAGCGGGAACCGCGGGCCGGTCCGTTCTTCGGTTGCGATGTATTCGGTCACGATGAACCGCCCGCGCCCGCGCACGAACCCATCGACATGCATGATGGGCGAGCCGTCCGGATGGGCGTCGTTGCAGGGCCACTGCACGCTGCCGCGTTCTTCCAGCATCGCGTAGTCAACATGCGCGAACCCCGGCGTGGTGGCCGCGATTTCCTCCATGATCTGGGCGGGATGGGTGTAATGCCACAACGGGCGGCCCGTATCCTTCAAGATCGCGTTGGCCAGCATCTGGGTGATTTCCCAATCGGCATACCCATTGCGCGGCGCCATCACCCGACGCACCCGGTTGATGCGCCGCTCGGCATTGGTAAAGGTGCCATCCTTTTCCAGAAAGCTCGATCCCGGCAAGAAGACATGGGCGTAATTCGCCGTCTCGTTCAGGAACAGATCATGCACGATCACACATTCCATCGCCGCCAAGCCAGCGGCCACATGGCGCGTGTCGGGATCGGACTGCAAGATATCTTCGCCTTGGCAATAAAGCCCCTTGAACTGCCCCGAAACGGCCGCATCCAGCATGTTGGGAATGCGCAGTCCCGGCTCGGGGTCAATGCGCACCCCCCAGGCGGTTTCGAAGATCGCCCGCACATCGGCGTTCTTGACATGGCGATAGCCCGGCAATTCATGCGGGAACGACCCCATGTCGCACGAACCCTGCACATTGTTCTGACCGCGCAGCGGGTTTACCCCCACGCCCTCGCGGCCGATGTTGCCGGTCAGCATGGCCAGATTGGCAATCGCCATCACCGTCGTCGAGCCCTGCGAATGTTCGGTCACACCCAGGCCATAGTAGATCGCGCCGTTGCCGCCGGTGGCGTAAAGGCGCGCAGCCGCCCTGAGATCTGCAGCCGGCACTCCGGTCAGCATCTCGGTCATTTCCGGGGAATGGCGCGGATCACGGATGAATTCGGCGTAATCCTCGAACGCGTCCCAATCGCAGCGCGCCCGGATAAACGCCTCATCGTGCAGCCCTTCTGTCACGATGACATGCGCCATGGCGCTGACCACGGCCACATTGGTGCCGGGCGTCAAGGCCAGGTGATGGCTTGCCGCGATATGGGCGGTCTTGACCAGATCGATCCGGCGCGGATCGATCACGATCAACTTGGCACCCGCCCGCAGCCGCCTCTTCAGGCGCGAGGCAAACACCGGATGCCCGTCGGTGGGATTGGCCCCGATCACCACCACCACATCGGCCTTGGCCACACTGTCGAAATTCTGCGTCCCGGCACTGGTGCCAAAAGTCTGGCCCAACCCGTAACCGGTCGGCGAATGGCACACGCGGGCGCAGGTGTCGGTGTTGTTGTTGCCAAACACCGCGCGCGTCAGCTTCTGCACCAGATAGGTTTCTTCGTTGGTGCAACGCGACGAGGTGATCACCCCGACCGATTTGCGCCCGTACCGATCCTGGATGCCCCGCATCTTGGCGGCAGCAAAGGCCAGCGCCTCCTCCCAGCCCACCTCGCGCCACGGGTCCTCGATCCGCTCGCGGATCATCGGCTTCAAGATCCGATCGGCATGCGCGGCATACCCATAGGCAAACCGACCCTTCACACAGGAATGTCCGCGGTTGGCCGCGCCGTGCTTGTAGGGAACCATGCGCACCAGCTCATCCCCGTTCAACTCGGCCTTGAACGAACACCCCACACCGCAATAGGCACAGGTCGTGATCACCGACCGCGTCGGCGTGCCAAGCGCGATGACCGATTTTTCCTGCAAGGTCGCCGTTGGGCACGCCTGCACGCAGGCCCCGCAGCTGACGCAATCGGACGACAGGAAATCATCCCCCGCCCCCCCGGCCGATACGCGGCTTTCGAACCCGCGCCCTTCGATGGTCAGGGCAAAACTGCCCTGCACCTCTTCACAAGCGCGCACACAGCGGTTGCAGACGATGCACTTGGCCGGATCATAGGTGAAATAGGGGTTGCTGTCGTCCTTGGGCAGGTATTCGGGGTTGGCCTGCCCACTGGTATCGCGCACGGCATAATGGCTGCGCATGCCCAAGGCGGGCGGCTGGTAACGCTGATCGCGCAAACCCACGGCACCGGCCATGTCTTGCAATTCGCAATCCCCGTTGGCGCTGCAGGTCAGGCAATCGAGCGGATGGTCCGAGATATAGAGCTCCATCACCCCCTTGCGGATCTGTTTGACCTGCGCGGACTGGGTGTGCACGACCATCCCCTCGGCAACCGGCGTGGTGCACGACGCAGGCGTGCCGCGCCGGCCCTCGATTTCGACCACGCAAAGCCGACACGACCCGAACGCCTCCAGATTGTCGCTGGCGCACAGCTTGGGCACGGGGATGCCCGCAAGCGCGGCCGCCCGCATCACCGATGTGCCCTCGGGCACCGTGATCTCGAAGCCGTCGATGATCAGGCTGACCGGCGCGCCCTGCCGTTCGGGCGTGCCCATGTCGCGGTCATCCGTCCAGGGAATGATGAAATCCTTCATGACCCTATGGCCTCCCTGCCGATCTTTGCTTTCCAAGTACTCCGGGGGTCCGGGGGCAGCGCTCCCGGCCGGTCGGCGCCAAAGGCGGCGACATCCCGATCGGGCCAGCGCGCCTCATTCCGCGGCCTCCTGCACCAGCCCGAAGTCCTCGGGAAACTGTTCCAGCGCGCTCATCACCGGATAGGGCGTGAACCCCCCCAGCGCACAGAGCGACCCATGTTTCATCGTGTGGCACAGATCCACCAGCAGGGGCAGCGCCGCACCCTCGCCCGCCGCGATCCGGTCGATCGTCTCGACCCCACGCACCGCGCCGATCCGGCAGGGCGTGCACTTCCCGCACGATTCGACCGCGCAGAATTCCATCGCGAACCGCGCCATCGCGCGCATGTCGGCCTGATCGTCGAACACCACGATCCCGGCATGTCCGATCAAGCCGCCCTGCCCGTCGAATTCCTCGTAGCCAAAGGGCGTGTCGAACTTTGCCGGGGCGAAATATGCGCCCAAGGGCCCGCCCACCTGCACCGCCTTGACCGGGCGCCCACTGGCCGTGCCACCGGCCACCGCATGCACCAATTCGCCAAGCGCCATGCCGAACGCCGTCTCAAACAGCCCGCCGCGCGCCACGTTGCCCGCGATCTGGATGGGCATCGTGCCCCGTGACCGGCCCAATCCGAAGCCCGCGTAGAATTCGGCGCCTTTTTCCAAGATCACCGGAACCGTGGCCAAGGAAATCACGTTGTTGACCACCGTGGGCCGGCCCATGAAGCCTTCGAGCGCCGGCAAGGGCGGCTTGGCCCGCACCACGCCCCGCTTGCCTTCCAGCGAATTCAAAAGCGCCGTTTCCTCGCCGCAGACATAGGCCCCGGCGCCCACGCGAATCTCGATGTCGAACCGGAAATCCGTGCCCAGCACAGGCCCCAGAAAACCGCCATCACGGGCCAGCGCGACCGCACGCGTCATCACCGCGATGGCGTCGGGATATTCCGACCGGATGTAGACAAAGCCCTTGTCGGCCCCCACGGCCCGACCTGCGATGATCATCCCCTCGATCACGGAAAACGGGTCGCCCTCCATGATCATCCGGTCGGCAAAGGTGCCGCTGTCGCCCTCGTCCGCGTTGCACACGATATATTTGCGATCCGCCGTGGCACGCGCGACGGTGTCCCACTTGATCCCGGTGGGAAAGCCCGCCCCGCCGCGCCCCCGCAGCCCGCTGGCCTTGATCTCGGTCAAGATGCCGTCCGCGCCAAGCGCCATGGCGCGGCGCAAGCCGGCCCATCCGCCATGGGCTTCGTAATCGGACAGATCCAAGGGATCGATCAGGCCACAGCGTGCAAAGGTCAACCGGGTCTGCCGGGCAAAGAACGGAATGTCTTCGACAGGCCCCAGACTGTCGACACGGCCCGCAAGGATTGCCGCGACATCACCGGGGGCCACCGCACCATAGGCACGGCGCACGCCGTCTTGCTCGATCTCGACCAAGGGCTCCAGCCAGATCATGCCGCGCGATCCGTTGCGGATGACCCGATGCCCCAGCGCCTCGAACGCGGCAGCGACCGCATCGGCGCCCAGCGCGCGGGCGGCGGCATCGCGGGGAACGTAGATCTTCATGCCCCCACCTCGGCCAGCAGGGCCTGCGCGGTGACCCGCGCGGTCAATTTGCCATCCATCATGGCCGCTGGCCCACAGGCACACAGCCCCAGGCAATAAATCGGCTCGATCGTGATCCGCCCGTCCTGGGTCGTGCCGTGCCAGTCCAGCCCAAGCTTGGCCAGCACCGCCTCTGACAGCGCGGCAGCACCCTGTGCCTGACAGGCCTCGGCCCGGCAGATCTTGATGACATGCCGCCCGGCCGGCGCGTCGCGGAAATCATGGTAAAAGCTGATCACCCCGTGCAGCTCGGCCCGGGTGATGTTCAGCGCCTCGGCAATCGGGGCATGGGCGCTGGCGGGAATATGCCCAAAAGCCCCCTGCAACGCGTGCAACATGGGCAGCAACGGCCCCTCCAGCGGCAGGTGATCGGCGATGATCGCGTGGATTTCGGCCAGCCTTTCGGGCAGGGGCGGGGCGGCTGTGGGCATCATGGCAGGCTCCGGAACATGGCCCGAATAGGCCAGCCGAACGATCATCAATCAATATCGTTATTCCGTTGTTTGATTAAAAAACCGAATGAAACACCCACGACGCATCGGGTTCAAAAAACGACCGCCGGGCGTATCTAGCGCAAGGCCAGGTCGTGTGCCGCGCGCAAAAGCGCGTCCAGAACCGGCGTGTGCGGTTCCCGATAAGGCGCCACAAGCCCCACCTTGTGTTCCACATGGCGTCCCGCGATCGGAACCACGGCCAGGCTTTTGCCCGAGGCCAGGAATCGCGCCATGTCGCTGGGCAGCACCGTGACCCAGCCCCCCTGCTCGACATGCGCTGCTAGAACCAAGGTGGAATTTGCCTCGATCAGCGCATCGGGGGTCACGTCGGCCTCCATGAAGCACTGGTTGATGATCCGCCGGTTCTGCATGTCGGGCGTCAACAGGCACAGGTTTTCACCAGCAAGATCGGCCCATGTCACGTCGGATTGCATCGCCAACGGATTGTCGGCATGGCAGACGAGCATGTAGCGCTCGGTGTAAATCGGCACCGTTGTGACGCGCCCCAAAGGTTCATTGTCGATATAGGACAACCCGGCATCAACCTCGAGATTTTCGAGCATTTTCAAGATCTCGGAGGATGTTCTTGACAAGATCGTGAACCGCACCTTGGGATGGGCCTGCGCAAAAGCGGCCGACAGCCGCGCCGCCCAGGTCAGGGCCGTGGGAATGACGGCCAGCCGCAGATGGCCCGACAGCCCGTGCCGGCTGACACGCATTTCCTCGCGAAAGGCGCGCGCATCGCCCACAAGCTTGCGCGCCCAGACCAGCGCCCGCGCGCCTTCTGGGGTCAGCCCGCCGTAGCGCGATCCGCGAAAGATCAGTTGCACGCCCAGCTGGTCTTCCAGCTGCTTGATGCCCGTCGACAGGGTGGGTTGCGTGATGCCAAGGCTTTCGGCAGCCCGGCCGAAATGGGATTCCTTGGCGACGGCAATGAACATTTCCAGCTTGTTGATCATGCCGGGCATTTTGCGATGAATTCAGCCGCTTTCAATCGAAAATCTCGATCAAGCCCTCGGATGGCGTGGGGTTGAGGGCCGAAATCACGCCATCAGCCCGGCAGCGCGCAAACGCCGGGCAATCTCGGCGATATGGGCCGGGCCCACCTCGCAACAGCCGCCGACGATCGTTGCCCCCATCTCGACCCAGCGCATCACGTGATCGGCATACACAGCCGGCCCCAGATCGGCGCGGGCGGACAATGCATCAACCGTGGGTCGATCGGCCAGAAAGGCTTGGGTGATCTTGGTGAACCCGTTGGCATAGGCCCCGAAGGCAAGATCGCCCCGGCCAAAGATCTCAAGCGCGGCGGGCATCGCTTCGGGGATCGAGCAATTGGCCAGCACGGCCCCGGCCCCGCCGGCCTTGAGGATCGGCAACAGATCGACCACCGCTTCGCCCGAGCGAAGCCGCGTGCCATCGCCGTCATCCAGCGTCACCGACAGCCACACGGGCCGCCCGGTCGCGGCCTGCGCAGCCCCCGCAAGCGCGGTCTCGGCATGCATCAAAGAGGCCACGCTTTCAAACAAGATCAGATCGGCACCCGGGGCCAGCAAGCCCACCACCTCGGCATAAAGCGGGATGGCGCGGTCGGGCTGGGGGTGGCGCTCGGGCCGATAGCTGCCCACCAAGGGCCCCACTGATCCGGCGATGCGGCCCCGCCCATGGGCGGAACGGGCGGCCTGCGCCTCGGCCAAGGCGGTGGCGTGCAGCGGTTCGAACAACGCCTCCAACCCGTCGGGTATCAAACGATCCCGGTGGATCGCATAGCTGTTTGTCGTGGCGATATCAGCGCCGGCGGCGAAATAATCGGCGTGAACTTGTTGCACCAGGCCGGGGCGGTCCATCATCACCTGGGTTGACCACAACGGCGTGGGGCGGTCACCGGCGCGGTGGATCAACTCCTGGCCCATGCCGCCGTCCAAAAGGGTCACCGTCATGCCGCGCTCCTTGCCAGCGCGCCGCGATCTTCGGTGGACCCGCCGATCAACGACGCCAAGTGTCTTGGTGCGGGTGGAGGGACTTGAACCCCCACGCCTTGCGGCGCCAGAACCTAAATCTGGTGCGTCTGCCAATTTCGCCACACCCGCAACGCCGCCGCGTTTAGCAGACCGCGCATCGCGGTGCGAGCGCGAAAAGCCCCGTCTTAACGCAATTTTAAGGCCTTCGAGGTGTGGTTGCGGCATGTACCCCTTGTTTTTGCGTCACACCCTGCCCCCGTTCCATCAGGTTCGCGCCGCTTTTTCTGGCAGGCGGGTTGGCCGCCCAGTATTGTCGGACGCCATAGACATGGGCACGCCAGATGCCCCGGACCGAGCAGGTACCGACATGACCCAGATAACCCCGATCGCAGCCGGGCTGCGTGTGGATGACCTGTGCCACGCCAGCCCGGTGGCCATCGCGGCCGACAGCCGCGTGATGACGCGCGACGGCGCCTTGCCGGTCGCGCATCTGTATGCCGGCGACCAGCTTGTCACCCGGCACGGCCCGCGGCCCGTGATCGCGATTGCACGGATCGAATTGCCAAAGGGCACGCCGATCGTGACCATCGCCCAAAATGCCCTGGGCGGCCGGCCGGAACGCGATCTCTGGCTGCCGGCGGCCCAGCGTCTTTTGATCCGGGATTGGCGCGCGCAGGCGCTTTACGGTCAAAGCCAGGTCTGCGTGCCCGTCGGGCAGCTTGCCGACGGGGATTTCATTCGCCTTGATGTGCTGACCAAGCCGGTGGTCGGATTTGCCCTGCGCTTTGGCCGGCCCGCGGTATTTTGCGCCGATGGGCTGGAACTGGCGTCGGCCGATCCGTTGATCGCCCCGGTCTAGCGGGCCAAGGGCGGCGTCAAGACGTCACGCAACACACGCGGCAGCGCTTCGGGGATATCTTCGGCGATCAGGCCGGGGCCGATGATGCGGGCGGCCTCCACATGCAGCCAGATGGCCGCGGTGCAGGCTGTAAAGGCGTCCCGCCCCCGCGCCATCAGCCCGGTGATCAGGCCCGCCAAGACATCCCCCGCCCCTGCCGTGGCCAACCATGGCACCGCGCGTGGCCCGATGGCGGCGTGAACAGCCACGCGTCCATCCGGGGCCGCCAGCACGGTGTCGGCACCCTTCAGCAACACGATACATCCCGCGCGCGCTGCCGCAGCCCGCGCGGCATCCACGCGCGACGCAGCCGGCCCGTGCGCGGGTTGGCCCGCCAGCATCGCCGCCAGATCGGGAAACAGGCGCGCGAATTCCCCGCCGTGCGGCGTCAGGACGGTGTTGGCATGGGTCAAATCGAACAAGTCTTGGGGCGCATCGGCGAAACCGCTCAGGGCATCGGCGTCCAGAACCACCGCACGCTCGGGCTGCGCCAGCGCGGCCGCCACCAGATCACGCGCACCCGGCCCCACCCCCAAGCCCGGCCCAAGGCAAATGGCATTCAGGCGCGGGTCCTGCGCCAGCATGGATGCCAGCTCTGTCGCGGACCCCAGGCGCCGCAGCATGATGGCCGTCAACTGGCAGGCGTTTTCCAGCATCGCCGATCCCGGTGCTGCGACCGTGACCAACCCCGCCCCCACCCGCAGGGCCGCACGTGCGGCCAGGCGCGCGGCCCCGCTGCGGCCCATAGGGCCTGACAAGATCAGCGCGTGACCGTGATCATACTTGTGCAACCCCTGCCCTGTCGGGTGGGCCTTGTCGATCACGGCGGGCGACGGGGGTGCAACCAACGCCACCCCGCCGCCATCGCCGCGCAGGCCGATATCGGCCACCACCAGCGCCCCGCAATGCGCCGGCCCATCCGCCAGAACATGGCCCAGCTTGGCGCGGTGAAAGCTCACCGTCAGATCGGCGCGCACCGCCATCCCGCCCAGCACGCGACCGCTGTCGGCACACAGCCCCGATGGAACATCAACCGCAACGATACGGGGGCGTGGGCCGGTCATGCGCGCGGCCTGGCACAATGTTTGGTCCACGATCTCGGGCAAGGGGCGCGTCAATCCGATGCCGAACAGCGCATCCACGATCACATCCGCCGCGCCGGGATCGACCTGATCCAAGGCGCGGATCGGCCCTTGTGCCGCCCAAAGGTCATGATTGCGACGGGCATCGGGGGGCATGCGCGCCACAGACCCCAGATACGCGACATCAACCCGCCAGCCCCAGCCGGCCAAATGTCGGGCCACGACGAAACCATCGCCGCCATTGTTCCCCGGCCCACAATACACCACCGCCCGCTTCGGGGTGCGCGCCAGATCGGGCCAATGGGCAAGCACTGCCGCCGCCACGGCGCGCCCTGCCGCCTCCATCAGATCGGCCCCCGTCAGACCGCCACCGCCAAAGGCATCTTGTTCCAAGGCGCGCATCTGGGCCGCTGTCACGAGTTGATGCACAGGGGTCGTTTTCAATCCGCTCATTTTTTAATCGCAAAGCCCATAAATTGATCGTTAGGTCGGGGAATCCAAAGGTTCCGCCGCGACCATCACGGTAGCGCATGGATTCCCCCATCGCAAAATGCTGTCAGGAACCCGCGCTGTCACGAGGAGACCCGGCCCGATGAAAAAGATCGAAGCGATCATCAAGCCCTTCAAGCTCGACGAGGTGAAGGAAGCCTTGCAAGAGATCGGCATCCAGGGCCTGAGCGTGACCGAGGTCAAGGGATTTGGCCGCCAGAAAGGCCACACCGAATTGTATCGCGGCGCGGAATATGTCGTCGATTTCCTGCCCAAGGTGAAGATCGAGGTGGTCCTGACCGACGATCTGGTCGACGCCGCCGTTGAGGCAATCATCGATGCCGCCAAGACCGACAAGATCGGCGATGGCAAGATTTTCGTCTACGACATCGCGCAGGCGATCCGTATCCGCACCGGCGAAACCGGCGACGACGCGATTTGAGCCGCAGACCCACCGCGCCCCCGCGCGGCCAGGCCATGCACACCACAAGACCACTACGTTAGGGGAAGGTCACGATGAGCAAACAACACCTGTTGAAGATGATAAAGGATGAAGGGGCGGAATACGTCGATATCCGCTTCACCGACCCGCGCGGCAAGCTGCAGCACGTGACGGTCATGTCCGACCTCGTGGACGAGGATTTCATCGAAGAAGGCTTCATGTTTGACGGTTCTTCGATCGCCGGGTGGAAAGGAATCGAAGCCTCTGACATGAAGCTGATGCTCGACACCGAAAGCGCCTATGTCGATCCGTTCTACGCGGAAAAAACCATCTGCGTGCATTGCAACGTGGTCGAACCCGACACCGGCGAAGCCTACAACCGCGATCCGCGCGGCATCGCGCTGAAGGCCGAAGCCTATCTGAAATCTTCGGGCATCGGTGACGCGGCCTATTTCGGCCCCGAGGCCGAATTCTTCGTGTTCGACGACGTGCGCTACGCCGTCAGCATGAACAAGGTCTCGTTCGAGGTGGATGCCGTCGACGGCGCGTGGAACACCGACACCGAATACGAAATGGGCAACACCGGCCACCGCCCCGGCATCAAGGGCGGCTACTTCCCCGTGAACCCGATCGATCCGGCACAGGATCTGCGCTCGGAAATGCTGTCAACGATGAAGCGCATCGGCATGAAGGTCGACAAGCATCACCACGAGGTCGCCTCGAACCAGCACGAACTGGGTCTGATCTTCGGAACGCTGACAAAACAGGCCGACGATATCCAGAAATACAAATACGTCATTCACAACGTGGCGCATGCCTACGGCAAATCGGCCACCTTCATGCCCAAGCCGATGGCTGGTGACAACGGCACCGGCATGCATGTGAACATGTCGATCTGGAAAGACGGCAAGCCACTGTTCGCCGGCGACAAATACGCCGATCTGTCGAACGAGGCGCTGTATTTCATCGGCGGCATCCTCAAGCATGCCAAGTCGCTGAATGCCTTCACCAACCCGTCGACCAACAGCTACAAGCGCCTGATCCCCGGCTTCGAAGCCCCGGTTCTGCGCGCCTATTCCGCCCGCAACCGCTCGGGCTGCGTGCGTATTCCGTGGACCGAAAGCCCCAAGGCAAAGCGTGTCGAAGCGCGCTTCCCCGATCCGTCGGCAAACCCCTATCTGGCGTTCTCGGCACTGCTGATGGCAGGCCTGGACGGCATCGTGAACAAGATCCACCCCGGCGATCCGTCGGACAAGGATCTCTACGATCTGCCGCCCGAGGAACTGGCAGGCATCCCCACCGTCTGCGCATCGCTGCGTGAAGCGCTGGAAAACCTTGAACAGGATCACGACTTCCTGCTCAAGGGCGGCGTGTTCGACAAGGATCAGATCGAGGCCTACATCGCGCTCAAGTGGCAAGAAGTCTACGCCTTCGAGCACACCCCGCACCCGGTCGAATACAAGATGTACTACAGCTGCTAAGCGGCCACAGAATCACGGAAACGGGCGCCCCAGGGCGCCCGTTTTCATGTGTGGATACTGCGGCGCAGATCGACGCCCGGCCTGACGATCAGACCGATGACCGCCCCGTATCGTGCCCGTCATCCCCATCCAGGTCATCGCTGTCGTCAGACACCATGTCTTCGGGGCTGTCGTCGAACATGTCATCCATCATGCCATCACGCGGCGCTTCCGCCTCGGCGCCTTCGGGGGGGCGGCTGTCCAATAGGCCTGCCTCGCGCAGTTCCTTCAGCCCCGGCAGATCGCGCGCCGATTCCAGGCCGAAATGATCCAGAAAGGCTTGCGTCACCACATAGGTCACGGGGCGGCCGGGCGTCATGCGGCGGCGGCCAAACCGAACCCATTCCATTTCGATCAGCTGATCGACCGTGCCCTTTGACGCCGATACGCCACGAATTTCCTCGATCTCGGCGCGGGTGACCGGCTGGTGATAGGCGATGATGGCCAGCGTCTCGATCGCCGCGCGGCTCAGCTTGCGCGTCTCGACCGTTTCGCGCGCCATCAAGAACCCCAGATCGGCGGCCGTGCGCATCGCCCAGGCATCGCCCACGCGCGTCAGGCTGACGCCGCGCCCTTCATAACGTTTGCGCAACAGTTGCACGGCCTCGGCGGCGTCGCAGCCATGGGGCATGCGCGCTTCCATCTCGGCCAGGGTCAGGGGGCGCGGGCTGGCAAACAGCATCGCCTCGATCATGCGTTCCTGTTCGGCCAGGGGCGGCGCGCGAAACAGGCTGTCGCGGGGTGGGGTGTTGGCTTCGGTCATCTAGTCGTCCCTGCGGCGCAATTCGATCGGTGCAAAGGTTTCCGACTGCCGGATCAGCACCTTGCCGGATTTGGCCAATTCCAGCGCCGCCGCAAAGCTGGCCGCCGTGGCCGAGCGGCGCCGCTTTGGATCACCGCGCCACTCGGCGGGCAGATAGGTCGACAGATCCGTCCACTCGCCCGCATAGCCGATCAGCCCCCGCATCCGGTCCAATGCCTGTTCCATCGTCAGAACATGGTCGCGGTCCATCACGAAGGGTCGAAACTCGTCACGGGTGCGAATGCGGGCATAGGCCTGCATCAGATCCAGCAATCCCGCCGTGTAGCTGATGCGCCGCACCGTGGCGACATCTTGCGCCTCACCGCGTGCGAAACGGTCGCGCCCCAGACGGTCGCGCGCCATCAGCTTGGCCGCGCAATCGCGCATGGCCGCCAGACGTTCCAGCTGAAACGCCAGATAGGCGGCCATCTCTTCACCAGAGGGTCCGTCCTCGCTGGGGTCGGGGGGCAACAAGAGGCGCGATTTCAAAAAGGCCAGCCAAGCGGCCATCACAAGGTAATCGGCCGCCAATTCGATCCTGAGCGCACGGGCCTGTTCGATGAAGGCCAGATATTGCTCGGTCAGCTGCAGGATCGAGATCTTGCGCAAATCCACGCGTTGCGTCCGCGACAAGCTCAGCAACAGGTCAAGCGGCCCCTCGAAACCGTCCACATCGACGATCAGCGCCTCGGCCGCCCGGCGCGTGGCCACCGCATCCCATTCGCTGTCCGCATCGTTGGCGGCCACGGGCCTGTCAGCCATAGACCTCTCCATCCAGAAGATCCGCAAGCTCGGCCTCGGCGGCGGCGATGTCAAGCGGTTCGGGCGCCCGGCGCGCGGCCAGCGCCGCGTCGGCGCGCGCCAAGGCCAACCCGTCAAGCCGGCCGGCATCGGCCACAACCGCCTCCATCTCAGTGCGCACACCATTGCAGTGCAAGATCAGATCACATCCCGCCGCCCGGGCCCGCGCCGCGCGCTGCCCGATCGGGCCGGGCAGCGCGCCCATCGACAGATCATCGGTCATCAAGGCGCCGCCAAAGCCGATCTGGTTGCGGATCATCGCGATCAGATCCGGCGAAAAGGTGGCCGGCAGATCGGGGTCGATCGCGTCGTAGACGATATGGGCGGTCATGCCCAAGGGCAGATGCGCCAAGGGTTTGAAGGCCGCGAAATCGACGCGGTGCAATTCTTCCGCCGGGGCGGCCACCCGCGGCAGGGTCAGGTGGCTGTCCACCGCACCCAACCCATAGCCCGGCAGATGCTTCAACACCGGCAGAACGCCCCCCGCCAGCAAGCCTTGCGCCACCGCAATTCCCGCATCGATCACGGTTTCGGGGTCGGTTCCGTAAAGCCTGTTGTGCAACACGGGATGGGTCGCATCGCGGGCCACATCGGCCAGGGGCATGCAGTTCACATCAAGTCCCACCGCGTGCATTTCCTGCGCGATCAACCGGCTGCGCAGGTACATCGCGCGCGCCGCGCGGCTGGCGCCGGCCTGGGCCATCTGGTCCAGTGCCGGGCGCCACTGTCGCCAGTGCGGGGGGCGCATGCGCTGCACCCGGCCGCCTTCCTGGTCGATCAAGATCGGCGCCGCGCGCCCCACCGCCGCCCGCAGGTCAGCGGTCAGGGCGGCAAGCTGGCCCGGATCTTCGATGTTGCGCGCAAACAGGATAAAGCCCCACGGCTGGGCCTGTGAAAAGAACCGCGCTTCGTCGGCCGTCAGGCGCGGGCCGTCACAGCCAAGGATGGTGGCCGAAAGCCACGCCACCCTAGCGCACCGTCACGGTGATGCAGGGGGCGTTCTGCGCCGTCAGGGCCGCGCAAAACCGCCGCGATTCCGCCAGGTCTTCAAAGCCATGCGCGCGCAAGCGGTAAAACGGCGCCCCGCCCGAGCTTGCTTCCTGAATCACCGGCGCACGCCCGGTGAAGTAATCCGGGAACAAACCGGTCAGACGCGCCCATTCCGACCGCGCCAAATCTGGGGTTTCGAAAGCGCCCAATTGCACCAGACGGGTGCCGGCGGGCAGCCGGGCCGCGTCCAATTCGACCGGCGCACTGGCGCTGGCCTGCACCAGGGCCGCGCCCTGCGCCGCAACCGGGCCCGGCCGAACCACCGGTCGCAAGGATTGCGCCACCGCAGCCATCACAGCGGGGGTCACTTCGGCGCCACCCGCCGACACTGCGGGCGATGGGGTATCGGCCCTTTCCGAAACCGGCGCATCCGACGCGGCTGTGGGCTCGCCCATGCCCGCCGGATCGACCGGATCGTTGCCAACCATCAACCGCGCGATCAATTCGTGGATTTGCGCGCTGACCGCTTCGGGTGTGGGCGCATCCGTTTCTGACCCTGCGGCATCGACCGACAGCGACGCCGAGGTCAGCGCAATCGGCGTCAATTCCAGGGGCTTCGGCGCCAACACCAGCCGGTCTGGCACCGCGCCCGCTTCGGCGCCTTCGGCCAAGCGATTGACCGCCAGCCCCATGTGATCGGCCAAGATTCCGCCGGGTTCTTCGGGCGCGCTGCGCATCGGCCCCTCAAGCGCGCGGATCACCGGCACACCGGACACATCGCGCATCGTCAGTTGCACCGCCCAGACCGCACCGCCAACCGCCAGCCCAAGCGAAAGACCCATACCCGCCAACCGCACGAACCCACTGGCCCGCCCGACGTAGGATGCCGGCCCGCCGCTTTGCACATGCGCCTGATCGACGCGATCCCCGTACCGAGACCTGTTGCGTTCCATATACCTGCCACGCCTGCCCAATGGTCCCGCGAACGCCCAAAGGGCCGCGGGATTTGCCTGTTCGATCCGGCCTGCGGGAGGTCTGACGCCTCACATCTTTTCAGCCGGTGTCACGCCCAAGATACCAAGACCGTTGGAAATGACAATCGCCACGGCCCGGATCATCGCCAATTTCCCCCGACTTGCGGCCGGGTTGTCTTCTTGCAGGAACCGCAGCCCCGTGTCGGCATTGCCTTTGTTCCACAAGGCGTGGAAATCACTGGCCAATTCGTACAGGTAAAAGGCGATCCGATGCGGCTCATGGGCCTCGGCGGCGCTTTCGACCAGTCGCGGCCAATGCGCCAGTTTCGCCACCAACGCCAATTCGGCCGCATCATGGATGGCCACCAGATCCGCCGCATCGCCCGGCACAAGCCCGATCTCGGCCCCTTTTCTGAGCACCGATTGAATGCGGGCGTGGGCATATTGAACGTAGAAAACGGCGTTGTCCTTGGATTGTTCGCGCACCTTTTCGACGTCAAAATCCAGCGGCGCATCGTTCTTGCGCGTCAGCATGACGAAACGGGTGACATCGGCACCCACCATGTCCACCACATCGCGCAGGGTAACAAAGGTCCCCGCGCGCTTTGACATTTTCAGCTCTTCGGCGCCCCGCTTCAGCTTGACCAGCTGGGTCAGCTTGATGTCGAGCGGCACACGATTGTCGCTCAAGGCCGCGACCGCCGCCTTCATCCGCTTGACGTAGCCGCCATGGTCGGCGCCGAAAATGTCGATCAACTCGTCGAAACCGCGGCTGATCTTGTCAAAGTGATAGGCGATGTCAGGCGCGAAATAGGTCCAGGCGCCATCCGACTTCATCACCGGGCGGTCGACGTCATCGCCGAATGCGGTCGATCTGAACAAGGTCTGGCTGCGCGGTTCCCAATCTTCGGGCGTCTTGCCCTTGGGCGGTTCCAGCACGCCTTCGTAGATCAGCCCCTTGCCCCGCAGATCGGCCAGTGCCGCCTCGATCCGGCCGGTGCCGTAAAGCGATTTCTCGGAATAGAACATGTCCATCCGGACGCCCAGCGCCGCCAGATCTGCACGGATCAAGGCCATCATCCGGTCGGTGGCGAAATCGCGGATCGGGGCCAGCCAGACGGCTTCATCTTTTTCCAGATACGCATCCCCCACCGCATCCTTGAGCGCCTGACCCACCTCGATCAGGTAATCGCCGGGATAGGTGCCATCGGCAAAAGCGACCTCCTGCCCATGCGCCTCAAGATACCGCAGATAGACCGAGCGGGCCAAGACATCGACCTGCGCGCCGCCATCATTGATGTAGTATTCCCGCGTCACCGCATGGCCGGTGAAATCCAGCAGGCTGGCCAGCGCATCGCCGAACACCGCCCCGCGCGTGTGGCCCACATGCAAGGGCCCCGTCGGATTTGCCGAGACATATTCGACATTGACCCGCCGCCCCTGCCCCATGCCGGACCGGCCGTACTGCCCGCCCTGCTCCAGGATCGTCGCGACCACGCCGCGCCAGGCTTCGGGCGTCAGCCGCAGGTTCAAGAACCCCGGCCCCGCCACATCGGCCCCCGCGATGCGGGGATCGGCCGACAGGCGCGGCGCAAGCGCGGTCGCGATCTCGCGCGGGTTCAGGCCGGCGGGCTTTGCCAGCACCATCGCGGCATTTGTCGCCATGTCACCATGGGCCGCGTCGCGCGGCGGTTCGACGGCAACGGCGCGCATGTCCAGCCCCTTGGGCAACACACCTTCGGCTTCCATGTCGTGCAAAGCCGCCAGAACCGTGGCCTGGATATCGGCAAACAGGGTCATCTTCACATCCTCGAAATCGATCCTTGCCTACTACCACGGCATCGCTTGAGGTCAATCAGCCCCGCAGCCTAGCCATAGCCGCCCCGCCCGATTTGCGGGCCGCCAAAGACCCGCGCGTGGGTCTGAAGCGCGAAGCGGTCGGTCATGCCCGAAATGTAATCGCACACGATGCGCGCCAGGGCCGTTTCATCGCCCGCAATCGCATCCACATCGCGGCGCCACTGCTTGGGCAATTCCTGCGGATGGGTCATGAAATGGGGAAACAGCGCGCGCACCACGCCCGTCACCTCGGCGCGCATCGTCACCACCGCAGGCGCGCGATACATCCGCTGGAACAAGAAGGCCCGGATCACCTTCAGATCGTCGAACATCGCTTGCGAAAACCGGATGAAGGGGCGGCCGGCGCTGCGAATGTCGTCGGCATGGCGCGGATTGGCCGCCGCCAGTTCGGCCCGCGCATAGGCGATCACATCTTCCACCAGCAAACCAAAAAAGCGGCGCAGCGCCTCATGTCGGCGGCGATAATAATTCAACCCGGGATACGCCGCATCCACCGCGGCAAAGCAGCGATCGAGGATCGGCAGACCGGCCAGTTCATCGGTCGAAAACAATTCGGCGCGCAGCCCATCATGCAGATCGTGATGGTTGTAGGCGATATCATCGGAAATGGCGGCCACTTGCGCCTCGGCGCTGGCATGGCTGGCCAGTTCCAGATCGACGCCCGCACAGCAGGCGGCCAAGGCCCAAGGCACGGGCGACGGCACCGGCCCATTGTGCTTGGCAATCCCTTCCAGCGTTTCCCACGTCAGGTTCAACCCGTCGAACTCGGCGTAGTGGCGTTCCAGATGGGTGACGATGCGGATGGCCTGTGCGTTGTGGTCAAACCCACCATGGGGCGCCATCAGCTCTTGCAAGGCGTCTTCGCCCGTGTGGCCAAAGGGCGGATGACCCAGATCATGGGCCAGCGCCACGGCTTCGGTCAGATCTTCATCCAGGCCCAGGGCGCGCGCGATGGTGCGCGCCACCTGCGCCACTTCGATGGAATGGGTCAGGCGGGTGCGGAAATAATCGCCCTCGTGCTCGACGAAAACCTGGGTCTTGTGCTTGAGGCGGCGAAACGCCGAGGCATGAATGATCCGGTCGCGGTCGCGCTGAAAAGGCGATCGAAAGGTGCTTTCCGCCTCGAACACGCGGCGGCCGCGGGTCAGGTTCGGATCGCAGGCATAAGGCGCGCGCATCGGGGGTTCCGCTTCTTGTCGGGCTCGGCCCGTTTCATATATGCTATGGATGTGAAATGCGACAGCGCCGCAAAGGACTTCGCCCATGACCCTGACCCTGACCCTTCCGCCCAAGGTGACGCCGCGCGCTTTTGCGCGACTGGCCGAAATCAATGCCACCACCGGCACGGCAAAGGCGCTGCGCATCGCGGTGGACGGGGGGGGATGTTCCGGGTTTCAATACGACATCCGCCTCGACGATCCGAGTGCGGATGATTTGGTGTTGGAACAAGACGGCCAGAAAGTGGTGGTCGACAGCGTATCCTTGCCGTTTCTGGCCGATGCTGTGATCGACTTTACCGAGGAATTGATCGGTGCGCGCTTTACCATCCAAAACCCCAATGCCACCTCGTCTTGTGGCTGCGGCACGTCGTTTTCGATGTAGGCTTGCAGGCCGCGCCCACCCGTGAAACACCCGGTGCGACGCACCGACCAGATGGGGCAGGCCATGAAGATTGCGACCTTCAACATCAACGGCATCAAGGCGCGCATCACGGCACTGAGCGATTGGTTGGGCGATTTCCGCCCCGATGTGGCCCTGCTTCAGGAAATCAAGTCGGTCGACGACGCCTTTCCGCGCGACACCTTCGAAGACATGGGCTATCGCGTGGAAACCCACGGGCAAAAGGGCTTCAACGGGGTGGCGATCCTGTCGCGCCTGCCGCTCGAAGATGTGACCCGCGGCCTGCCGGGTGACGCGGGCGACGAACAGGCCCGCTGGATCGAGGCAACCGTGATCGGCGCGCGCCAAGCGGTGCGGGTCTGTGGCCTTTACCTGCCGAATGGCAATCCGGCACCCGGGCCGAAATACGACTACAAGCTGGCCTGGATGGCGCGAATGGAAACACATGCGCGCCGGCTCTTGGCCGATGAAATGCCGCTGGTCTTGGCGGGCGATTACAATGTCATTCCGACAGATCTGGACGCCGCACGCCCCGAAGCTTGGCGCGACGACGCCTTGGCCCTGCCGGAAAGCCGGGCCGCCTTTCGTCGCATCCTCAACCTTGGCTTGACCGACGCCATCCGCGCCCGCCTGCCCAATGCGGGGCTCTATAGTTTCTGGGACTATCAGGCCGGCGCCTGGGAAAAGAACAATGGCATTCGCATCGATCACCTGTTGCTCAGCCCACAGGCGGCCGACCTGATGTCTGATTGCGGCATCGAAAAGGCCGTGCGCGGCGGCGAAAAGCCGTCAGACCATGTGCCGGTCTGGGTCTCACTGGACGCCTGAGCCTGCCCGATCGCCCCGCGCAGGCGGGGTGATGGAAAAAATTCGATCGCGTCTTGCCTCATCGGTCCTAGGCCGTAACATGCCCGTCACATACGAGCGTTAAGCGCCGCGCGGAGGGGGGCCGCGAGGGTTTCCCTTTGTTTCCTGACCGACAGATGCGCCGGGCGACCGGCGGAAGGAGATTGAGATGTCATTCAGCAAGATTGCAGCGGCCGGCACGGTCAGCCTGCTTGCCTTGGCCGGCACGACCCAGGCACAGACACAAATCGATTGGTGGCACGCCATGGGTGGCGAGCTTGGCGAAAAGACCGAAGCCCTGGCCACCGCCTTCAACGCCAGCCAAAGCGACTTTGTCGTCGTGCCCAGCTATCGCGGCACCTACACCGAAACCATGACCGGTGCGATCGCGGCCTTCCGCGCGGGTGAACAGCCCGACATCGTGCAGGTCTTCGAGGTCGGCACCGGCACCATGATGGCTGCCGAAGGCGCGATTGTGCCCGTCTACCAGCTGATGGCCGATGCCGGCGTTGCCTTCGATCCGTCGGCGTTTCTGCCGACCGTGGTCGGCTATTACACCGACCCCGAAGGCCGGATGCTGTCGATGCCGTTCAATTCCTCGACGCCGATCTTGTATTACAACAAGAACGTCTTTGCCGCGGCCGGGCTTGACCCCGCGCAGCCGCCGCGCACCTGGGCCGAGATGGAAAGCTTTTCGCGTCAGATCATGGCCTCGGGCGCGGCCGAATGCGGGTTTACCACCGGATGGGTCAGCTGGGTGCAGCTCGAAAATTTCTCGGCCTGGCACAATCTTCAGATCGGCACGCTGGAAAACGGATTTGGCGGGCTTGAAACCGAACTGACCGTCAATGGGCCGGTGCAGGCGCGCCACTGGGAAAACCTGGCCCGCTGGCAGCAAGAGGGCGTGTTCAAATACGGCGGCCCGGGCGGCGGTGCCGATGCGCCCCCGCTGTTCTATGCCCAGACCTGTGCGATGTACATGAACTCATCGGCTTCGCGGGCGGGCGTGCTGAACAACACCCCCGATTTCGAAGTCGGCTATGGCATGCTGCCCTATTACGACGACGTGGCCGGTGCGCCGCAGAACTCGATCATCGGCGGCGCGACGCTGTGGGTTCTGGCCGGCGGCAGCGCCGAAGAACAGCGCGGCGTGGCCGAATTCTTCAACTTCCTGTCCTCGCCCGAGGTGCAGGCCCAGTGGCACCAGGACACGGGCTACCTGCCGATCACGCAGGCCGCCTATGACCTGAGCGCCCAGCAAGGCTACTACGCCGCCAACCCCGGTGCCGACACATCGATCCTGCAGATGACGCTGAACACCCCCACCGTGAATTCCAAGGGGCTGCGCTTTGGCAACTATGTGCAGATCCGCGGCATCATCGACGAAGAATTCCAGCGGTTGCTCGCCGGTGATGTCGATGCGCAGGGCGCGCTGGATGCCGTTGTTTCCCGCGGCAACGCGTTGATCCGCGACTTCGAAGCGGCCAACTGAACGAAGCCGATCGCGACCCCGCGCCGCCTTGCGTGGCGCGGGATCTTCATCTGCGGGGACGCATGCAAACCAAGCGCACGATTTTCGGCAACAAGGGCCTGCCCTATCTGCTGCTGGCACCCCAACTGGCCATCACGGCGGTGTTTTTCCTGTGGCCTGCGGGCCAGGCGGTGCACCAGTCGTTCTTGCGCGAAGACGCCTTTGGGTTGTCCACGACCTTCGTGGGCTTGCGCAACTACCGCGCGTTGATGGACAATTCCGAATATCTGAACGCGCTCCAGGTCACCGTGGTCTTTTCCATTGCGACGGTTGTCCTGTCGCTGGGTCTGGCGCTGATCCTGGCGTTGGCCGTGGACCGCATGCTGCGCAGTGCGGCGGCCTATACCACGCTTTTGATCTGGCCCTACGCGGTGGCCCCTGCGGTGGCGGGGATCTTGTGGTGGTTCATCTTCAACCCATCGATCGGGATCTTGCCCTTCGTGCTGGAACAGACGCTGGGCCGGGATTGGAACCACAACCTGTCGGGCCAGGATGCAATGATCCTTGTCGTGATCGCCGCGGTCTGGAAACAGATCAGCTACAATTTCTTGTTCTTTCTGGCCGGTCTGCAATCGATCCCGGCCAGCCTGCGCGAAGCGGCCGCCATCGACGGGGCCGGGCCGGTCAAACGGTTCTGGACCATCACCTTGCCGCTGTTGTCGCCCACCACATTTTTCCTGCTGGTGGTCAACGTGGTCTACACGCTGTTTGACACCTTTGCCATCATCGACGCCACCACCGGCGGCGGGCCCGCGCAAGCGACCAACATCTTGGTCTACAAGGTCTATGACGATGGCTTCGTCGGTCTGAACCTTGGATCATCGGCGGCACAATCGGTGATCTTGATGCTGATCGTGATGATGCTGACCTTCATCCAGTTCCGATATGTGGAACGCAAGGTCACCTATTGAAAGGCGACGCAGGCATGGTCGAAAACCAACGCGGGCTCGATATTTTTGCGCATGTCGTCTTGCTGCTTGGCGTGGCGACGGTGGCCTTTCCGGTCTACATCGCATTCGTGGCGTCGACCCATACCTCCACGGCCTTTGTGTCGGGCACCATCCCGTTGCTGCCCAGCACCCATGCACCGGCCAGCTACGGCGATGTCCTGGCCGGGGGTGTGGCGGCGCAGATGTCGGTGCCGATCAGCCTGATGCTGTTCAATTCCATGGTGATGGCGCTGCTGATCGCGGCGGGCAAGATCGTGATCTCGGTCCTGTCGGCCTTTGCCATCGTCTATTTCCGGTTTCCGTTCCGCGTGCTGGGGTTCTGGATCATCTTCATCACGCTGATGCTGCCCGTCGAGGTGCGGATCGTGCCCACCTTTGCGGTGATCGCCGATCTGGGCCTTTTGAACAGCTACGCCGGATTGACCGTCCCCTTGATGGCATCGGCCACGGCGACCTTTTTGTTCCGGCAGGTGTTTCTGACCATCCCGGACGAGTTGACGGAAGCCGCGCGCATCGACGGTGCGGGGCCGATGAAATTCTTTCGCGACATCTTGTTGCCGCTGTCACAGACCAATATCGCGGCGTTGTTCGTGATCTTGTTCATCTATGGCTGGAACCAGTATCTCTGGCCGCTGCTGATCACGACCGACAGCGGCTATTACACCATCGTGGCCGGCATCAAGCGCATGGCCGATGTCGTCGAAAGCGAACCCTTGTGGAACTACATCATGGCGGTGACGGTTCTGGCCATGTTGCCGCCCGTGGCGGTGGTGATCTTCATGCAGCGGCTTTTCGTCAAAGGCCTGGTCGACAGCGAGAAATAAGCATGGCGGAATTGAAACTGCGCAATCTGGGCAAAACCTATGCGGGCGGCGTCGTGGCCGTGGCGGGCGCGTCCGTCGATATTGCCGATGGCGAATTCATCGTGCTGGTGGGCCCGTCGGGCTGCGGCAAATCCACGATCTTGCGCATGATCGCCGGGCTGGAAACCGTCACCGAGGGCGCGGTGGAAATCGGGGGCCGCGTGGTCAACACGCTGGAACCGGCCGAACGCGACATCGCGATGGTGTTTCAGAACTATGCGCTCTACCCGCACATGAGCGTGCGGCGAAACATGGAATATGGCCTGCGCAATCGCGGCACGCCACGGGCCGAAATCGATCGCCGTATCGCCGCCGCGGCCCAGACCCTGCAGATCACCGAATACCTCGACCGAAAGCCGCGCGCCCTGTCGGGGGGGCAACGCCAGCGCGTCGCCATGGGGCGCGCCATCGTGCGCGAACCCGCGGTGTTCTTGTTCGACGAGCCGCTGTCCAACCTCGATGCCAAGCTGCGCACCCAGCTCAGGGCCGAGTTGAAGGATCTGCACCGCCGCCTTGGCGCCACCTTCGTTTTCGTCACCCATGATCAGGTCGAAGCGATGAGCCTGGCCGACCGCATCGTGATCATGTCGCAAGGGCACATCGAGCAGATCGGCACGCCGATGGAGCTGTACACCCACCCCGCCAGCCGCTTCGTTGCCGAATTCATCGGCGCACCGCCGATGAATGTGCTCGACCTTGCGCGCCCGGCCGGTCAGACCCTCGCAGGGCTGGCCCAGACCACCCCCACCGGGGCCTGCGCGGTCGGTGTGCGGCCCGAACAGCTGCGCATTGCCAGCGATGGCGCCCCGGCGCGGGTGATGCTGATCGAAGCGCTGGGGGCCGAAACCCTGGTGCATCTGGCCATGAACGACGACCGGCTGATCTTGCGGGATGGTCACGCAAGCCGGCTGGCGCCGGGCGCGCATGTGCATGTCACGACCGACCCGGGCGCATTGCTGTTCTTCGATGCCAAGGGCCGCGCCCTGCACTGACCGCCAAAGGGCGCGACCAAACGGGTGGGGGAAACCCAGGTTTTCGCGCCCTACCCCGCCGGCGCTGCGGGCGGCGGGCCTGACGACAGCGCCATCCAGGCATCGTATTGCGACAAGAACACGCGACCCGTCAGATCCTGCAGGAAATGGGTTTTTTCCAACCGGTCGGTGACCGGGCCCTTCACCTCGGACAGATGTAGGTGAATTCCCATGTCTTTCAGACGTAGGTTCAGCGCCTCCAATGCCTCAAGCGCCGAGAAATCGACCACATTGACCGCCGAACACATCAACACGACGTGCCGGATGGCCTTGTCGTGTTCGACGCGGTCCAGAACATAATCCTCCAGAAAGCGGGCATTGGGGAAATACAGGCTTTCATCGATCCGGATCGTCACGATGGCCGGGTCGGTTTCCACCTTGTGACGGTGGATATTGCGGAAATGCTGCGTGCCGGGCACCAGGCCCACCTCGGCCACATGCGGTTTCGAGGTCTTGTACAAATGCAACAGGATCGACAGGATCACCCCCGCCGAAACCCCGGTTTCCACGCCGAAAACAAGCGTCAGCACGATGGTGGCGGTGACGGCGGCGAAATCGGCCTTGGAATAGCGCCAGGCGGTTTTCAGGATCGCAACATCGACCAAAGACAGGACCGCCACGATGATCGTCGCGGCCAAGGTCGCCGTGGGCAGGAAAAAGATCAACGGTGTCAGCGCCAATGCTGCAAAGGCCAGCCCCACCGCCGTATAGGCGCCCGCCGCAGGGGTTTCTGCGCCGGCATCGAAATTCACGACCGAACGCGCGAACCCCCCGGTGACTGGGTAGCCGCCGGTGAAGCCCGCGCCGATATTGGCCGCACCCAGCCCGATCAGTTCCTGGTTGGGATCGATCCGCTGGCGCTTTTTCGCGGCCAGCGTCTGGGCCACCGAGATGGATTCGACAAAGCCGATCACCGAAATCAACAACGCCGGCACGAACAGCGCCGTAAGCAGGTCGAAATCCACGCTGGGCATCGTCAGGGGGGGCAGCGATTGCGGCACCGCACCCACGATCGCCACACCCCGATCCGACAGGCCCAGCGCCCACACCAGAAATGTGCTGACCACGACCGCGGCAACGGGGCCGGCCTTTTGCGCGATATCGGCAAGTTTCGGACGCACGCCCTTGGCAATCAGCAACGGCTTCAAGCCTTTCCGAACCCAGAACAGGAACGCCGTCGCCGACAGCCCGATGACCAGGGTAAAGGGGTTGACGGCGCCCAGATGGGCGGCCAGCGCAGCCAGAATTTCGGGCAGGGTGTGACCCTTAGCCGGCACGCCCAAGATGTGCTTGATCTGGCTGGCTGCAATCAAGATGCCACTTGCCGTGATGAACCCCGCGATCACCGGATGGCTCAGGAAATTGGCCAAGAAGCCCAGCTTCAACAGGCCCATCGCCAACAAGATCGCCCCCGACATCACCGCCAGCGTTAGCGCCGCCACCGCGTAGCCCATGGTGCCCTGTTCGGCCACCTGACCAACCGCCGCCGCCGTCATCAGCGAAATCACTGCGACCGGCCCCACCGCCAAGGCGCGCGAGGTTCCGAAAACCGCATACAAGATGATCGGCAAGATCGAGGCATAAAGCCCCGCCTCGGGCGGCAAACCCGCCAACATCGCATAGGCCAGCGATTGCGGGATCAACATGATGGTCACGATGACCGCGGCCATCAGGTCGTTTTGCAGCGCGTCGATGGTGTACCGGCGGCCCCAATCCAGAACGGGGACAGATTTGCGCAAACGCTCGATCATGGGCTGTGGTCTTTTTCTTGGGGCGGCACGAACCATGGCCACCAATATGGTTTTGACCGCCGGGTTGGCTCAGGCCGGGCGCGAAGCTGAAGCCTGGGCCATGCTCCAAAGCGTGCTCGACCGCATGCCGCTGCGGCAATAGGCCAGAACCGGCCCCGGCAGGGTGTTCAACAGTGCGCCGAACGCGGCCGCCTTGGCCGGCGTCAGATCCGCTTGCGTCACGGGCAGGTAGCGCGCCTCGAGCCCCGCGGCCCGGGCGGCCTGTTCGATCTGGGCAAAGGTCGGCTGACCCGGTTCTTCACCGTCCGGGCGGTTGCAGATCACCGCCCGAAACCCGTGGGCCGCGATATCGCCCAGCATGGCCGGGGCGATCTGGGCAGTGACCGACAAGCCGGTCGAGAGGTTGCGGATATCCATGCTGGAGCCTCCTGATTGAAAAATGCGCCGGATGCCGGGGCGATGCGTCGCCCCATCGGCCCCCGGTCACAGCGCGTTGACGGGAACCTTCAGCATCGGGCGGCCATCCTTGTCTTTGGGGATGTCGCCGGCCCGCATGTTGACCTGAAGCGACGGGATGATCAGCTTTGGCATCGCCAGCTGGGCGTCACGCTCGGTGCGGAAGCGGACGAAATCGTCCCGCGTCTTGCCGCCGCCAACATGGATGTTGTGCGCCTTTTCATCGCCCACCGTGGTTTCCCACTGAATGTCGCGACCGTTCGGCCCGTAGTCGTGGCACATGAACAACCGCATCTCATCGGGCAGCGCCAGCACCTTCTGGATGCTGTCGTAAAGCGTGCCCGCATCCCCGCCGGGGAAATCGGCCCGCGCCGATCCCCCATCGGGCATGAACAGCGTATCGCCCACGAATGCCGCATCGCCCATCACATGGGTCATGCACGCCGGCGTGTGACCGGGCGTGTAGATGGCAAAGGCCCGCATGCCGCCGATCTCATAGACATCGCCATCATCGAACAAGGCGTCGAACTGGCTGCCGTCGCGCTGGAATTCGGTGCCCTCGTTGAACACCTTGCCGAAGGTGTCTTGCACGACGGTGATGTTGCGCCCGATGCCGATCTTGCCGCCCAGCTTGGATTGCAGATAGGGCGCCGCCGACAGGTGATCGGCATGCACATGCGTTTCGATCAGCCATTCGACCTTCAGACCCTTTTCCAGCACATGGGCGATGATGGCGTCGGCATTGTCATAGGTGATCCGGCCGGCCGCGTAATCGATATCCATCACGCTGTCCACAATGGCGCAGCTGTTGGAATTGGGGTCCTTGACGACATAGGAAATCGTGTTCGTCGCGGGGTCGAAGAAGGGTTCGACCTCGGGATGGACATTCATGTTCACAGGAAAATCGGACATCTTCGGGCCCTCCGGCGCAAATGGGTTACGACATTGCCTGGGCCTTGGGCCGAGACAGGTTTTGCAAGTATTTCGCGGCAAAGATGCCGCCCAGCAGGGCTGCGGTGAACAAGATCACCTCGATGCGCCCCGTACCAAGCGCCGGCAGCGCGCCGCCGGGGCAAAAGCCCGCGATGCCCCAGCCCACGCCAAAGACCGCAGAGCCCCCGATCAGGCGCGCGTCAAGATTGCGCGCAGTGGGCAGCATGAACCGCCCCTCGAACAAGGGCCGCGAACGCCCGAACACGATGCGGTACCCGATCGCCGTGACGACCAGCGCGCCGCCCATCACAAAGGCCAACGACGGATCCCAAGTGCCGGCCACATCGAAGAAATTGATCACCTTGGCGGGGTTCGACATGCCCGACAAGACGATGCCGGTGCCAAAGATCACGCCGATCAGATAGACAAAAATCAGTTGCATCTGGATCACCCTGCAAAAACGTGGCGGACAAGATAGACGGTGACACCGGTCGTCGCCATGAAGGTCAGCGTCGCCGCGATCGACCGCGGGCTCAACCGCGCCATGCCACAGACGCCATGGCCAGATGTGCAGCCCGACCCATAGGTGACGCCGATGCCCACGATGAAGCCACCGATCAGCAGCATCGGGGTGGACACGGGCACGGCAATCTCGGGCATCTGGCCGGCGAACAGCCAGTAGACCGCGGGTCCCGTGACCATGCCCAAGACAAGCGCGATCCGCCAGCTGGCATCGTGCCGCGACGATGGCGCAAAGATGCCGGCCAGAACGCCCGTGGCCCCCATCACGCGTCCGATACTCAGCATCAACAAAACGGCCGACAGGCCGATCAGAATGCCCCCGCTCAGGGATGCCCAAGGGGTAAATGCCGTTTCCATCATGCGCGCCACCCGGCGGTGACCCGCACGCAATCGTGTTCGTTCACAGTCATGACGACTGACTCCTTCCTGTTCGCACCATCATGAATAATGATTCGTGCCGCTTCGATCAGTGATCTAGTCACACAAAACCGACGCCTGCCCGAACGGGGCGCAAAATCCCCTGTTCTTTTTCGCAAAAAGCGCGCGGTCCCGACACGGCCAAGCCCCCGGCCCCGTGTTCGGTCAGGTGGCAGCCAGTTGGCGCAAGCCTGCACCATCCAGAATTTCGATGGCCCCCCGCGATTGCGCGATCCAGCCGCGGCGCTGGAATTCGGCCAGCTGGCGCGAAATCACCTCGCGCGCGGTGCCAAGCTCGGCGGCCAATTGCGCATGGGTGGCCTTCAGCACGCCATGATCGGCGCGTTCGACGATCTTTTGTGCCAGACGTATGTCCATCCGGCGAAAGGCGATATCCTCGATCACGTGGAACAAATCCGTGATCCGGCGCGAATAGGCGCGAAAGACGAAATTGCGAAAATCCTTGGACGAAGCGACCAGATCATCGAAAACGCCCCGTGGGATGGCGGCGGCGACGATCTCTGTTTCGGCGATACCTTCGGCGGCATGATCCTCATAGGCCAGCATGCAAGCCGTTGTCAGAACGCAGCTTTCGCCCGCCGTCGCCCGGTACAGCACCACTTCGCGCCCGTTTTCGGCCAGTTGCTGCACCCGCACCGTGCCCTGCAACAACAGCAACAGATGATCGGGGGATTTCCCGGGCCCGAAGATCACCGTATCCTCGGGCAAGCGCACCAGCTGGCTGCGCGTCGTCAAGACATCACGCAAGCGGGGCTCCAGCTTGCTCAGGCCTTCAAATCGGTCGATCCAATCGTCTTTCGCGGCGGCGGCGGTCATGATGTCGATATCCCGGTGATCCAGTCCTGATCCGCTCCTACACCGGTCGGGGTCAGATTGCAGCCCCGGCAAATAGACGCGCAAACACCCCGATCACGCGGCGCGACGACCATGGCGTGTCAGATCCTTCAGCATCAGCGCATGCGGCAGGCTGACACCGCCCTGTTCGATGCAATGGCGCAATCTCAGCTGCCATCCCTGCCGGCGGAAAAACCGTTCGCCCAAAAGGCTGGCACCCGTTTCCAGCCGCGAAAGCCCCGCCACGCGCGCCCGGCCCTCGAGCACTGCATAAAGCGTATCGGCAACACCTTGGCCCATCACCTCGGGCGCGACATAGGCGAAATCGAGCCACCCCGTCGCAAGATCAAGCGTCATGAACCCCAAGGGGCGCGCGGCCCGTTCGGCCAGAATGGTATCGGCCTCGATCAGTCGCTGGCCCCAGCCGGCATCGGTCGGGGGCGCCGGCGACCAGGCCGCGCGTTGGGCCGGGGTGTAGTGCGGTGCCGCGCCATCATGCACCGCCCGATGATACAGATGCGCCAAACCCGTGACATCGGTGATGCGGGCCGGCCGGATCGTCAGGCCATTCATTCCTGCCGTGCCGCGGCAAGCGCCGTGGCCAGATCGGCCAAAAGATCCTCGGGGTCTTCCAGCCCCACCGACAGCCGCACCAGACCGGGCGATATGCCCAGCAGCTGCTTTTGGGCGTCGCTCAGCCGCTGGTGGGTGGTGGTTGCGGGATGGGTGATGATCGATTTCGCATCCCCCAAATTGTTGGAGATCACCACGATTTCGAGCGCGTTGAGAAACCGGAACGCGGCCGCCTGCCCGCCCGCCAGTTCCAGCGCGATGACGGTGCCCCCCTGTTCCATCTGGGCACGCGCCAGGCCGTGCTGGGGATGGCTGGGCAGCCCGGGGTAGATCACCCGCAACAGCCCCGGCTGCCCCTCGAGCGCCTCGGCGATCCTTTGCGCGCTGGCCGCCTGAGCGCGGCAGCGCAGTTCGACCGTTTCCAGTGATTTCAGCATGACCCACGCGTTGAACGGCGACATCGCACCGCCCGTGTGCTTCATGTAGGGTTCCACCGTCTTGCGTATAAAGGTCTTGCTGCCAAGGATCACGCCGCCCAGACAACGCCCCTGTCCGTCGATGTGCTTGGTGGCCGAATAGATCACCACATCGGCGCCCAAGCCCAGCGTGTCCTGAAACACCGGCGTGGCAAAGACGTTGTCCACAATGACCAGGGCACCGACCGCATGGGCCAGCTTGGCCACGGCGGCGATGTCGATCACCTCAAGCGTCGGGTTCGAGATCGATTCAAAGAACACAGCCTTGGTGCCCGGCTGGATTGCGGCCTGCCATTGGGCCAGATCGGTGCCATCGACAAAGGTGACATCGACGCCATAGCGACCCAGGATTTCTTCCAGAATATACAGGCAAGACCCGAACAGCGCGCGCGCCGAAACCACATGATCGCCCGCCTTCAGCATCGACACCAGCGCCCCGTTGACCGCCGCCATGCCACTGGCGGTGGCAAAAGCGTCTTCGGCCCCTTCCAGCGCGGCGATGCGGTCTTCGAACATGGCCACGGTCGGGTTGCCGTAGCGGGCATAGATGTATTCATCGGGCCCAATCTCGACAAAGCGGGCCTCGGCGGCCTCGGCGGTGTCATAGACAAAGCCCTGCGTCAGATATAGCGCCTCGCTCACCTCGCCGTAGCGGCTACGGCGGGTGCCGGCGTGAACGGCGCGGGTGCGCGACCTGCGCGCTGTGATGGGGGTATCGGTCAAGCCCGTCTCCTTTCGCATCAGATCGGGGCGTATCAGGCACACGCGCCCCGGGTTGGCTCAGGGTCGGGAGCAAGCGGGAAAGCCGGGCATCCGCGACCTCTTTAGCGGCTTGTTTTACGTGGCCCGCAATCCGGTTCACAAATCGCCACGCGCGATGGGCTACGCCGCGCCCGGGCCCGCGTCAAGCGGGGTTGATGGCCGATCACCCCGTCATGCAAATGTGACATGCGGTTCACCGAAATGTTGCGGCCGGCCGCTATGCAATCGCCAGGCTGGGACAGGGGCGATCGGCATGGCGCTGGTGTCCATCAACGCATCAGAAACCGCGTGGCACAGCGACGCCCCGCTGATGACGGCGTTGATGGCCTTGCCGGCGTCGGCAGCGGTGACCATCATGATCCACGGCTTTCGCTTTGCACCCGGCGTCCCCGGCCACGACCCACACGATCACATCCTGTCGCTTCGGCCCGTTTCCGACTGCTGGAAAGCGGTCAGCTGGCCGCGCCATCTGCACCTGGACCGCACCCCCGCCGATCTGGGCATCGCCTTTGGCTGGCCCGCGCGCGGATCGCTGGCACAGGTGGCCCGGCGGGCCTTTGCCGCCGGTCGGGTGCTGGCCGATCTGATCGGTCATATCCGCGCCACGCGACCGGATCTGAACGTTCACCTGTTCGCCCATTCGCTGGGCGCACGTGCGGCGCTTTCGGCCTTGGGTCTGGTGGGTGCGGGCGACGTTTCGCGCATCATCTTGCTGTCGGGCGCGGAATACCAAGGCCATGCCCGTGGCGCGATGGCCAGCCCGGCCGGGCGCAGCGCAAGGGTGTTGAACGTGACCAGCGGTGAGAACGCGCCGTTCGACTGGGCGTTTCGAATTTGCGTGCTGGCCCCGACCTACGCCGACCCGCTGGTGTCGGCCGGCGATGGCGGTTTGTCCGGCTGGACCGATCTGCGCATCGATTGCCCCGATGCGCGGGCCGCCCTGCTTGGGCTTGGGCGGCGCATCCCGCCGCCCAAAGGCCGCATCTGCCACTGGTCCAGCTATCTCAGGCCGGGCTTGTTCGGGCTGTATCGCGCGGTTCTGGGCCCGACCGGGTCGGATGTTCTGGATCAGCTCGCCGGCGCCCTGGCCGCCCAGCGGCGGCAAGACCCGGCACAGCACGATTGCCTGCGGGCGTCCCCCTTGTGATCGGGCGGCCGCAACCCGATGTGGTATGGGCATGGACACACCGGCCGCGTCCCTTTGCGCGCAATCTGGTTTCCATCGGCAAAGCCCTTTAGGTTGGGCAGCATCGGCACGGGATCGCGTCATGGGGTCGTTATGCGTTTGGGGTTTTTGCGCGGCGTTGCATTCGTGGCCTTGATGGTGGTGGTGGTCATCGCCGTCTTTGGCGGGTTCGGGGTGCTTTAGCATGTCCAGGCGCTTTGGTGGCAGCTACAGCCCGAACGCCCAGCCCGATGCCACGGCTGACGCTGGCCTGCGCCCCCCGGCGTCGGGCTTTGTCGGGCGCAAGCCGCTGCGCCATGGTGCGAAACTCAACCTGTTGTATGTCTTGGCACTGTTGCCGGTCTTGACCGCGTTTTTTCAACCCGTCGCCGCCATCGCGACGGATCTTGTGGGCATGGGTGCCTTGCTGCTTTCGGCCTGGATGACACGCCAGGGGATCTTGGCCGAAGACGCCTATGACGAACGCACGCTGGCGCGTCGCCCGGCCATCCCGCGCAAGATCTTCGGGGCCGGGCTGATGGGGATGGGCACAGGGCTCTTGGTGTTCGGCGGCCATTGGGTGCTGGCGCCTGCAATGCTGATCGGGCTGATTGCAACCGGGCTGCATCTGGCCGCGTTCGGCTTGGATCCTTTGCGTGACAAGGGGCTCGATGGGTTGGATCGCCCGCAAGGCGACCGTATCGCCCGCAAGATCGACGATGCCGAACAGCTGCTGGCGCAGCTGACCCAAGCCATCGATCGGCTGGCCGAACCCGCCTTGCAAGACCGCGTGATCCGTTTCGAAGACACGGTGCGTGCGCTGTTTCGCCATGTCGAAGCCGATCCGCGCGATCTGGCCCCGGCGCGGCGGTATCTTGGGGTCTATCTGCAAGGCGCACGCGATGCGACCGTGCAATTCGCCGATCTGTATGCCCGCAATCGCGACCCCAGGCTTCGGGCGGATTATCTTGCCTTTCTGGATGATCTTGACGCCAATTTCGCCAAGCGAACCACCGCCCTGCTGCGCGACGACCGCACGAATTTCGACATCGAGATCGAGGTTCTGCGCGACCGTCTGAAGCAAGAACATGTGCATCACGAGGGATAGGACCATACGCATGACAACCCAAACGCGCCAAGAGGCCCAAGCCGCCACCAAGTTGATCGAAGACATCGCCTCAGCGGTCCTACCCGTGCCATCGGCCGATCTCGTAGACCTGTCACAAGCCGATGCCCCCACCGCCGAAAAGATCCGTTCGCGCATGGCCCAGATCGACCTGCGCGACACGAATTCGATCGTCACCTTCGGTGCATCGGCGCAGGCCGAGATGCAGCAGATCAGCCAAGCCATGTTGCAAGGCGTCAAGAACAAGGATGTTGGCCCGGCCGGTGACAGCCTGCGCGAGATCGTGGGCACCATCCGCGGCTTTTCCGTCGATGAACTGGACCCCAACCGCAAACCAAGCTGGTGGGAACGGCTGTTCGGCAAGGCCAAGCCGATCCACGACTTCATGGCCCGCTACGAGGTGGTGCAAGACCAGATCGACCGCATCACCGAAAACCTGCTGGGCCATGAACACGCGTTGATGAAGGATATCAAATCACTCGACAAGCTCTACGAAAAGACCTTGGTTTTTTACCACGAACTGGCGCTGTTCATCGCCGCGGGCGAAGAAAAGCTGCGCGTGCTGGATGTCGAAACCATCCCCGCCCTCGATGCGGCAGTCCGCGACGCCGCCCCGACCGAACAGGTGCTCAAGGCGCAGGAATTGCGCGATCTGCGCGCCGCGCGCGATGATCTGGAACGCCGCGTGCATGACCTGAAACTGACGCGACAGGTGACCATGCAGTCCCTGCCCTCGATCCGCTTGGTGCAAGAAAACGACAAAAGCCTTGTGACCAAGATCAATTCCACCTTGGTCAACACCGTGCCGCTGTGGGAAACCCAGCTGGCACAAGCCGTGACAATCCAGCGGTCGACCCAAGCCGCCCAAGCCGTGCGCGAAGCCACCGACCTGACGAACGCGTTGTTGAGCCAAAACGCCGCCAACCTGCGCGACAGCAATCGGATGGTGCGCGCGGAAATGGAACGCGGTGTGTTCGACATCGATGCGATCAAGGCCGCCAACGCAGACTTGATCGCCACGATCGAAGAATCGTTGCAGATCGCCGAAGAGGGCAAACGCCGCCGGGCCGCGGCCGAGGCCGAAATGGCGAAGATGGAACTGGAATTGCGCGACACGCTGGCCGCCTCTGGCGCGCGGACCGCTCCGGCGGCCCCGCCTGCGGCAGCGGGGGATTGAGCTTGGCGATGGGGCGCTTGCGACCATGTCTTCTGACGGCAGCCTTGATGCTGGCCTTGCCGGGATGCCTGCCGCAGGCGATCCCGCCCGGTGGGTCTTTTTCGGACACGGGGGCCGCGGCACCGCCGCCCTCGTCCGAAAGCGCGGCACTTGCCAGGTATTACGCCAGCGTCGAGGCGCGGCTGGTCTCGGACGGCCTGCTGCGCGTTGATGGCGGACCGGTCGATGCCCCGTTTTCGGCGGCCATGCTGGCCGCGAATTTCGAACGCATCGCCCTGTTCGACGAATACACCCTGACGGCCGGCCGCTTTGTCGCGCGTGAAAGCCCATCGCGGCTGCGCCGTTGGGACGGGCCGGTGCAGCTGCAGACCCATTTCGGGCGCTCGGTGACCCCCACCCGACAGGCGGCCGATCAGGCGGTCTTGGCGACCTATGCCAGACGGTTGTCGCGCGTCACGGGGCATGCCGTGATCACCGTGCCCGAGGGTGGGAATTTTCATGTGCTCTACCTCGATCGGGACGAATTGCGCGCCGCGGGCGATCTGGTGCGCGCGCTGGTGCCGGGCGTCGGCCCGGAAACGGTGGCCGCCATCGAGGGCATGGGGCGGTCGACCTTTTGCGCGGTGTTTGCCTTTTCCGAACCGGGGGGGCGATCGGTCTACCGGAAGGCTGTGGCGATCATCCGGGCCGAACACCCCGATCTGTTGCGCCGGTCCTGCGTGCACGAAGAAATTGCCCAGGGCTTGGGTCTGCCCAATGACAGCGCCGGCGCGCGCCCGTCGATCTTCAACGACGACGAGGAATTCGCGCTGCTGACCCGGCATGACGAATTGCTGCTGCGCATGCTTTACGATCGGCGGCTGACCCCGGGCATGACGCCCGACGAGGCCCGCCCGATCGTGCGCGCCATCGCCGAAACGCTCGTGGGCGGGTCAAGCTGACCCGTATCTGTTTGTTTGCTTGAAGGAGACCCCCAGCATGCCGTTCATGGATTTCCTCAAAGGCCAGTTCATCGACGTGATCGGCTGGACCGACGACACCCGCGACACGATGGTCTGGCGGTTTCAGCGCCATGGTCACGAAATCAAATACGGCGCCAAGCTGACCGTGCGCGAAGGTCAGGTTGCGGTCTTCGTGCACGAAGGGCAATTGGCCGATGTCTTCACGCCGGGGCTTTACCTGCTTGAAACCAACAACATGCCGGTGATGACCACGCTGCAGCATTGGGATCACGGCTTTGCCTCGCCGTTCAAATCCGAAATCTATTTCATTTCGACGGCCCGCTTCACGGATCTGAAATGGGGCACCCGCAACCCGATCCTGTTGCGCGACCCGGAATTCGGGCCAACGCGGCTGCGCGCCTTTGGCACCTACAGCGTCAAGGTGCGCGATCCGGCCCGTTTCATGACCGAGATCGTGGGCACCGACGGCGATTTCACCACCGAGGAAGTGACCCACCAGATCCGCAACATCATCGTACAGAAATTCGGCCAGCTGATCGCGGCCTCGGGTATCCCGGTGCTGGACATGGCCGCCAACACCACCGAGCTGGGCAAAATTCTGGCGCAACACCTGTCGGGGATCATCGCGGACTACGGCCTGGAATTGCCCGAACTTTACATCGAGAACATATCGCTGCCCGCCGCGGTCGAAGACGCCTTGGATCGCCGCACATCGATGGGGGTGGTGGGCGATCTGAGCCGCTATGGCCAGTTTCAGACCGCCGAAGCGATGCGGCTGGCCGCCACCCATGGCGGTGCCGACAACGCGCTGGGCACAGGCTTGGGGATGGGCATGGGGATGGCCATGGCACAAGCGTCAGGCCAAAGCCTGGCACCACCCGCGCCGCCCCCGCCGCCCCCGGTCGAACATGTCTGGCACATCACCGAAAATGGCCAGACCCAAGGCCCCTTTTCCAAGGCTGCCCTTGGGCGCATGGCGGCCTCGGGCGCATTGACCCGCCAGACCCATGTCTGGACCCCGGGTCAGGACGGCTGGAAGCACGCAGGCGAGGTGATCGAGCTGGCGCAGCTGTTCACCATCTTGCCCCCGCCCCCGCCGCCATCGGCCTAGGGTGTCACGCCCCGCACGCCCGCCCGCGCCGATGTGGGGCCATGCGTGGTTTTGAAAAGTTGACGCAGGGCCCGCGCGCAACCGAACCGGCGCCGGGCCCGCGACACAAGGCAGGAGGTCGATGCCGCACCCCCACCCACCCCCCGCAGGCGCCCCAAGCGATGGCGCCTTGCAGCGGTTTCCCTGTCCCAAATGCGGATCGGAGATGCGCTATGCCCCCGATCGGCGCAGGCTCCTGTGCGCCCATTGCGGTCATTCGGCCGCTGTCATCCCCGCCCCCACCGGCCCATGGGCCGACAGTGCCGCGGCGGTGGTCGAGCTTGATTACCAAGCCGCGATTGCCGCGCATTCGGCAGATCCCGACATGGAAGAAACCCGCGTCTTGCCCTGCGGAAGCTGCGGTGCCGAGATCACGTTTGAACCCGATATCCACGCCAAGCAATGCCCCTATTGCGCAAGCCCGATCGTCACCGGCACGGGCCTTCACCGTCACATCAAGCCCAAGGGGTTGATCCCCTTTCGGCTGACCGAGGCCCAAGCCCATGACGCGATGCGCGACTGGATGGGGCGCTTGTGGTTCGCGCCCAGCGGGCTGAAAACGCACGCAGGCCGGGCTCGGCGGATGGATGGCATCTACGTGCCCTTTTGGACCTATGACGTCGACACCGCGGCACAGTACCATGGCCAACGCGGCGACATCCATTTCGTGACCCGGCATGGGCGCGGCGGCAAGCCGCGGCTGGAACAGCGCGTCCGCTGGCGACGCGCCACGGGACGGGTGTCGCGCGCCTTTGACGACATCCTTGTGCTGGCCTCACGCGCCCTGCCCAAAGACCTGACAGACGGCTTGGGGCCATGGGATCTGACCAAGATTGCGCCATATCAGGCGGCCTTCCTGTCGGGGTTTCGCGCCGAGGGGTATCAACTGGGCCTTGAAGACGGGTTCGAAGCGGCCAAGGCGATCATCTCCACGCAGATCCAAGATGATATCCGTCGTGACATCGGCGGCGATCTGCAACGCATCGACAAGATCACGCTGCGCATCGACGATGTGCGCTTCAAGCATATCCTTCTGCCGATCTGGGTCGCGGCCTATCGGTATCGCGGACAGGCCTATCGCTTCGTGGTCAATGGCCAGACGGGCCGCGTGCAAGGCGAACGCCCCTGGTCCTGGATCAAGCTTGGCCTTGCCGTGGTGCTTGGGGCCCTTGTGCTTGGGGCGGCGCTTTATGCGTTCTCGGTCTTTGAGGCCAAGGGGCAGCCTTGAGGGGCCTTGAAACCACTGGCCCGACAAGGCGCGGCGGCGTAGGGCTATGCCAACCCATGACCGGAGGAACAGGGTGCTTTTGTGCGCGGGCGAGGCGCTGATCGACATGATGCCACGCCAAAGCGAAGCGGGCGACACCGTCTTCGTGCCGCTGGCGGGGGGCGCGGTGTTCAATACCGCCGCGGCCGCCGGGCGGCTCGGGCTGGCCAGGGGCTTCTTTTCGGGGCTGTCGACCGATCTATTCGGCGAAAGGCTTGCGGCGGTTCTGGCCGGGCTTGCAGATACCGGCGCGCTGAACAAGGATCGGATCCGCCGCGGGCTGTCCGATCATATGCTGGACGCGGCGCTTGGCCTGGGGGTCAGGGCGGCCGCCCTGACCGTCAACCGGGCCTGTGCCAACCCGCCAGGGCGAAAGGAAATACCATGAGGGCCTTGATCCAAAGGGTGTGTGAAGCGCAGGTCCGCGTCGATGGTCAGCTGATCGGCCAGACCGGCGCGGGGCTTTTGATCCTGGTGTGCGCGATGCAACGCGACACGCCCGCCACGGCGGCGGCACTGGCGGCACGCATCGCCAAACTGCGCATCTTTCGCGATGCGGCGGGCAAGATGAACCGCGCCCTTCTGGACACGGGCGGAAGCGCCTTGGTGGTCAGCCAGTTCACGCTGGCCG
>JBEAQJ010000023.1:0-9016 GCA_041163945.1 Pseudomonadota bacterium
GGTTCTCGATGCGGATGCCGAACGCCCCTTCGCGGTAGTAGCCGGGTTCGTTGGACAAGATCATCCCCGGCTCGAGCGGCAGGTTGGAGACCCGGCTGATGCGTTGGGGGCCTTCGTGGACACCAAGATAGACACCCACGCCATGCCCGGTCCCGTGGTCGTAATCCCGGCCCGCGTTCCAAAGGGCCGCCCGCGCCAGCGCATCGAGATGTGCGCCGGCCACGCCGCGCGGAAACCGGGCGCGGTGAATCGCGATCAGGCCTTGCAGCACCTGGGTAAAGGCCTCGCGCGCGGCATCGGGGGGGGCGGTGTCGCCCACGGCCAGGGTGCGGGTGATGTCGGTCGTGCCATCGGCGTACTGACCGCCCGAATCGATCAAGAACAGCATTCCGGGCAAAAGCCGGGCGTTGGTGGCCTCGGTCACGCGATAATGAACGATGGCCGCATTGGGCCCTGCGCCGGCGATGGTGTCAAAGCTGATGTCGCGCAGCTGGCCCGTATCGCGGCGGAACCCTTCCAGCGCGCGCACGCAATCGATTTCGCTCAAGCCCGCCTTCGGGGCTTGCTGGTCGAACCAATGCAGAAACCGCGCCATGGCCGCGCCGTCCCGCAGATGCGCCGACCGCGTCGCGGCGATCTCGGCGGGATGTTTGCGCGCCTTGGGCAGCAGGCAGGGGTCGCTGCCTTCGACGAGCGTGGCCTGGCTGGCCAACAAGATGGTTTTGGTCGCCTGCGGGGCCGAACTGGGGTCGATCCGCACTCGCCCGTGTTCCGCCGCCAGCATCTCGGGCAGGGCTGTGGGCGGGTGGGCGCGCACCGCTTGGGGCAAGGGCACACCGGTCAGTTTTTCGGCCTCGACAAACAGCGCCAGCCGCCCATCCCGGTGCAAGATGCCCATGGCATGCAACAGCGGGGTGTGGATCACGTCGCCGCCGCGCAGGTTCAACAACCAGCACAGGCTGTCGGGCTGGGTGATCAGCGCGGCATCATCGCCCGCCGCGGCAAGGGTTTCGGCAACGGCGGCCAGCTTGTCCTCGGCGCTGCGCCCGGCATAGGCCAGCGGCCAGACATGGGCGGGGGCCATGGGCGGGGCAGGGCGATCGGTCCAGATCCGGTCGATCGGGTTGGCGACGGGCGTCAGCGCGATTTGCTGCGGGCCCAGCGCCGCGTCCAGCCGCGCGATTTCGGCCGCGGTGTGCAGCCAGGGGTCATACCCGATGATCGCACCTTGCGGGCGCGCGGCGCGCAACCAATCCTCCAGCTGGGTTTCGGGCCAGTGCACCGGGGTAAACACCGTGCCGTCGGTCTGGGCGCGCACCTGCACCCGGTAGCGCCCGTCGATGAACACGCCCGCCCGGTCGCTCAGCACCGCGGCAAACCCCGCCGATCCGGTAAATCCCGTCAGCCAGGCCAGGCGTTCGTCGCAGGCGGCCACGTTTTCGCCCTGAAACCGGTCCGCACGGGGCACCAAAAACCCGTCAAGCCCCATCCGGGCCAGTTCGGCCCGCAGCGCGGCCAGCCGTGGTGGCCCATCAGCGGGCCGGGTTTTTGCCACGAAACTCTGGAACATGACCCCCATCCCCTTTGTCTTTTCCCAAATAGGCCATCCACGGCCACCCATCCCGGGCCGGCTGTTGGCAGGGGCTGCGGGAAACCTGCGTTTTCCGCCCACCGCGCCGCGCAAGCGGCGCGCTGCTTCAGCTGGCCCGCCGCAGGCCCATCACGCGCGCGCGCGCCCTTGGATCGCTGTCAAACAACCCGGCCAGCTGTTCGGTGATCGCGCCCGCCAGTTGTTCGGCATCGGTGATGGTGACCGCGCGCTGGTAATAGCGCGTCACGTCATGGCCGATGCCGATGGCCAGCAATTCCACCGCCCGGCGGCGTTCCACCATCGCGATCACATCGCGCAGATGCTTTTCAAGGTAGTTGGCCGGGTTCACGCTCAGCGTGCTGTCATCGACCGGCGCCCCGTCCGAGATCACCATCAAGATCTTGCGCGCTTCGCGCCGGTTCACCATCCGCCGATGCGCCCATTCCAGGGCTTCGCCGTCGATGTTTTCCTTCAGCAGCCCCTCTTTCATCATCAGGCCCAGATTGTCGCGCACCCGCCGCCACGGCGCATCGGCCGATTTGTAGACGATGTGGCGCAGGTCGTTCAGCCGCCCGGGCTGGCCGGGCCGGCCCTGTGCCAGCCAATCCTCGCGCGCCTTGCCGCCCTTCCAGGCCCGTGTGGTAAAGCCCAAGATCTCGACCTTGACGCCGCAGCGTTCCAGCGTGCGCGCCAGCACATCGGCACAGATCGCCGCGATGGAAATCGGGCGCCCGCGCATCGAACCCGAATTGTCCAACAGCAGCGTCACCACCGTGTCGCGGAATTCGGTGTCTTTTTCCACCTTGAAGGACAAGGGCGTGGTCGGGTTGGCCACCACGCGGGCCAGCCGGCCGGCATCCAGCGTGCCTTCCTCCAGGTCGAATTCCCAGGCCCGGTTCTGTTGCGCCTGCAGCCGGCGCTGCAACTTGTTGGCCAGCCGGCTGACGGCCCCTTTCAACGGTTCGAGCTGTTGATCGAGATAGGCCCGCAGGCGTTCCAGCTCTTGCGCTTCGGCCAGGTCTTCGGCGGCGATTTCTTCGTCATAGGCGGTCGTGAAGACGGCATAGCCCGGGTCGGCATCGGAATGGGGCGGGGCGGGGGGGGGCTCTTTCGGGGCCTCGCCCTCGGGCATGTCCTGTTCTTCGGCCTCGTCCATGTCGCCCTCGTCGTCCATCTGGACCTGGGCTTGGCTTTGGTCTTGCTGTTGATCTTGGCTGCGTTCGGGGTTGGCCTCGGCCTCTTCTTCCTGGCTGTCGTCCTCGCCGGTCGAATCGGGCTGGTCGTCTTGATCTTCCGATGCCTCGTCTTCGCCCTCATCGTCCATTTCGTCGGGGTCGTCGCCCAGCTGGTCGCCGTAGCCCAGATCGTCGATCACGCGGCGCGCAAACCGCGCAAAGGCCGCCTGATCGCCCAGCACTTGGCCCAGATCCTCCAGCGTGCCGCCACAGCGATCCTCGATGAAGCCGCGCCACAGCTCCATCACATTGGCGGCCTCGGCGGGCAGCGGCCGGCCGGTGGCCAGATGCCGGATCAGGTAGCCCGCAGCCGTGGCCAGGGGCGCGTCGGCGGCGTTGCGCAATTCGCCGTAGCCCTTGCGGCGGGCCTCATGGGCGATCTTGGCGTCGATGTTGCCGGCCGTTCCCGGCATGGCACGCGCGCCCACGGCCTCGCAGCGGGCGGTTTCCATCGCCTCCATCAGGTCGCGCGCCATCGCGCCCGGAGGGCTGTAGCGGGCAGCGGTTCCCTGATCGTGGTAGCGGTGGCGCAAGGCCAACGCATCGGCCGTGCCGCGCGCCAGCAACACCTCGTCGCGGGTCATGCGGCGGCTGACCTGCGGCAGGCGCACGGTATCGCCCGAAATACCCGGCGGATCGACGGAATAGGTGACCGCCAGTTCGGGATCATCGGCCAGAACGCGGGTTGCGTCGGCCAGCGCCTTCTTGAAGGGATCGGCCGGGTTATCGGTGGGGTGCTTTGCCATGCGCGCGACTGTGGCGCGAAGGCTGGCCAAGGGCAAGGGGGCGCGACACGGGCCTAGCCCATGAACCAATCCGGTTCGGCATTGCCGCCGCAGATCACGACGCAGATCCGCTCGCCCCGCTGCGGCACATAGGCCCCCGATGTCAGCGCCGCCAGGGCCACGGCTGCGCCCGGCTCGGCGGTCAGGCGCGTGGCTTCCCACAGCCGCCGACCGGCATCAAAGACTGCCTGATCGGGCAGCACGATCGCCTGATCGACATGGTCGCGCGCCACCGCATAGGACATCACCCCCAGCCGGGGTCCGCCCAGCGAACTGGCCGCGATCCCCTGGGCCTGTACGCTGATCTCGGGGCCCTCGCGCAGGGATCGTTCCAGCGTGTTGGTGCCCTCTGTTTCGACGGACACAACCCGAACCCGGTCCCGCAGCCACGCCGCCACGCCACCGATCAGCCCACCGCCGCCGGTGGCGACAAGGATGGTGTCGATGCCGCCCAGGTCGGTCTGTGCCATCTGCGCCTCGATCTCGCGGGCCAGGGTGCCTTGGCCGGCAAGGGTGGCAAATCCATCATAGGGGTGCACGGCCAATGCGCCGGTCTGCTGCGCATGGGCGGCATAGGCCGCCATGCAATCTTCGACCGCGCCATCGGTCAGGATCACCGTGCCACCAAATTGGCGCATCCGGCGCAGCTTTTCTTCCTTGGCGATGGCCTTGGGTACGAAAATCACCGCATCGTGGCCCAATTCGGTCGCCGCATAGGCCACCGCCGCACCATGGTTGCCCCCCGATGCCGCAACCACACCGGCCGCCGGCACCGGCGCGCCCAAAAGGGTGTTGAACGCACCGCGCACCTTGAACGAGCCGGTGATCTGCGTGTGTTCCAGCTTGAGCGTGATCGGGTGATCAAGCCCCAGCGTCCCGGGTTCGAGCGACAGGATCGGGGTGGTGCGCACCCGGCCCCGGATCCGGGCGGCGGCGGCGGTGATGTCGTCAGGCGTCGGATATGTCATGGCGCCACGATGAACCGGCCAAGCGCTGCGGTCAATCGCCCAGGCCGGGGCGGCTAGCGCAGCCGCGCGCACCAATCGGGCCGGCGCCCGCCCTGGTAGGGCAGGGCCAGGCCTTCGGCGATCAGCCATGCGCCGACATCGCGACCATCGACCGACAGCTGCACCAACCGCCGGTCGTAGCGGTCCCAGTGCCCGAGCTGGGCCGCGATCTGGCGCGCATCTGTCACCATCGCGCGCAACCGCATCGTGGCGGCTTGGCCGGCCAGCGCTTCTTCGGCGCAGCCGGGGCGGTGGGTTTCGGGCGTGTCGAAACCGATCAGCCGGGCGCGAAAGCGGCCTTCGCCCAGGCAATCAAGATCAACGGTATCGCCGTCGACAACCCGCGTGACGGCACATGGCGCCGCCGCCGTGTTGGCCATGGCCATGCTGGCCATCAGCGCGCAAAAGCTGAGCGCCAGGGCGAGGATCAGGGCTGGAAAGGGGCGAAAACCGGCGCGGCGCATGCCCCCTAGATGGCGGCCGAACCGCGGCCTGTCGAGCCGAAAATTAACCTTTGGTTAATCTTTGTTAACGCGCCGCCGGGGCCCGGCCGTGGCCTTAGCCAAGGCTCATCGAGGCCGCGCTTTCGGGCAGTTCCTCGTCAAAGCAGCGCTGGTAGAATTCGGCCACCGTCTGGCGTTCAAGCTCGTCGCACTTGTTCAGGAACGACAGCCGGAACGCATAACCCACGTTGCGGAAGATCTCGGCGTTCTGGGCCCAGGTGATCACCGTGCGCGGTGACATGACGGTGGACAGCTCCCCGTTCATGAAGGCGGTGCGCGTCAGATCCGCGACCGTCACCATCTGGCTGACCGTCCGGCGCCCTTTTTCGGTGTTGTAGTGCGGGTTCTTGGCCAGCACGATCGCGCTTTCGGCATCATGGCTGAGATAGTTCAAGGTCGCCACAAGGCTCCAGCGGTCCATCTGCGCCTGGTTGATCTGCTGCACGCCGTGATAAAGCCCCGTGGTATCGCCCAAGCCCACGGTGTTGGCGGTGGCAAACAGGCGGAAATACTTGTGCGGGGTGATGATCTCGTTCTGATCCAGCAGCGTCAGCTTGCCGTCATGTTCAAGCACCCGCTGGATCACGAACATCACATCCGCCCGGCCGGCGTCGTATTCATCGAACACGATCGCCACCGGGTTGCGCAGCGCCCAGGGCAGGATGCCCTCGTGGAATTCGGTCACCTGCTTGCCGTCGCGCAGCTTGATGGCATCCTTGCCGATCAGGTCGATCCGGCTGATGTGGCTGTCAAGGTTCACGCGCACCGCCGGCCAGTTCAGCCGTGCCGCCACCTGTTCGATATGGGTGGATTTGCCGGTTCCGTGATAGCCTTGGATCATCACGCGGCGATTGTGCGAAAAGCCCGCCAGGATCGCCAGCGTGGTGTCGGGATCGAACTTGTAGGTGGGATCGAGCTCGGGCACCCGGTCGCTGGGCGCGGCAAAGGCCTTGACCTTCATGTCGGTGTCGATGCCGAACACCTCGCGGACGGAAATCTCCTCGGTGGGTTTCGCGTCCATGCTCAAGCTGCCGTCTGCCATGGGGTCCTCGATCTCGTAGCCGGTGGTCATCACGCGGTCTGGCATGCAACATATCTTGGGGGGCTGCAAGGGAAAGGCTCGGCCGCGATGGGGCGGACGGGTTCAGTTCCAGCAACTGACCGTGACCGTGATCGCGGCCCCCAGCCGGGCCAATGCCTCGGGGCCCAGCGGTTCGCTCTGCGATGCCAGCGTCGGGCGGATGCCGGCCGCGGCAAGCGCCCCGGCCAAGGCATCGGCGCGCACGGCCAGTGTGGCCGTGGCTTTGGCCCCGGGATTTGGCCCGGCATCGGGCCCGCCATCCGCCGTGGCGCCGGGCACGACCATACCCAAGACCGCCCCGGTTTGATCCAGCACCGGCGCACCCGCTTCGCTGTCGTCCGTGGCGATGCCCAGCCGCTGGATCATCGGCGCCGCGTCTGGCGCTTGCAAGATATCCAAGGTGCCAAAGCCCAGCGTTGCCGTGCCGACCGCCCCGTCAAAGGGAAACCCCGCCACCGCGATCTGGGTGCCGACACGGCCGGGCAAAGGGGCAAGCGCGGCATGCGCCGGCGGGCGCACCGGCCGCGCGGGGCGCAAAAACGCGAGCCCAAGGGCCGGATCGACATGGGCGATCTCGGCGGGCATGTCGGTGTTGATCGCAAGCCGCGCGCAATCATCGCCGATGGCCGCGGCGGTGGTCATGACATGGCCGGCGGCATCGACGAAAAAGCCCGTGCGCAGCCGTGCAGGCGCGGTCGTGGTCAGGTCGATGGCCAAGTCGGGACCGGGCGCCGGGTCGGGGGGCGCGGCGTCGGGGTCCAGCACCCCGTCGATGGCGCGAAAGCTGGCCTGCATCCGGGGCAGGATCTGTGCGGCAGGGGCATCTTGGTCCGGGGGCCAGACAAGGCTGAAGCCCTTGAGCGCGCCATCGATCAGCCGCACCTCGGTGTGGCTGCGCAAACCTTCGGATTGGCCGGTCAGCACAAAGCGATCCTGGCCCCGTGAGCGTGTTCCCGACGGCGGCACGATGGCAAGCTCGGCCATCATCTCGTAAAGCCAACGCAGGGTGGTGCTGTCGCCGGGTTGGCTGATCAGCAAGACCTGAACGGCGCTGTCGTCGACCGGGCCGTAGAGCGCAAAGGGAAAGGCATAGCCGTCAAGGGCGACCATGCCCATCGGCAATTCGATCTCGATGCCGGCGCGGGTGTCGCGCTGCAGGGTCATGCCAATCCCGTCCCATGCCGCCTGATAGCCGGTCAGGAGCTGTTCGCGTTGGGCCGGGGTCAGCACGCCGGTGGGCACAAGGCCCTCCGCCCGCTGCCAGCCCCAGATGGCGTCGCGCGTGGCGGGCCCGAAATCACCATCGATCGCGCCGCGATAAAGGCCGAACCCTTGCAGGGCCGTCTGTATGGCCAGCCGTTCCGCGCGCGTCAGGCGCGCCTCGCTGTCGATGGCGTTCGGCAGGCTGTCCTGGTCTTTCGGGCGGCCCGCCGATGCAGGGGCGGGGGCAGGGGCGGGGGCCGTCGGCAGGGGTGCGGTCTTGGCTGGTGCGGTCGTGGTGTCCAGCACGGTGTCGCCCACCGGGTAGACTTGCGCGACATAAGGGCTGGCATCGGTCACGAAACTGTCAAACGGCACCGCGCCACGCCCCAGCAAGTCGCGCAGGCGTTCTTGTGCCACGCGGCGCCCATAGGGGCCCAGCGCAATCGCATAAAGCCCGGTCCGGGCGCGAAAGGCCGTGACATCGGGAAAAAGCCGCGCGTACCCGCGCGCGCGGCGTTGGGCCGCCTCAAGCGTCGCGTGGCTTTCGATCTGCACGAAAGCGGTATCCTGCGCGCGCGCGGGTGCTGGCCACAACAACAGCGCCCCCAGCATCAGCAGGGCCCAGATTGTCCCTGTCAGCGCAGCCCGAACCCCTAGCGCGTGCATGGTTGACCACATTCCCCTGCAACAGCCTGGCGCCGCCATGGATGTGCGGCGCGCCGGCGTCGATGGTGTTTCGACGCCCCTTGGAATGCACCGGAACATGCGGCATTTGCAACCGGCCGCGGGGCCGGGCCGCGTTGACCGCCCGCATCGGTGTCACTAGACAGGCCCGGTCACAGCCCCCCAAACGACAGCGGATCGCGCCATGCCCGACACCCCCCGGAGTTTTCAGGAGATCATCTTGCGCTTGCAGGCCTATTGGGCCGCGCAGGGTTGCGCCATCTTGCAACCCTACGACATGGAGGTGGGCGCGGGCACCTTTCATCCGGGCACGACGCTGCGCAGCCTCGGATCGCGGTCGTGGGCGGCGGCCTATGTGCAGCCGTCGCGCCGGCCAACCGATGGGCGCTATGGCGAAAACCCGAACCGCTTGCAGCATTATTACCAGTATCAGGTGCTGATCAAACCCAGCCCGCCGAACCTACAGGCGCTTTACCTCGGCAGCCTCGAGGCGATCGGCATCGACATGAGCCTGCACGACATCCGCTTTGTCGAGGACGATTGGGAAAGCCCGACCCTGGGGGCATGGGGTTTGGGATGGGAGGTGTGGTGCGACGGCATGGAAGTCAGCCAATTCACCTATTTCCAGCAGGTGGGCGGGCATGATTGCGCCCCGGTGTCGGGTGAGCTGACCTATGGGCTGGAACGGTTGGCGATGTATGTGCTGGGGGTCGATCACGTGATGGATATGCCCTTCAACGACCCGGCCGCGCCCATCGCGCTGCGCTATGGCGATGTGTTCCGCCAGACCGAGGAAGAATATTCCCGTCACAATTTCGATGCGGCCACGACTGAGGCGCTGTTGCGCCATTTCGAAGACGCCGAGGCCGAATGCCAGCGCCTGCTTGATCAGCCGGCCGTCGACCCCAAGACGGGCAAACGCATCAT
>JBEAQJ010000024.1:0-16677 GCA_041163945.1 Pseudomonadota bacterium
CTTGGGCGCAAATGGCGCGATGGATTGCGCAGCCCAGATCCGCGTCGATCTGACGGGTTTGGCCGATATCGCCCCCGAAGACCCCGAGCCGGAATTCGTCGATGTGAACGCCAATGGCGACATCGCCGTAACGCTGCAGGAAAACAACCACATCGTCGTGGTGTCCGCGGCGGGTGAGGTCCTGAGCCATTTCTCGGCCGGCATCGTCTCGCTTGCCAATGTCGACACGGAAGAAGAGGGCGCGCTGACCTTTGACGGGACGCTTGCCGATATCCCGCGCGAACCCGATGCGCTGCAGTGGATCGATGCCGATCATCTCGTCGTCGCCAACGAAGGCGACATGGATGGCGGCAGCCGCGGCTTCACCGTGTTCCACCGCAACGGGACCGAAGTGTTCGAGAGCGGCCTGTCCTTTGAATACGCCGTCGCCGAAATCGGCCATTACCCCGAGGCGCGGTCCGGCAACAAGGGCGTGGAACCCGAAGGGATGGAATTCGGCACCTTCGGCGGCGTGCCGATGATGTTCCTGCTGGCCGAACGCGCATCGGTCATGGGTGTTTATGACATGTCGAACCCGGCGGCGCCCGTGCTGGCGCAGCTTCTGCCCTCGGGCATCTCGCCGGAAGGCGCGATTGCGATCCCGTCCCGCAACCTGATCGCCACCGCGAATGAATTCGACGGGCGCGAGGATGGCGCGGCACCGGCCCACGTGATGATCTACGAATATCAGGCCGCGCCGGCCGTCTATCCGCATCTGACGAGCGCGGGCACGGACGGGCTGATCGGCTGGGGTGCAATCTCGGGGCAGGTGATGGCCGAAGATGGCACGATCTACGCCATTTCCGACAGCTTTTATGCGATGCAGCCGACCATTTTCCACATCGATGTCAGCCAGACGCCCGCCCGCATCGTCGATGCGATCCGTGTGACGCGCGAAGGTCAGCCGGCACAGCTGATGGATATGGAAGGCATCGCGCTGGATGGCGACGGCGGGTTCTGGATCGCGTCCGAAGGGCGATCTGACCGGATCATCCCGCATGCGATCTACCATGTCGGGGCGGATGGCGCGATCGAGGATACCATCGCGCTGCCCAATGAGCTGCTGGCGGTCGAAACGCGCTTTGGCTTTGAAGGGATCACCCGGGTCGGCGACATGCTCTACATGGCTGTCCAGCGCCCGTGGCGCGACGATCCGGCCAACCATGCCAAGGTTCTGGGCTACAACCTGGAGACCGAGGAATGGTCGGTGATCCACTATCCGCTGACCGAGCCCGCCACCGGCTGGGTCGGCCTGTCGGAAATCGTGGCCCATGGCGATCACGTCTATTTCGTCGAGCGCGACAACCAGCTTGCCGGTGCCGCCGTGACCAAGCGGATCACCCGCGTGCCGCTGTCGGCGATGGAGGGCATGGTGGCGCTCGGCGAAACCCCGGCCGTGCTGGAGACCGAGGTTGTCGTGGACCTGCTGCCCTACCTGACCTCGACCGGTGGCTATGTGCTCGACAAGGTCGAGGGTCTGGCCATCGCCGAGGACGGCACGATGTGGGTGTCGACCGACAATGACGGCGTTGATGATCATTCGGGCGAAACGATGTTCTTTGCGATCCCGCCCATGTGAACGACCCGCGCGCCCGGCAACATCCGGGCGCGCAAGGTTGCCTGTGTGGCGATCCGGTGATGTGAGCGTACCCCCGCGGCACCCCCGCGGGGGATTTTCTTTCTGGAGCAGCCTACAGCCGGATCACGAAATCCTTTGTGGTGGTTTCGATCACGGCCCAGGTGCCGACAAAGCCGGGGCGGATCACATGCGCGTCACCGGGAACAAGCCGGATGGCCGCGCCGCCGTCGGGCGTCAGGATCGAAAGCCCGTCGGTCAGGCGGAAATATTCCCATTCGTCATACACCACCCGCCATATCCCCGGGGTCGATTGCCAGACGCCGCACCACAAGCCTTCGGCCGTGTCGCAAAGCCATGTGCGATGTTCGGGATCGCCGGCGATCAGCCGGGACGGGTCAGGGCGGCTGATCTCGGGCTCGCCCAAGGGCCGCACTTGTTGGGTTTTGGGCATGGCGCAATCCATTCAGCCGGCGCGCCGCCCCGGTGGACCGGGGCGGCGGCGTTCGCGTCACTGGGTCCAGCGCACGCCGGTCAGATCGTTGGCCTGTGTCGGGGAATTTTCCCACAGACCTTCGATATTGGCGTTCGCCACCCCCGTTTTCGCCAGCTGGAACAGATAACCATTGACGTAATCCTGGGCGATCATCTGCTGCATCTCGACCAGAAGGGCGGACCGCTGGGCCGGGTCCGTGGTGCGCGCCAACCGGTCGTTCAGGGCGACAAAGGCAGGTTGGCCATACTGGAAATAGTAATCCGGTCTTGCGTAGATGCCGATGTCCATCGGCTCGGTGTGGCTGACGATCGTCAGGTCAAAATCCTTGCCGCGGAAAACCTGTTCCAGCCATTGGGCCCATTCCAGATTGGTGATTTCGGTTTCGATGCCGACCGCGCGCAGTTGGGCCGCGATGATTTCGCCGCCGCGGCGGGCATAGGCCGGGGGCGGCAAGGCCAAGCGCAGCGTCAGGCCGCCGGGGGCGGCCTCGGCCAGAAGGGCGCGCGCCGCGTCCGGGTCATGGGCCGACAATCCGGTCAGATCGATGTAATCGGGGTGATGGGGGGCGAAATGCGTGCCGATGGGTGTGCCATAGCCAAACATTGCCCCATCGATGATGTCTTGGCGGTTGATCGCATGTGCGATCGCCTGACGGATGCGGATGTCGTCCAGCGGGGCTTGGCGGTTGTTCATCGCCAGAATGGTTTCGCCTTCGGTCGAGCCGACGATGACGGAAAACCGCGGATCGGCTGCGAACTGGGCCAATGTTTCGGGGGCGGGAAAGTTCGGAAAGGCGTCAACATCGCCCGCCATCAGCGCCGCATATGCCGCGTTGGGGTCGGAAATGAAGCGAAAGCTTGCCCGTTCCAGCGCCACGGGTGCCCCCCAATAGGCATCGTTGCGCACCAGTTCGATCCGGTCGCCCTCGATGCGGTTTGCAAAACGAAACGGGCCGGTGCCAATGGGGTTGGTGGTGTTGGTGTCCGCGCTTTCCGGGGCCACGATCACCGCATCGCCCCAAGCCATGTCGAACAAGAACGCGCCATCGGGCCCGTCCAGGGTGATGCGCACGGTCAGATCATCCACCGCTTCGGCGGCCACGATGTTGGAAAAAAGGGCCGGTTGTGCGTTGGTCGAGCCCTCGGCGCGGGCGCGATCAAGCGAAAACACGACGTCATCGGCGCCAAGTGCGGTTCCATCGTGAAAGGTCACGCCCGGATGCAGCCGAAAGGTATAGACGGTGCCATCGCCGGAAATGTCCCAAGACGCGGCAAGCCCGGGGTTGACCGACCCATCCGGCCCAAAGCGCGTCAGACCTTCGAAAACATTGGCATAGACCACTTCGTCAATGGCCGCGGCCGCGCCCGCCGTGGGGTCAAGGTTTGGCGGCTCCAGCACCATCCCGATGGAAATGTCAGCCTGTTGCGCCATCGCAGCCCCCGCACCAAGCGCACAGATGGCAACGCCAAGGCGAAGATGTTGGATCATGGTATGTGTCTCCCCAAGGGTTCGTTTGGCCCATCATGACGCAGGGCGATGGAAAAATCCCAACAAAAAATCCTATCCCGGCGGGCCTTGGCCCCAGCCGTCAGGAAGCGGGACACCCATGTGCAAAAGCCCATCGCGTTGGGCCTTTGCAAAAGGGGCCAGCCGTTCGGCCAGCCCCAAGGGCATCGGTCGCCACGGCGAGGGGTTGATCACCCGGGACATCACGGCCTCGGGCAAGGGCAGGGGTGCGATGTCAAGGAATGTGGCGATATCGGTGATGAACCCGCCCGGATCGGTGCGAATGCGGTCAAAGACATCGACACGCAGGCCGTCCGCCGGGAGCCCCGCCCGCATCCGGCTGATCGCGGCCACATAGTCGGTGTGCGCCAGGTAATCGCCTTGCTGGATGTGGGCAAAGATTTCGTCGGGGTTCCAGGTATCCAGAAGCTGTGACCGGCCCTGTAGCGCCAGATGAAAGCGCACGTGGCTCCAAAGCCGGTCCATCGGTTCGCGCAGCGTGTAAAGCACGCGCAGCTTTCGGCAGCGCGCGGCGATGTTGCGCCAGGCCTCTGTTGGCAACAGCGCATTCAGGTTGGAAAAATCGGCCACCCACCGCGCCGCGCCACGATGCACGAAAAGCCCGTTGAACCACCCATCATCCACCGGACCCTGCAACCAGTTCGCGGTCCATTGCACGCGGCGCTGCAGGACTGTGGCGTCGGATTGATCGGGGTCGAAGGCAAGGTAGCCCTTGGCCCGATGCATCCGTGCGCGGTCTGACAACAAACCGGGGTTGAGCCAACGCGCATAGAAATAGTGGATTTCCTTTTCGACGCAGGCATGCACATCGGGATGGCGGCGCAGCACATCGTAAAGCCAGGTCGTGCCGGCCTTCATGGCCCCGACACTCAGGAACAGATGGTCGAAAACCGGTTCATCCGTCATCCGCGGTCCCCGTGCTTGGTCCGTGATGTGAAGGGCCGAATGGCCCAGTGCCGCGATCTTTCGAAACTTATGCCCAACTTGTGGCGAGACGCGCAAGCGACGGGGGTTGGTTCCCCGGCCCGGGCGGTCACGGTTTTGCTGGGCGTGGCATTGCGAATCGGATTAGACCGCTTGGGTCAGCGAAGGAACCTGGGGAACGGCATGCCGCACCTGACCATTCAAGAAATCCTGTCGATCAGTCCCGAAGGGATGCCCGACTTCATCCGCAAACACCAATCGTCGCGCACGTTGAGCCGTATGGTCAAAACGCTCAACCGGACCTTGATCGACGGGGATGATACCGCCCGCGATCTGGCGGCTGCCGCGCTGCGCCGCCTGGGTTTCGACGAAAAAGTCTAGGATTTGGGCGGCAACAACAGTTCGCCCAGCGTCAGCGCCATGACCTTTGCGCTGTCGAGCATGTCCTGAACGCCCACCCATTCGTCGGGTTGGTGGGCCAGGTCCAGAATGCCGGGCCCATAGGCGATGCAATTCTTCAGCCGCCCGATCCGGTCGATGTGTTTTTGATCATACGTGCCGGGTGACACCACGAAATCGGCCTGTCGCGACAGCACGCGTTCGATCGCGGCGGCGACGCTGGTCACGATCGGGGCGCTGCGATCTGTCATGGTCGGCTGCACCTCGAACAATTCGCGGATCTCGTAGGAAAAGCCGGGGCGGCGGGCGCGGACGCGTTCCATCAGCGCGGTGATTTCGGCCTTCACCTCGGTCGGGTCTTCTTCGATCAGGAAGCGGCGGTCGATGGTGATGCGGCAGCGGTCGGGCACGCAGGGCGCCGGAAGCCCGGTGTAGTCCTCGGGTTGGGCGGGCGCGCCCCCGTGAATGGCATTGATGTTCAGCGTCGAGCTGCGGGCCCCTTCGGGCACCACGGGCATGGCGGTGCGCTTGCTGGCCAAAAGCGGGAACAGGGTCTGTTCCATTTCGGCCAGCACCGCCCCCATGTGGCGGACGGCGCAATCGCCCAAGAACGGCATCGAGCCATGCGCGATGCGGCCTTTCGTTTCAATCTCGGCCCACCAGACCCCACGATGGCCAAGGCAGATGCGATCCTTGTTCAAGGGCTCGGGGATGATCACGTGGTCGACGCGCGCCGGGCTGAAATAGCCGCGCTCGGCCAGATAGGCGACACCGCCGTAGCCGCCGGATTCCTCGTCTGCGGTGGCGCTGATCTCGATGGCGCCGGCAAAATCGGGGTACACATCCAAGAAGGCTTCGGCGGCGATGATGCTGGCCGCCAGCCCCCCCTTCATGTCGCAGGCGCCGCGCCCATAGACACGCCCATCGCGCAGCTCGCCGCCAAAGGGATCGACGCTCCAGCCATGTCCGGTTTCGACGACGTCGTGATGCGAATTGAAATGCACGCAATCGCCGGGCCGCGGACCGGTGCGGCGCGCGACCATGTTCCAGCGCGGGTAGGCGTCGCTGTCGGCCGGCGCACCATGGGCGCGCACCAGTTCGACCGCAAAACCCCGCGCCGTGAGCCGATCGGCCAGCATCTCGCAGATATCGCGATAGTGTAACCCCGGCGGGTTCAGCGTGGGGATACGGATCAGATCCTGGGTCAGCGCCACCAGATCGCCCTCGCGCGAGGCGATGGCCTGCATCAATTTTGCATCGGTTTCCATACGCCCCAGACTGCGCTGGCGCGACCTGTCCCGCAAGCCCTGCCATTCGCCGGCAAGATCGCTTATATCAGGCTTGGACCGTTGCTGTGCGAGAGGCAGGGATGATCTTCGGGCTTGGACGAATGCTGCTGGTGATGCTGCTTGGGCTGACCGTGGTCTATGTATCGTTGTTCTTCTACTGGCGCTCGGGTGCCAAGATGCGCCTTGAGGAAGAATGGGTGATGGCGGGCCGCCCGGGCGAGCGCGACACTTGGGTCGATGAACGCATGGCCCCGGTGGCGCGGCGGATCCGATCCTGGCTGGTGATTCTGGTCTATGTCCTGCCGATCACGGTGCTGTCGGTTTATGTTTTCGTCACGAATTGAGGTGCGCCCATGCGTTGGCCAAGGATCATTGCCATTACCCTTTTGCTGCTTATGGGTGGGGCGTTCTTGCACTACACGTTGCCCCAGCGCGACATCGTGCGCATCACCGCGACCGAGATCATCCGGCAGGATTTTTCCGGTCTGAACCGTATCTTTTATGCCCAGGGCGACAGCGGCAACGCCACCGTGGAAAGCCGCGATCTGCGATTGATCAACACGATTTTGCCGTCGGGCGAAGTCATGGTCTATCGCAACGAAGATACGGGCTTTGGCTGGCCGCCCTACTTCAAGCTGAACTCGGCCGATCTGCACGCCGAGGCGGCCAATCTTGTGTCCAGCGCCGAGGCGCCGCAATGGGTGGCGATCACCCATTATGGCTGGCGGTCACGGCTTTTGACCACCTATCCCAACGCACTGGCGATCCGCCCGGTGGCGGGGCCAGATGTGACGCTGATCCCATGGCTGAGCATCGCGATCTTGTTGGGGATCGCGCTTTTGGGCGTCATGGCATGGCGCATCTGGGAACGGTTCGAGGATCGGGTGATCGACCCGTTGCGCGATCGTCTGGCGGTGCAATGGGCCAAGATCAAGGACAAGACTGCCCGTCGCGGGTGATCGAGCGCCATGGCGGCAGGCATCGCCGGGCCATTGGGCCCGCAGGTCTATCGTGCCTGTGGCCTTATTCGCCGTAGGGCACCCAGATCGTCTTGACCTCGGTCGCTTGATCCAGAAACGTCTGACCTTCGGCGGCGGGGGTCTTCCAGTCGGGGGCTGTCTTTTCAATCCACGTCCGCTTGAGGTTGCCGCTGGATGCGGCCTCCAGGCTGGCAGGGTCGATCGCGCCCGAAAAGCTCCACAACGCGTCGACATCCAGATGGTCTGCCAGGGTCATGCCCAGCTCTTGCGGATGGCCGGTCACGATGTTGACCACGCCACCCGGCACATCCGAGGTCTCGAGCACCTGGTAAAGATCGGTCGCCGCCAGCGGATAGGCGGCCGATGGCACGATCACCATGCGATTGCCCATCGCGATCGCGGGCGCCATCAGGGACACAAGCCCCAGCAGCGGCGCGTCATCGGGGGCCAGGGCGCCGATCACCCCCACGGCTTCGCGCATGGCCATGGCCACGCCGCGCATCGGTACGGATTTGACCCGGCCGTCCAGCTTGTCGGCCCAAGCGGCATAGCTGAACAGACGCGCGATGGTCTGATCCACCTCGGCCATCGCGCCGGCCCTCGATGTGGCGGTCATCGCGATCAGGCGCTGGGCGAATTCATCGCGGCGCGCCGACAGGTTTTCGGCGATGTAATAGATCACCTGTGCCCGGTTGTGGGCGGTGGCCTTGGTCCAGCCGGTGGCCGCGCGCGCGGCCTCGACGGCGTTGCGGATATCCTTGCGGTTGCCGATGCCCATATGCCCCAAAAGCGCGCCGCGCCGTGACCAGACCGGCTGGGCATAGCCCCCATCGGGGCGGACCTGCTTGCCGCCGATGTAGAGCTTGGCCGTGCGGTCAAGCGCGGGCGCCAGCGGCGCGGCGGGGGCCGCGACCGGGGCGATGGGCTTGATCGGTGCGGCCTTGTAGGCCGGTTTGAGATAGGCGGCCAACCCTTCCCAACCGCCTTCGCGGCCAAAGCCGCTTTCGCGTACGCCACCAAAGGGGGCGGCCGCATCGAAAAGGTTGGTGGCATTGACCCAGACCACCCCTGCCGCCAGCTTTGGCGCGACATCGAGCGCAAGGTTCAGGTTCTCGGTCCAGACACTGGCGGCAAGCCCGTAGCGGGTGTTGTTTGCGATTTCGACCGCTTCGGCGGGCGTGCGGAACGTGGTCGAGACCAGCACCGGCCCAAAGATTTCCTCTTGCATCAGGGGCGCTGCGCTCGACAGGCCGGTGATCAAGGTCGGCGGGTAGAAACAACCCTGATCGGGCAGGGCCACCGGGGCATGGTAGACCGTGCCGGCCGTCGTGGCGGCGACCATGTCGTGGATGCGGGCCCGTTGAACCGGATCGACCAGCGCCCCCATGTCGATGCATTTGTCCAGCGGGTCGCCCACGCGCAGCTTGGCCATGCGCGCCTTCAAGCGGTCGTGGAACAGATCCGCGATGCCTTCTTGCACCAAGAGCCGCGATCCCGCGCAACAGACCTGTCCCTGATTGAACCAGATCGCATCGACCAGGCCTTCGATCGCGCTGTCCAGATCGGCGTCGTCGAACACGATGTAGGGGGATTTTCCGCCCAGTTCCAAGGTCAGCGCCTTGCCCATCCCCGCGGTCTGTTGACGGATGCGCCGGCCGACCTCGGTCGAACCGGTGAACGCGATTTTCGCGGTGCCGGGATGGGTCACGATGGCTTCGCCGGTGCGCCCGTCGCCCGTGACGATATTGACCACCCCCTTGGGCAAGCCCGCTTCCTGACAGATCTGGGCAAACAAAAGCGCGGTCAGCGATGTGTATTCCGCCGGTTTCAGCACCACCGTGTTGCCCGCGGCAAGGGCCGGCGCGATTTTCCACGCCAGCATCAGCAGCGGAAAATTCCACGGGATGATCTGGCCACAAACGCCCAGAGGCGCGTGGCCGGCCATCTCGGTGTCGCGCAATTGCGCAAGCCCGGCATGGTGGTAGAAGTGGCGCTGTGCCAGCGGGATGTCGATGTCGCGCGCTTCGCGGATCGGTTTCCCATTGTCCAGCGTTTCCAGAACGGCAAACAGACGGGCATGTTTTTGCAGCAGCCGTGCCAGCGCATAAAGATGGCGTGCCCGTGCGTGGCATGACAGCCGCGCCCATCTTGGAAAAGCCTTTGCCGCGGCAGCCACGGCCGCGTCGACATCGGCTGCGGTGCCTTGCGTGATCTGCGCCAGTTCTGCGCCCGTGGCGGGATTGCGGCTGGCAAACGTGTCGCCCGGCGCCGTGAAGACACCGTTGATGAAATGGCCGAACGCGGGGCCGCGCGACGCGATCCAGGCCAAGGCTTCGGCCGCGCTTTCGGGGGCCGGGCCGTAATCCATCGTCTCAAAGATCTCGCGGGTGGTCATATCGTCGTCCCCTTGCTGCGCCGGGTCAGGAAAATCGGGGCTTTCCCATTTGAAAAACCCCGGTTTTTCGTTCCGTTTTCCAGTTGGAAAACGTCGCGCATGGCTATGCCATCGGATGTCGCCAGCTTGCCGAATAGGCGCCGGTGACATGGTGTTCGAGTTGCCGTTCGATATCGCCCAGCAGCGATGAGGCGCCAAATCGGAACAAATCCGGGCGCAGCCAATCATCGCCCAGTTCTTCCTTCATCAGGCTCAGGTAGACCAGCGCATCCTTGGCCTTGGAAATGCCACCGGCGGGTTTGTAGCCGATCTTGATGCCCGTGGCCGCACCATAGGCGCGAATGGCGCGGATCATGGTCAGCGAGACCGGCAGCGTGGCATTGACGCTTTCCTTGCCGGTCGAGGTCTTGATGAAATCGGCGCCCGCCATCATGCACACAAGCGAGGCGCGCGCCACGTTGCGCAGCGTACCCAGTTCACCCGTCGCCAGGATCGCCTTGACATGGGCCGGCCCGCAAGCGGCGCGAAAGGCGCGCATTTCATCATAAAGGGCCTGCCAGTTCCCGGTCAGCACATGCCGGCGCGAGATCACGATGTCGATTTCCGCCGCGCCGGCGCGAACGCTTTCCTCGATTTCCCTTACCCGCAGAGCAAAGGGCGACAAGCCGGCCGGAAAACCGGTCGAAACGGCGGCGACGGGAATGTTGCTGCCCTCCAGCGCCGCGACGGCTGCGCCCACCATTTCATGATAGACGCACACCGCCCCCGTGGTGATCGGCGGCAGGTCGAGCGCCGCCAGCAGATCGGGCCTGATCGGCTGGCGTGCCTTTGCGCACAGGCGCTTCACGCGGCCTTCGGTGTCGTCACCGGCCAGCGTCGTCAGATCGATCAACGTGATGGCACGCGCCAGCCACGCGGCTTGATGCGCCTTTTTCACGCTGCGCCGTCCCGGCAGGCTGGCAGCGCGGCGTTCGATGGCCGATGTGTTGGCCTGCACCCGCGCGATCCAGTCCAGATCCAGCGCCATTCCGGGATTTCGGGGCCGGTGGAGTTGCGGCAAGTGGCCTGCTGCCTGCACCGCGGCGGATCGGTCGGGGTCGGTCATCGTGGGGTGCGCGTTGGGCTGTGTCATGGCAGGTGAAACCTGTCACGCGGCCCGTGGCTTGGCAAGCGGCCGCGGGGTGCGGAATGTGTCCGTGACAGCCCGGCGCGAAGGCGTTAACAGAGCCGCGACCGTCACGGAGGTGCCGCCCATGTCATTCGACCGTTCCATCAAGATCGCCCCGTCGATCCTGTCGGCCGATTTCGCCGATTTCGGCCGAGAAATCCGCGCGATCGAGGATCAGGGCGCCGATTGGGTGCATGTCGATGTGATGGATGGGCATTTCGTGCCGAACCTGACCTTTGGGCCGCCGGCGATCAAGGCGTTTCGCCGCCATGTGAAAACGGTGATGGACGTGCATCTGATGATCACCCCCGTCGATCCGTTCATCGATGCCTATGCGGCAGCCGGGGCCGATGTTCTGACCGCCCATGTCGAGGCCGGCCCGCATATACACCGCACGCTGCAGGCGATCCGGGGCGCGGGCATGAAGGCGGGCGTGGCGCTCAACCCCGGCACGCCGGCCGATGCGGTGGCGCATCTGTTGGATACGGCCGATCTGGTCTGCGTGATGACGGTAAACCCCGGTTTCGGCGGGCAGAAGTTCATCGACATGACCGCCAAGATCAAGAACCTGCGCGCCATGATCGGCGATCGTCCGGTGCATATCCAGATCGATGGGGGCGTGGATGTGCACACCGCGCCCCTGGTCGTGGCCGCGGGCGCCGACGTTCTGGTCGCGGGATCGGCCGTTTTCAAGGGCGGTTCGGTCGAGCAGCCGCAGGTTTACGGTGCGAACATCGCGGCCATTCGGGCGGCTGCCCTGGGGTGATCGGGCGCGCCGGCCGTATTTCGGTCAGCCATTCCTTTGCCCGGCTTCGACCACATCCTCCAGCGTTCGCAGGCCGGTGCGCGGGGCCTGAACCAGCACGGCCATATTGCCCGGCTTATGTTCGTTCTTCAGCATCTTCATATGCGCCAAGGGCAGGTCGTCCCATGGGAAGACCTCGGACATGCAGGGGTCGATGCGGCGGTCCAGCATCAGCTTGTTGGCGGCAGCGGCCTGTTTGAGATGCGCGAAATGGCTGCCCTGCAGCCGCTTTTGATGCGACCACATATGGCGCACGTCAAAGGTGCAGTTGTAGCCAGACGTGCCCGCACAGATCACCACCATGCCGCCCCGCTTGACCACGAAGGTCGACACCGGAAACGTCGCTTCGCCCGGATGTTCAAAGACCATGTCGACATTGATGCCTTTGCCGGTGATGTCCCAGATCGCCTTGCCGAAGCGGCGCACCTCGGCGAACCAGTCCTTGTATGCGTCGGTGCCCACTTCGGGCAGCCGGCCCCAACAATCGAAATCCTTGCGGTTGATGACGCCCTTTGCGCCAAGGTCCATGACGAATTGGCGCTTGTCCTCATCCGAGATGACGCCGATTGCATTGGCGCCGGCGGCGTTGATCAGTTGGATGGCGAAAGACCCAAGCCCCCCCGATGCCCCCCACACAAGCACATTCTGCCCGGGTTTCAGGTCATGGGGTTCATGGCCGAACAGCATGCGGTAGGCGGTGGCCAGCGTCAGGGTGTAGCAGGCCGATTCTTCCCAGGTCAGGTGCTTGGGCCGCGGCATCAGCTGTTGCGATTGCACGCGGGTGAACTGGGCAAAACTGCCGTCAGCGGTTTCATAGCCCCAGATGCGTTGGCTGGGCGACAGCATCGGGTCACCGCCGTTGCATTCCTCGTCGTCACCATCGTCCTGGTTGCAATGGATCACGACTTCGTCGCCAACTTTCCAACGCGTGACCTTGTCGCCCACGGCCCAGACGATGCCGGCCGCATCCGAACCGATGATCGCATAAGGCGCCTTGTGCTGCAAAAACACCGACACCGGCTTGCCCAGGCAGGCCCAGACGCCGTTGTAATTGACGCCCGCCGCCATCACCAGAACCAGCACATCATGGCTATCGAGCTTGGGCACATCGACCACTTCGATCTTCAGCGCATCGACGGGATCGCCGTGCCGTTCCTGACGCAGGATCCAGCCATACATCTGCGCAGGAACATGGCCCAGCGGCGGCATCTCGCCCATCTCGTAAAGGTCTTTCTTGGGCGCGTCATAGCTGGCGATCGTTTGCATCGCGTCGAGGGCCATCGTCATGTCTCCGATCCTTTGCTGATGCCGCGGTGCGGAATCAATCATGCTGCTATCGCGAGCGTTACAATTCGCTGCGCAACAAAGCAAACCGGAAATATGATTTTGTGAAATATTATGTCGCAGCCGATGTGATTTTCGCGCTCTGCGTGTCAGAAATGGGTGAATGCTCGCCCATGAGGTGCCGGATCGAGGCCGCATAGAACGTTACGAAGGCCTCGCCGTCGGGCGACATGGTCAAACGGTCGCCGACGCGGTTCACATGATGGCGTTCCATCAGCGCCCGCAGACCCACCTCGATCGTGTAGGGGATATCCCCGCGCGGGATGTGCAAAACGATACCTTCGGCCTCGGCTTCGGCAATGCGACGGCGCAAAACCGCTTCGAGTGCCACGACGCTGCGCACGCCTTCGGCCAGGGCGTGCGCAACCAAGGGCACGGGGGTGATGGGCATGACACGGGCAATACGGCCCATCAATTCGGCACCCAGATCCGTGGCCCCATCGGCATGTCGTTCGGCCAGGAAATCGGTCAGGCTCAGCGGGTCGCCAAAGCTGACCGCGGCATAGCCATAGCGATGAAACCGGCCGGTGATGCGATGCCAGATCTGCCGGCGCAGGTAGCGCCAGATCGGCCAGAGCGAAAAGCGAAACGCCCGTGTGCCGGCGTCTTGTGCATCGATCAGGCTGCGGTCTTCCATCACGCGGTCGTAATTGATCGCGACGGGCACGAACACCACATCGCGTGACTGGCCGGGCCGAAATCCATCCAGGATATAGGACAAAAGCCCCAGCTTGGGCCGGCCGATCTCGCCCGTGCGGCTCAGCCCGCCTTCGGGAAACACCGCCTGCGTCACGCCCGCCTCGGTCGCCATCTGGACGTAGCGCGCCAGGACCTTGCGATAGAGCGGGTTGTTGTGCCGACGGCGGATGAAATAGCCGCCCATCGCACGCACCAGTTGGCGCAGGGGCCAGACCCGGGCCCATTCCCCCACCGCATAGGCCAGGGCCGAACGTTCGGCGGCCAGCCATGTGACCAGAACATAATCCATGTTCGACCGGTGGTTCATAACGAAGATCACCGTCGCATCGGTTGGAATATCTTCCAGTGCACGGTCATTGGCATGCACCAGTCGAACCCGGTACAGCGATTGGCTCAGCAGACGGGCGGCGCGGATGGCAAAACCGAAATAGGTAAAGGCCGAAAAGCCCGGCACGATTTCGCGCGCGTAGCGTTCGGCCTTTTGAAAGGCGACGTCCTCGCGCATGTTGTTGCGGCGCGCGTGATCGGCGATGGCTTGGGCCACTTGCGGGTCATAGATCAGCCGCCGAATCGTGTCGGTGCGCGACGCAAGTTTGAAGGGTTGGATGGGCGTCTTCAGCCGCGCATTCAGCTGTTCGACCGCGCGTTCAAGCCGGCGACGCAGGAACCACCGCACCGATGGAAACAGGAAATGCGACGCAAAGGTGACGCCCGCGAACAGCAGGATCAGAACAAAAAGCCAAAGCGGTAACGTAACGGTCCCAGACATAAGGGCACCAGAGTGTCAGCTTTGCCGCAAACGGGCAATATGGACCGCGCGGCCCGTCCGGCCCGTTGTCACAGGGTCATGTGCCGTGCGCGCGCGCCGCGTTCGATGGCCGCCGCATGCAGGCGGTCGATGTTCAGCTCATGACGCAGTTCTTCGAGAAAGCGCAATTCGCTTTGCGCCAGCGCACCATCAGCGGCGGCCACATCGCAGCAGATGGCATAGGCGGTTTCAAACAGCTTTTCGGGCAGCGCATCGGTGACCAGGCCAAACAACGCATCCAGCCCGTCTTCTTCTTCGAACAGGTCAAACACCACGTTGGCCACACCGCGCATCCGGTCGGCATCATAATCGGCAAAGACCGGCAGGTGATTGACGATCTGTTCGATATTGACCAGCTCGGCCGTACGGATCGCCGCATCCGAGACGGACACCGCCACCATCAGCGCGACAAGGGCATCTTCGGGGCTGAGTTCGGACATCGGGGGCTCCTTTGGACAGGTTGATTTTATTGACGCCGCCGCGTCTGCACAATAGGGGCATGGGCGCGCGGGCGATGGGGCCCGGCAGCCATACGGGACCAAAGCAGATGACCACCCTCCGCGATGCCGCGATGACCTCCAAGGCCTGGCCTTTCGAAGAGGCGCGGGCGGTGCTCAAACGCTACGAAAAGGCGCCCCCCGAAAAGGGCTATGTGCTGTTTGAAACGGGCTACGGCCCATCGGGCCTGCCGCATATCGGGACCTTTGGCGAAGTGCTGCGCACCACGATGATCCGCCGCGCCTTTGAAATCATATCCGACATTCCCACGCGGCTTATCTGTTTTTCCGATGATATGGACGGCATGCGCAAGGTGCCGGGCAATGTGCCCAATCAAGACATGCTGCGCGAACATCTGCAAAAGCCGCTGACGCGCGTGCCCGATCCCTTTGGCGAATACGAAAGCTTCGGCCACCACAACAACGCGATGCTGCGCCGGTTTCTGGATACCTTTGGGTTCCAGTACGAATTCTATTCCGCCACGGATTACTATGCATCGGGGGCCTTTGATGCGGTGCTGTTGCGGGCCGCCGAACGCTATGATGCGCTGATGGAGGTGATGCTGGCGTCGCTGCGCGAAGAACGCCAGCAAACCTATTCCATCTTTCTGCCCATCCACCCCGAGACGGGCCGCGTTCTGTATGTGCCGATCAAGCATGTGGATGCGCACAACGGCACCGTCACCTTTGACGACGAAACCGGGCGCGAATGGACGCTGCCGGTTACGGGTGGGCAGTGCAAGCTGCAATGGAAGCCCGATTTCGGGGCGCGCTGGGCGGCCTTGGGCGTCGATTTCGAAATGTATGGCAAGGACCATTCAACCAATACGCCGATCTATGATGCGATCTGCGAGATCCTGGGCGCACCTGCGCCGCATCACTTTACCTATGAGCTGTTCCTCGACGAGCAGGGGCAGAAGATTTCCAAATCGTCGGGCAACGGCATCTCGATCGACGAATGGCTGACCTATGCGGCCACCGAAAGCCTGTCGTATTTCATGTATCTCAAGCCCAAGACGGCAAAGCGGCTTTATTTCGATGTCATTCCAAAGGCCGTCGACGAATACCACCAGCAGCTGCGTGCCTATCCCGATCAGACGCCCGAGCAGCAATTGGCCAATCCCGTCTGGCACATTCATGGCGGCAATGTGCCGGCATCCACCATGGTCGTGCCGTTTGCGATGCTGTTGAACCTGGCCTCTGTGTCCGGGGCGCAAGACAAGGACCGGCTTTGGGGCTTCATCAAGCGCTATGCGCCCGCTGCATCGCCCGAGACCAACCCCGATCTGGATCAGGCCGCGGGCTTCGCGATCCGGTATTTCAACGATTTCGTGAAGCCAACGCGGGTGTTCCGCAAGGCGACGGATGTCGAGCACGCCGCGATGGCGGAATTGGCGGCCTGTCTGGGCGATGAGGCGCGCGCGCGCGATGTTCTGGCGCGCAAAGCACAACTGGACGGCGCGCCAGCAACCCCGGCCGCGATCGACTGGCATGATGACGCCTTCTTGCAGTCGCTGGTCTTTGCCATTGGCAAGCTGCACGGCTTCGACCCCCTGCGCGATTGGTTCGGCGCGCTTTACGAGGTGCTTCTGGGTGCCAGCGAAGGGCCCCGTTTCGGCGGCTTCATCGCGCTTTATGGCATAGCGGAAACGCAGGCGCTGATCGCCAAGGCCTTGGCGGGCGAACTGGTGGGCTGAGGCCCGGCGCCGGCCCCGCCCGGCGCCATATCAT
>JBEAQJ010000025.1:0-21487 GCA_041163945.1 Pseudomonadota bacterium
ACCCGCAAGTCATCTTTGCCGACGCCGATCTGGATCAGGCCGCCGATGCCATCGTGTTCGGCGTCTATTTCAACGCCGGCCAATGCTGCAACGCCGGCAGCCGCATCATCGTGCATGAAGACGTGGCCGATGCGCTGTGCGACAGGATCGTGCCGCTCAGCCGGCGGGTGGCCTTTGGCGATCCGCTGGATGTGCGCACGCAGGTGGGTGCCATCATCAGCCCCGCGCATCTGGGCAAGATCGATGGGTATGTGCGCGCCGCCGTTGGTGCCGGGGCGCGGGTGGTTCTGGGCGGGGCTGTGCTGGATGTGGGCGGGCTATCGGGGCCGTTCTACCAGCCCACCGTGCTGGCGGGCGTTACACCCGACATGGCGATTGCGCGCGAAGAGGTGTTTGGCCCGGTGCTGTCGGTTCTGACCTTTCGCAGCCCGCAAGATGCGATCGCCTTGGCCAATGATGTCACCTATGGCCTGTCGGCCGGGGTCTGGAGCCGCGATTTGTCGACCTGTCTTGATTTCGTGCGCCGCGTGCAGGCGGGCACGGTCTGGACCAACACTTGGATGGATGGTTTTGCCGAATTGCCCTTTGGCGGCGTGAAGCAAAGCGGGCAGGGGCGTGAATTGGGCCGCTTCGGGATCGAGGATTATCTTGAGCTCAAGACGGTGCAGATGCGCATCGGATCGACGCGGGGGGCTTGGGTCGCATGACGCGGTGCCTTGCGCTAACGGCTGGGGGGGCTGGGCAGGAACAGCCGGTTGAGCCCGTGCGGCGGCTCGCCGCCCATGCGCCGCAAAAGCATTTCGGCCATCGCCCGACCCGTGGCGCGCAGATCTTCGAACACGGTGTCGATGCGCGGGCGGATGTTGTCAAAGATCGGCGAGGCGCGCTTGGCCACGATATCGGCATCGACGCCATGCACCGCCCCGCTGTCGCTGAGCGCGGCCAACGCGGCCAGCGCCGTGACCTCGCCCACGCAGACATAGCCATCGGGCGGGGTCGCGCCGTGGCGGGCCCGCATCAGGGCGGCCGCAATTTCGGGGGGCGGGCTGTCCAGCGTCACGCCCGGTACGATGTCATGGGCAATGCCGGCCTCGCGCACGGCCGACAAGAAGCCGTAGCGCAGATGCTGGGTAAAGGTGAACTGATCACCGGGCAACAACAGGCTGACATGGCGCCGCCCCTTGGCGACCAGATGCGCCACCGCCTGACGGGCGAAGCTTTCATTGTCGAAATCGACCCATGGATGGGGCGTGGTGAATTCCGTTCGCCCATGGCTGACAAAGGGAAAATCGGCCTCAAGCAGCAGCCGCACCCGCGGGTCGAAGGCTTCGGTGCGGGTAAACAAGATGCCATCGGCCAGATTGTTGCGAAGGATCGTGCGCACGGGGGCCAGCCGATCTTCGATCGGGCTGTCGGGCACGACCGTGACCGAATAGCCCGTACCGGCCAGGACCTCGGTGATGCCCGACAGGAATTCATGTGTGAAACCAAGGAATTCGTGCTGGGTGTTCAACAACAGGCTGATCACCTGGGTGCGGCCGGTGCGCAGGCGGCGCGCGGCGCGGTCGGGCACATAGCCCAGCCGGGCGGCGGCTTCGGCCACCGTTTCGCGCGTGCGCGCGGCGATTCGCAAATCCCCCGCCAGCGCGCGCGAAACCGTGGCCACGGCAAATCCGGTTTCTTGCGACAAGGTGCGCAAGGTGGGTTTTTCGCCTTGGATATCGTCGCTCATCGCCGTCGATCACGCTTGGGTTGTGGGCGCTGCCATGATTGCCAAAATTTCAAACGTTTCAATAGCCAAGTTCCGAACAATTTTTCTGCGTCATCGCCTGTATGCGCCGATTTGCTGCGACAATCACAAAAGCGCAGGTGAAATCGGCTGCAATTTAGGGTTGACGGAGCGTTGATTTATAACGTTTCAATTACTGCAAGCCCGATCAGGGCGATGGTCGATCAGGGAGGAACCGAGACATGACCATGATGAAGAAACTGCATATGACCGCCGCCGTTCTGGCGCTGTCGACAACCGCTGTCGCGGCGCAAGAGGTCGAGGTGTTGCACTGGTGGACCTCGGGCGGGGAAGCCGCGGCCGTGGGCACGCTGCGCGACACGCTGGCCGCCGGTGGGATCGGCTGGCTCGACATGCCGGTGGCAGGCGGCGGCGGATCGGACGCCATGACCGTGCTGCGCGCGCGCGTGACGGCGGGCGATGCCCCCACGGCCGTTCAGATGCTGGGCTTCTCGATCCAGGATTGGGCAGCCGAAGGGGCGCTGGCCAATCTTGACGCGCTGGCCGCTGAGCAGGGGTGGGCCGCTGTCGTGCCCGCGGCCTTGCAGCGGTTTTCGACCTATGACGGCCACTGGGTTGCCGCGCCGGTCAATGTCCATTCGACCAACTGGGTCTGGGCCAACACCGCGCTGATGGCCGAGCTGGGCATTTCGCAGCCGAGCACATGGGAAGAATTCGTGGCGGCAATGGAAACCGCCAAGGCGGCGGGCAAGACCGCGCTCGCCCATGGCGGACAGGCCTGGCAGGAAGCCACCATGTTCGATTCGATGGTGATGGGGGCGGGTGGTCCCAGCTTCTATCAGGCCGCGATGGTCGATCTGGATCCCGCCGCGCTGGGGTCGGACACGATGGTCGAAGCGTTCAACCGCATGGCAACGCTGCGCAGCTTCGTCGATGACAACTTCTCGGGCCGCGATTGGAACCTTGCGACCGCGATGGTCATCAACGGCGACGCGCTGTTTCAGATCATGGGCGACTGGGCCAAGGGCGAATTCGTCAATGCGGGCATGACCGCCGGCAACGAATTCACCTGTTTCCGCGTGCCCGGCACCGAAGGCACCGTGACCTTCAACTCGGACCAGTTCGCGATGTTCAACGTGACCGATCCTGCCGCCCAGCAAGCCCAGCTTGCCATGGCCTCGGCCGTGCTTAGCCCCGAATTCCAGGTGGCCTTCAACCTGGTCAAGGGTTCGGTGCCCGCACGCACCGACATTCCGTCCGACGCCTTCGACATGTGCGGACAGATGGGTATGGCACAGCTGGCTGCCGCGGGTGCAAGCGGTGGGCTGTTTGGTTCGATGGCGCATGGCCATGCCAACCCGCCGTCGGTGCAAAACGCGATGTATGACGTGATCACCGCGCACTTCAACGGCGAATACGACGCGGCCACCGCTGCGGCCGAATTGGTCACCGCCGTCGAGATCGCGCAGTAAACCGCGAAAATCCGGCCGGCCCCGACCCGATCGGGGCCGGCCGGTTCGTCCCTGCGACCCTTTGGGTCGCATCAGCCAAGAAGCAAGAGAAAGGCGCCGGATGGCCGCATCGACCGATACGGGCGTCGACCTGCGCACGCGGCTGCAGAATTGGCTGCCCAAGCTGGTGCTGTCGCCATCGCTGGCGATCATGCTGGTCTTTGTCTACGGCTTCATTGCCTTCACCATCTATCTCAGCTTTACCGACAGCCGGATGTTGCCGTCCTTTGGCTGGGTCGGCTGGGAAAATTATGACCGCCTGTTCCGCATTCGCGAATGGAACGTGGCGCTGCGCAATCTGGCCGTGTTTGCGGCGCTGTATATCGGGATCTCGACCGTGATCGGGTTGAGCCTGGCGATCTTTCTCGATCAGAAGATCCGCGGCGAAGGTCTGTTGCGCCCGATTTTCCTGTATCCCATGGCGCTCAGTTTCATCGTGACGGGCACGGCCTGGAAATGGTTTCTCGATCCCGCCATCGGGCTTGAAAACACGATGCATCTGTGGGGGTGGGCCAGCTTCAGCTTCGATTGGATCAAGGATCGCGAAATGGCGATCTACACCGTGGTCATCGCGGCGGTCTGGCAATCATCGGGCTTCGTGATGGCCATGTTCTTGGCGGGGCTGCGCGGTATCGACAACGAGATCCTGAAAGCCGCCCAGATCGATGGGGCCTCGAACTGGAACCTGTATCGTCGGATCATCTTGCCGCAACTCAGGCCTGCGTTCCTGTCGGCCTTCGTGATCCTGAGCCATTTGGCGATCAAATCCTACGATCTGGTGATCGCCTTGACGGGCGGGGGCCCGGGCAATGCCACGGCCCTGCCGGCAACCTTCATGTATTCCTACACCTTCACCCGCAACCAGATGGGCATCGGGGCGGCTTCGGCGGTGATCATGCTGATGACCATAGCGGCGATCATGGTGCCCTATCTTTATGCCGAGCTGAAGGAAAAGAAGTGATGGCCGGCACATCCCCCGAAACCGCCATTCGCACATCGCGTGTCACGCGCGCCTTCATCTACCTGTTCTTGCTGCTGTTTGCGCTGTTCTACCTGCTGCCGTTCGGCATCATGCTGGTCAATTCGCTGAAACCGCTGTCGGAAATCACCGGCGGCAACATGATTGCGCTGCCCCGGGACTGGACGGTTGCGCCCTGGCTCTCGGCGTGGTCGACGGCCCAGATCGGGGTCGAGCCCACGGGCCTGCGCCCCTATTTCATCAATTCGCTGGTCATGGCCATTCCGGCGGTCGTGCTGTCGACGATGGTGGGGGCGCTCAATGGCTATGTGCTGACCAAATGGTCGTTCCGCGGGTCGACCATCATTTTCGGGCTGTTGCTGTTTTCTTGTTTCATCCCGTTCCAGATCGTGCTGATCCCGATGGCGCGCATTCTGGGGCTGCTGGACATCGCCGGATCGACGCCGGGGCTGATCCTCGTGCATTTCGTCTACGGCATCGGGTTCACCACGCTCTATTTCCGCAACTACTACGCGGCCTTTCCCACCGAGCTGGTGCGCGCGGCCCAGATCGACGGGGCGGGGTTTTTCCAGATCTTCTGGCGCATCATGTTGCCCAGTTCCGGGCCGATCATCGCGGTCAGCTTCATCTGGCAATTCACCAACATCTGGAACGACTTTCTGTTCGGGGCCAGCTTTGCCAGCGGCGGATCGGCCCCGATGACGGTGGCGCTGAACAATCTTGTGAACTCCTCCACGGGGGTGCGGGAATACAATGTGCATTTCGCCGGCGCCATCATGGCGGCTGCCCCCACGCTTTTGGTCTACATCGTCGCCGGGCGGTATTTCGTCCGGGGTCTCATGGCCGGGAGCGTGAAGGGATGAGCGCGAATTTTCCTACGAAAATGCGCATCTGCGATCTTTCGTCCGAAAGATCGGCACCTGTGACGACCAAAAGGAATTGATCCATGGGTTTTCTGGACATCGACAATGTCACCAAGTCCTATGGCGCGGTCGAAGTGCTGCACAAGGTCGATATTGCCGTCGAACAGGGCGAGTTCCTGGTGCTGGTCGGCCCGTCGGGCTGTGGCAAATCCACCTTGCTGAACATGATCGCCGGGCTCGAAGGGATCAGCTCGGGTGAAATCCGGATCAAGGACCGGGTGATGAACGGGGTGCACCCGTCCAAGCGCAACATCGCGATGGTGTTCCAGTCCTACGCGCTTTACCCCAACATGACGGTCGGCCAGAACATCACCTTTGGGCTCGAAATGCACGGAACGCCAAAGCCCGCGCGGGACAAGGCGATGAAAGAGGTGGCCCAGCTGTTGCAGATCGAACATCTGCTCGATCGCAAGCCGGGTCAGTTGTCGGGTGGGCAACGCCAGCGGGTGGCGATGGGGCGGGCGCTGGTGCGCAACCCCGATGTGTTTTTGTTTGACGAGCCGCTGTCCAACCTCGACGCCAAATTGCGCGTGGACATGCGCATCGAGATCAAGAAGCTGCACCAGCGTCTGGGCACCACCATCGTCTATGTCACCCATGACCAGATCGAGGCGATGACGCTCTCGACCCGTATCGCGGTGATGTATGATGGCTATGTCCAGCAGCTGGGCACACCCAAGGAGATCTATGACGCGCCGGCGAACCTGTTCGTGGCGACCTTCATGGGCAGCCCGGCGATGAACGTGCTTCCAGCCAGGCTGGAGGATCGCGATGGTGGGCTTTGCGCGCTCATCACCGCGGCCGATGGGCAAGAACGCGTGCTGCAGATCACGCAGCCGCCGGCTGCCTATGCATCCTACAAGGGGGCCAATGTGCTGCTGGGCATCCGGCCCGAAGCGATCACCGACCCCGAAGGGGCTGATCGCAACGCGCGCAACATCCAGCACCTGACCAACCCCGTCAGCGTGATCGAGCCGGCGGGGGCCGATACCTTCGTGACGATGACGGTGTCGGGCACCGATTGCATCGCGCGCATGCGGGCCGATGCCGATGTCCGACCCGGGCGGGATTTCGCCTTTGCCATCAACATGGACAAGGCCGTGTTGTTCGACCCCAAGACGCAGCAGCGGATCGCCTGAGAAACGGCATCGACCGCGCGGCCAACGCGATTTTTTGCTGGATTTGGAACGATCCAAAAGCTACGACTCCGGGTCGGGGGAAGGCGATGCACGACGCGGACATCATCATCATCGGCTCTGGCATGGGTGGCGCGACGCTGGCGGCGGGGCTGGCGGCCACGGGGCTGCGGATCTTGATCCTGGAACGCGGCGAGCGGCTGGTCGATGGCCTCGAGGCGCGCGATCCGGTGGCGATCTTTGCGCGTGGCCATTTCCGGCCCGCCGAAACCTGGCTGACCCCCCAAGACGTGCGGTTCAATCCGGGCAATTATGCCTATGTCGGGGGCAATTCGAAATTCTACGGCGCCGTCATGATGCGCTACCGCGCGACAGATTTCGCCCCGATCCGCCACATCGGGGGCAAGACGCAGGGCTGGCCGTTTGACTATGACACGCTGGCGCCCTGGTATGACCGGGCCGAGGCGCTGTATCAGGTGCGCGGCGATGCGGGTCTTGATCCGACCGAGCCGCCACATGGCGCGCCCTATCCCCATCCGCCGCTGCCCCATGAACCGGCCATCGCCGATCTGGCGCGCCGGCTGGGCGCGGTCGGGTTGCATCCCGCGCCGCTGCCCCTGGCGGTGGATCTGGATCGGTGGCTGGCGCGCGCTGCGACGCCATGGGATGCCTTTCCCGATACGACCGGCGGCAAGCTCGACGCCGAAACCGCGGCCTTGGCGACCGCGCTGCGCCATCCCAATGTGCGGCTCGAAACCGGGGTCACGGTGCGGCGTCTGCTGTCGGATGCTGGCCGGGTGACAGCGGTGCTGACGGATCGCGGGCGGTTTGTCGCGCCGCGGATCGTTCTGGCGGCGGGGGCGGTGATGACGGCGGCGATCCTCTTGCGTTCAGCCGATGCCGATCATCCCGCGGGCCTGGCCAACCGTTCGGGGCAGGTGGGGCGCAATTTCATGAACCACAACGCCTCGGCGGTGCTGGCGCTGTCGCCGCGCCGCAACCGATCGGTGTATCAAAAGACCCTGCAGATCAATGATTGGTACCATGATGGTGGTCCGGCGGGTGAACCATTGGGCAATGTGCAGCTTCTGGGGCGGGTTTCGGCGCCGATCCTGGCGGCCCAGACGGGATGGCCAAGGCCACTTGCGCGCCTGATCGCCGATCACGCGATCGATTTCTACGCCATGTCCGAAGATTTGCCCGACCCCGACAGCCGTGTGACGATCAAGGGCGAGGACATCGTGCTGGATTGGCGGCGGTCCAACTGGGCCGCGCATCTGGCGCTGGTCGCACGGCTGAAAACTGCGCTGCGGCGCGCGGGGTTCCCGCTGGTTCTGTCCAAGGCCTTTGATCGGCGCACGCCGTCCCACCAATGCGGCACCGCGCGGCTGGGCGATGACCCCACGACAGCCGTGACCGATCGCTACGGGCGGTGTCATGATCACCCGAACCTTTGGATATGCGATGCGTCGTTGTTGCCGACATCGGCCGCGGTGAACCCATCGCTGACCATCGCCGCGCTGGCGCTGCGCCAGGCGGACCGCATCGCAACGGAGGCCGCATGACACCACGGGCGCTGATCACCGGGGGACAACAGGGCATCGGGCTGGGCATCGCGCAGGCGCTGCATGGCGCGGGCTGGCAGGTATCCCTGGCCGCCGAGATGCCGGCTGACGCGGCCGCGGTCCGGGCCGCGCTGGCAAGCCTGCCGGGCGCGCGCTACCATCGGCATGATCTGCGCGACATCGCGGCGGTGGACGCGCTGCTGCACGATGTGGGCCCGGTCCACACGCTGGTGTCGAATGCCGGCGTGCCGGCCATGGTGCGCGGCGATCTGCTGGACATGCGCGCGGACAGCTTTGACCGCTGCATGGATGTCAACCTGCGCGGGGCGTTCTGGCTGGCGCAGGCGGTGGCGCGCCAGATGCTGGGCCTATCGGACGAACTTTATCGCGCGATCTGTTTCATCACCTCGGTCAGTGCCACGCTGGTGTCGCCCGATCGGGCGGAATACTGCATCTCCAAGGCCGGGGCGGCCATGATGGCCCAGGCCTTTGCCGCCCGGCTGGCGCCCGAAGGCATCGGGGTGTTTGATATCCGCCCCGGGATCATCGCCACCCCCATGACCGCGCCCGTCGCCGCGCGTTACGATGCGCGCATGGCCGAAGGCCTGGTGCCCGCCGGCCGCTGGGGCACGCCCGCCGATGTCGCCCAAACCGTGCTTGCGCTGGCGCGCGGCGATCTGGCCTTTGCCACCGGCGCGGTCATTCCCGTCGATGGCGGCCTGTCCATTCACCGGCTTTAGGGATCCGATATGGCGCGGGGGTATGATTACATCATCATCGGGGGCGGCAGCGCCGGCTGCGTCCTGGCCGCCCGCCTGTCCGAAGACCCTTTGGTGCGGGTGCTTTTGCTGGAAGCGGGGGGGCGCGATCGCAACCCGCTGTTCCACCTGCCGGCCGGTTTTGCCAAGATGACCAAGGGGCTTGGGTCCTGGGGTTGGGAAACGGTGCCCCAGCGCCACATGAAGGGCCGCGTGTTCAACTATACCCAAGCCAAGGTCATCGGCGGCGGATCGTCGCTGAACGCACAGATCTACACCCGCGGCAACGCGCAAGATTACGACGATTGGCGGCAAATGGGCTGCGATGGTTGGGGCTATGACGATGTTCTGCCCTATTTCCGCAAGGCCGAAGACAACGACACCTACAACGACCGATACCATGGCCAGGGTGGGCCCTTGGGCGTGTCGCAACCCATTGCACCGCTTCCCATTTGCGAGGCCTATTTCGAAGCCGCGGCGGCGCTTGGTATTCCGCGCAACCTTGATGTGAATGGCGCCCGGCAAGATGGCGTCGCCTACTACCAGCTGACCCAGCGCAAGGCGCGCCGATCCTCGGCTGCGATGGCCTATCTTGCGCCCAATGCCGGCCGGGCGAACCTGACCGTGCAGACCGGCGCAACCGTCCGGCGCATCACGCTGAACGCAGGCCGGGCCACGGGCGTCGTGCTGTTGGACGGCACGCAGATCACCGCCACGCAAGAGGTGATCCTGGCATCGGGCGCAATCGGTTCGCCGCGTCTTTTGCAACTGTCGGGCATCGGTCCGGCCGATGATCTTCACGCGCTTGGCATCCCCGTGGTCCTGGACCAGCCCGGGGTGGGGGCCAACCTGCAAGATCACCTTGATCTTTACTGCATCGTCGAACTGACCGGCCCCCACAGCTATGATCGCTACGCCAAGCCGCATCTGGCGCTGATGGCGGGGCTGCAATACCTGTTGACGCGCACCGGCCCGGTCGCATCCTCGCTGTTCGAAACGGGCGGCTTCTGGTATGCCGACCCCGATGCCAGATCCCCCGATATCCAGCTGCATCTTGGGCTGGGAACCGGGATCGAGAAAGGTGTCGCCACCATGCCCCAGGGCGGCGTGACGCTGAACAGTTGCCACCTGCGGCCAAGATCACGCGGCACGGTGCGGCTGGCCTCGGCCGATCCGACCGCGGCGCCGTTGATCGACCCCAATTACCTGCAAGATCCCCATGACCGCGCGATGTCGATCCGGGGCCTGAAGCTGACGCAGGCGATCATGGCGCAAGCGCCCTTGGCCAAATATGTGCTGGCCGAACGCTTGCCCGGCCCCGATGTCAGGACCGAGCAAGAATATTTCGATTTCATCTGCGCCCATTCCAAGACCTCGCATCACTGTGCCGGCACCTGCCGGATGGGATCGGACGGCGCGGCGGTGGTCGACACCCGGCTGCGCCTGAACGGGGTCGATGCGCTGCGGGTGGTGGACAATTCCATCATGCCGACGGTGATTTCGTCCAACACCAACGCGGCGGCCATCATGATCGGGGAAAAAGCCGCCGACATGATCCGCCAGGATGCAAGGGGCTGACGATGCTGTTGCCGACCTATGCCGGAACGCTGGAAGATTATCGGCTGACGGGCACGCCGCTGGTGCCGCGCGCGCCGCGCGTGCCCCTGACCCGTACGGCCTTTGCCGCCGCGCATGTGATCAGCGATCCGCTGGCCGAACGCGACCCCTGGTCGGGCCGGCCCGCCATCGATTGGGATGCGACCTTGGCGTTTCGTCACGGGCTTTGGGATCAGGGGCTTTCGCTGGCCGAAGCCATGGACACCGCCCAGCGCGGCATGGGCGTGGATTGGCCGACGGCGCGCGAGTTGATCCAGCGCACCCTGGCGGCGGCCCGCGCCCACCCGATGCGCCCGCGCGTGGCCTGTGGGGCAGGGACCGACCACATGCCGCCCGCAGCGCTTGACAGTCTGGACGCCATCATCGCGGCCTATCGCAGCCAAATGGAAACGATCGAGGCGGCCGGGGGGCAGATCATCTTGATGGCCAGCCGCGCACTGCCGGCGATCCAGGCGGGGCCGGCCGATTACGCCCATGTCTATGACCGCCTGATCGACGACGCGGCATCCCCCGTGATCTTGCATTGGTTGGGCGAGATGTTCGACCCGGCCCTGACCGGCTATTGGGGGGCCAGCGATATTCAGGCGGCCAATGCGATCGTGCTGGATCTGATCCGGCGCCACGCCGCCAAGATCGACGGGATCAAGATCAGCCTGCTGGACCAAGCCCATGAAGAGGCATTTCGCGCCCGCCTGCCGGCCGGGGTGCGTCTGTACACCGGCGATGACTTCAACTACGCCGCCTTGATCCGGGGCGATGGGGCCCATCATTCGCATGCGCTGTTGGGGATTTTCGCCGCCATCGCGCCGGCCGCCGCGCAGGCGCTCGAGGCCTTGGCGCTGGGGGATCTTGCGGCCTACGACCGGCTTTTGGCGCCCACCGTGCCGCTCAGCCGCGAAATCTTTCGGGCGCCGACGCGCTTTTACAAGGCTGGCATCGCGTTCTTGAGCTGGCTGAACGGCGCGCAAGCGCATTTCGTCATGCCGGGCGGGCTGCAATCGGCCCGCGACATCACCCATTACGCGGAAGTCTATCGGCTTGCCGATCGGGCCGGTCTGCTGATCCAGCCGGATCTGGCCGAAAAACGCCTGCGCAGCCTGCTGGTCACGCAGGGGATCGACCGCTAACAAGGGCGCATGAAACGTCGCCCCACCATCATGGATGTCGCGGCCCGTGCGGGCGTGTCGAAATCGACCGTGTCGCTGGTGTTGCAAGGCTCACCGCAGGTCAAGCCCGACACCCGCGCGGCCGTGCGCCTGGCCATGGCCGATCTCGGCTATGTCTACAACCGCGCTGCGGCCAACCTGCGCTCGGCCTCGGTCGGGCTGGTCGGATTGGTGATCAACGACCTGCGCAACCCGTTTTTCACCGAATTTGCCACCACCTTGCAAATGACGCTGGCCGCCCAGGGCTATGCCACCGTCATCGCGAATTCCGACGAAGACCCGGTGCTGCAAGCCAAGCTTGTGGGCTCGATGATCGAGCATGGTGTGTCGGCGCTGGTGATTTCACCCGCCTATGGCGATGGCAGCGATACCTTCGACCTTTTGGCGCGCAGCGGCCTGCCGATCTGCCAGGTGCTGCGCAAGGGGGATGCGCGCACCGATCTGTTTCCGTTTTCGAGCTTCGATTATGGCGCGGGCAGCATCGCGGCCACGCGTCACCTGATCGAACAGGGCGCCCGCAACATCGCCTTTGTCGGCGGTCTGCCGGGGCGTGCGATCACCGAGGAACGCAAATCGGGCTGGCGGGCCGTGTTGGGTGCGGCCGCGCTGCCAGAGGTGGCGCTGCATGGCAAATCGACGCGCGCCTTCGGGCTGTCGGCCGCCGATCGGCTGATGGCCGAACATCCGCAGGTCGACGGGGCGGTCTGCTTCAATGATCTGGTGGCGCTGGGTCTGGTCGCGGGTTTTGCGCGGGCCGGCCGCGGCGTGGGGAAGGGGTTTGGCGTCGTGGGCTTTGACGACATCGAAGAAGCCAGCCAAAGCTGGCCACCGCTGACATCGGTGGCCTGTGATATCGCGGGTTTTGCCCGTGACACGGCCCATCGGCTGTTGCGCTGGATGGTCGACGGGCAGCGCCCCGAACCCGAAGGGCGCAGCCCCGTGCGCCTGGTGATCCGCGCCTCCAGCCTTGGCGATGGTCGATGATCTTGCGCCTGTGCGGCGGCGTTGGGCCTGGCCCCTACGGGCGACGGGGGGATCGGGGGGATGGCCTGCTGCCCGCCCGGGTCATTGGTGGGGCGGTCCTGCGGGCATCTTCGTGGCCGACCTGTCGGTGTGAGGGATCGGCCTCGGTCCGAACAGGGCAGGCGCGCTGACCAGCAGGCGCGACAGGCGGCAAAGCGAAAGGGGATGGAGCGGGTAGCGGGAATCGAACCCGCGCGTTCAGCTTGGGAAGCTGACAGGCTACCATTACATCATACCCGCCTGATGCCGCCCAGATAGGCCCGCGGGGGCGGGCCCGTCAAGGCCCGTCCATGGCCCGGCCGTGGCCTGCCTAGCCGCGCCGCCGCCGGCGACGCCCGGCGCCGTCGTCTTCGCCCGGTGCGCTGCCCGACGCGCCGAAGGCCACGCGCGGCAGCGTGACGATCTTGCCCAGTTCCGGGAAGGGGTCGGTGGCATGCGGGATCGCGTTGGCGTTGACGAAATGGTCCTGAAAGCCCGGTTCGATGGCGGTTTCGATCTTGTCGATCGTCTTGACCACGGATTCGATCCGAAGCCGCGCCGCGCGATTGCACAGCGCGATGCGCGCACCATGACCGGCGGCGTTGCCGGCGCTTGTGACCCGGTCAAGGGCGGCGTCGGGGATCATGCCCAGAACCATGGCATGTTTGGGGCTGATATGGGCGCCAAAGGCACCGGCCAGCACCACACGCTCCACCCGGTCCACGCCGCGCTTGTCCATCAGCAGCCGGGCCCCGGCATAAAGGGCCGATTTGGCCAGTTGAATGGCGCGGATATCGCCCTGGGTCACGGTGATGCGCGGCCCGCCGGTGTCGGTGCCATCGTGCACCAGATAGGCAAAGGTGCGACCGGTGGCTTCGCAGCGCGCCGTGCCCGTGGCCGCAGGGCCGCCGATCAGGCCCGACGCGTCCAAAATGCCTGCCATGCGCATTTCGGCCACCGCCTCGATGATGCCGGACCCGCAAATGCCGGTCACGCCGGTGTCCTTCGTGGCCGCGGCAAAGCCTGGATCTGTCGACCACAGATCGCAGCCGATCACCTTGAACCGGGGTTCCTTGGTGGTCGGGTCGATCTCGATCCGTTCGATGGCGCCCGGCGCGGCGCGTTGGCCGGCGCTGATCTGTGCCCCCTCGAAGGCGGGGCCGGTGGGCGAGGAACAGGCCAGCACGCCCGACCGGTCGCCCAGCAAGATCTCGGCATTGGTGCCCACATCGACGATCAAGGTCAGCGCATCGGCATCTTGCGGTTCTTCCGACAGGGCCACGGCGGCGGCATCCGCGCCCACATGGCCAGCGATGCAGGGCAGGATATAGACCTGCGCGGTGGGTGCGATGGTGTTCAGCCCGATCTGGGACGCGGCCAGCGTCAGGCTGTCGGATGTGGCCAGCGCAAAGGGCGCCTGGCCCAGCTCGACCGGGTCGATGCCGAGCAGCAGGTGATGCATCACCGGGTTGCACACGATCACGGTTTCAAAGATCAGGCTCGGGTCGATGCCGGCTTCGGCCGCGATATCGACGGCCAGGCGCGCAATCGCCTGCTGCACCGCTTCGGTCAGTTCCCGGTCGCCGCCGGGGTTCATCATCACATAGGACACCCGGCTCATCAGATCTTCGCCAAAGCGGATCTGCGGGTTCATCAGACCCGCAGAGGCGCAGACATGGCCATCGCTCAGGTCGCACAGATGCGCCGCGATCGTCGTCGAGCCAAGGTCGATGGCCAGCCCGTATAGCCCGGCTTCGTGCAGGCCCGGCCAAATGCCAAGGATCTGATGCGTGTCCGATTGCGCAGGCTGGTGCAGGGCCACGCTGACCTGCCACTGACCCTTGCGCAGGGCCGGTTGCAGCTTTTGCAGCACATGCAGGGGGGCGGTGACATCGGCGATCTGCCATTGCGCGCGCAGGGCGGTCTTGAGCCGTTCGAAATCGCCCGAGGGCTCATGCATGTCGGGTTCGGCGACCTCGACCAGCACCAACCGCGTGGCGGGATCCATGGTGATCGGGCGGGCCGATGCTGCCTTGCGCACCACCTGCCGGTGGACCTGGCTTTCGGGGGGCACATCGATGACGATATCGCCCTGAACGGTCGCCTGACAGCCCAAGCGCCGGCCCGGCTTCAGCCCCCGCACGCGGTGGTAGCGGTCTTCGACGGCGTTCCATTCCGAAAGCGCACCGGCCTGCACCGTGACGCCATGCTTGGGAAAATCGCCATAGGCGGGGATGATCTGGCACTTCGAGCAGATGCCGCGCCCGCCGCAGACGCTGTCGAGATCGACGCCGAGCTGCCGCGCGGCGGTCAGGATCGGCGTGCCGACGGCAAAGCGGCCCCGCTTTCCCGAGGGCGTGAAGATGACAAGCGGGTCTTGGGTCATGGCAAGCGCTCAATCCGGGGATGCGAATTTTCGTCTGAAAATTCGGGTTGGGCGAAAATTCGTACGAATTTTCGGATCAGAACAGGATGTTTATGGGGCGCGCGGTGCAAAAGACCACATGCCGCCCGTGGCATTTCACCAAAGGCCAGACGCGGCGGCGCAACGCGCCGCCATGGCGGGCGATCTTGGCCGATACCACCCGATCGAGCCAAGGACGGGATGGCACGGCCAGGGCGGGGCGCCGCATGGGCATGCCCGCCAGCCTTGCGTCGCTTGGCAAAGATCGGGTGAGCGCCCATCAACCCTCGCGCCGCCGGCGCCGTCCGCCCGACCGGCCGCCTTGCGCCTCGGCGTCGGGGTCTTTGTTGAACCGGATCCACGCGCCCCCGCCGATATCTTGGTTCATCAGGAAATTCGCGGCACGGATGGCTTCCATTTCCTTGCCGGGGCGGGGCTTGGTCGACCCCATGCCGAACAGCTTCACAAAGGTCTCGTCGTCGATGTCGGGCGGCAAGATGATGCCAGCGGCTTCGATCTCGGCCTTCTTGGCGGCGATCGCCTTGGGCCCGATGGGCAAGGCCACGGGGTTCATGATGGCGCTGGTCATGCCGGCACCATACGCCATCGGCAAAAAGGCATTGTTGATCCCGTGGCGGTTGGGCAGGCCGAACGAGATGTTCGAGGCCCCGCAGGTGGTGTTCACGCCCAGCTCTTCGCGCAGGCGGCGCACCAGCGTAAAGACCTGCTGGCCGGCCGTGCCCATCGCCCCGATGGGCATGACCAAGGGGTCGACGACGATGTCATGGGCCGGAATCCCGTAATCGGCGGCGCGCTCGACGATCTTTTTGGCGACGGCAAAGCGCACGTCGGGGTCTTCGGAAATGCCCGTGTCGTCATTGGAAATCGCCACGACCGCGACGTTGTATTTCTTGACCAGCGGCAGCACCATTTCCAGCCGGTCCTCTTCGCCGGTGACAGAGTTGACCAGCGGCCGGCCCTGTGCGGCGGCAAGCCCGGCTTCCAGCGCGCCGGGAACCGAGCTGTCGATACACAAGGGGCAATCGGTGACCTCTTGCACCACGCGGATCAGTTCCGGCATCAGCATGGGTTCGACGAAATTGTTGTCGGCATACCGCGGGTCTTCCCCCATCTTGTTCGAAAACACCGCGCCCGAGTTGATATCAAGCACGGTGGCACCCGCCTCGACCTGCGCGATGGCATCGGCCTGCACGCGGCTGAAATCGCCCCGTTCCAGTTCCTCGTTCAGGATCTTGCGGCCGGTGGGGTTGATGCGTTCGCCAATCACGCAAAACGGCTGGTCAAAGCCGATGATCGTCGTGCGGGTCTTGGATTCGATGATGGTGCGGGTCATGGGGGCGCGCTTTCTCAGGATGCGATGGCGGGACGGGCGGACGCGCCGCCGTGCTCGGTGGCCCAGTTGGCATTGGCCTTGATGCCACCCAGCGGAAAGAAATGGATGCATTCGATCGCCTGGCCGCGCCCTTCGGCGCGCGCGCGGGCCAGATCGCCCAAGATGTCGGTGGGCTCGAAGGGCAGCAACAGCTTGGTGACATCCTTGGCGCGTTTTTGCAGCACCGACAACGAGGGCCCCACGCCGCAGGCAATGGCGAACTTGATCAGCGTTTGCAGCTTTGCGGGCCCGGCAATGCCCAGATGCACGGGCATGCGGATGCCATGGGCGGCCAGCCGGTCGGTCCAATCCAGCACGGGGCCCGCCTCAAAAGCGAATTGGGTCGCCATGGCAAAGGCCGCATCCGAGCGATCGGCGAAATCTTGCTTCCATTTCAGCGCCGCCATCACCTCGGCCTCGCCGCCCTTGGGGTCGATGTCGCGGTTGCCCTCGGGGTGGCCGGCCACATGCAGCCGTTCGAACCCGTCAAACAATCCGGTTTCCAGCAACTGCATCGAGGAATGGAATTCCCCATGTGGGCTGGGAATGCCACCGGCCAGCAGCAAGGCCTGGGTCACGCCCGCTTCACCCCGGTAGCGTGCGATCCAATCGGCCAGCGTGGCACGGTCCGGGATCGAGCGGGCCGGGAAATGCGGCATCGGGGTATAGCCCTCGTCGCGCAGGCGCTTAGCAGTGGCCAGCATCTCGGCAAAGGGGGTGCCGTCGATATGGGCGATGTAGACGCGCGTGCCCTTGGGCAGAAGCGCGCGGAAATCTTCGACCTTTTCGGCGGTGCGCGGCATCACCTCGATCGAGTAGCCCGACAGCAGGGCCTCAAGGCTGGCGGGCGGGGCGGCGGGCGCGCCGTGGCCCTTGCGGAAATTCAACAGTGCCATCGCTTTCTCCCAGGCAGAGGCCATGACCTCAGGCGGTGTCGGTATCAACGCCATCGGCGGCGATCAGCCGCTTGAGGCGTTCGGTGTCATAGGCGGCATCAAGCCGTGCGGCTTCGGCTGCGGCGATCTCGGCGGGATCGCCGGCGAAATCGCCCACCTCGACGCGCCGCCATTCGGCCAGATAGGCATCTTGATCCTTGGCGCCGATCTTCATCGCGCAACGGTCAATCGCCTGTTCGAACCGCTCGGGCAGGGGGCGTTTGGCGCCGCTGCGCCCCTTTCCCACGATCACCTGCGCGGGGATGCCGCGCCAGAAAACATGGGTGACGATGGGCATGGGCGGGGTCCTTTTGCTGTCGCCGAAGCGGTCTGTCTGGCCGGCACCATAGGCGAGCGGTCCGCCCCGGCACGCGCCGAATTCGACACTCGCCGGGGCGAGAGCGACCCCGGCTGGCGCTACAGATAGCCCCGCTGTCGCCGCGCTGCAAAGGGACGCGGCGCCCAAAATTCTCATGATGATGTTGAAGCGATGGTCGGTTTTCTGCGCCGCTGGCGCGCGTGCTCCATTGTGAGTGTGCCGGGCGGTTGCTACACTTCGGCCAACACATGAATTCGGAGTCCCGCAATGTCGCGCAAGCGCAAGGGCGGTGGCGATCCGTTCCCCGGTACCGCGGCCATCGTCCCGCTTGTGGCGACGCAGGCCTTGCCTGTCGAACCTCGCCCCGCGATCGCATCCCGGCCCGACCCGGCCGATCTGTATGCCGCGCTCGATCTGGGCACGAATTCCTGCCGCATGTTGATCGCGCAGCCCAAGGGCAACCAGCTGCATGTTGTGGATTCCTTTTCCAAAAGCGTGCAGCTGGGCCAAGGGTTGGAAGCCTCGGGCCGGCTGAGCCGCGCGTCGATGGCGCGGGCGGTCGGGGCGTTGAAGATCTGTCAGCGCAAGCTGGAAAAGCACCGCGTCGGCCGGATGCGGTTGGTCGCCACCGAGGCCTGCCGCCGCGCCAGCAACGCGGCCGAATTCATCGCGGTGGTCGAACGCGAAACCGGGCTGGTGCTGGAAATCATCAAGCCCGAGGAAGAGGCCCGGCTGGCGGTGGTGTCTTGCGCGCCGCTGGTATCCACCAGGACCGAGCAATTGCTTGTGGTCGACATCGGCGGCGGCTCGACCGAGCTTGTCTGGATCGATTTGAGCGAGGTGCCAAGGCTTGAACGCCCGCGCGCGATCATGCGGCTGCACCAAGGGTTCGATCATGTCGAGACGCTGTTCAAACGCGCCCGCGTGGTCGATTGGATCTCGATCCCCCTGGGGGTGGCCACGCTGAAGGACATGTATTCCGACGTGGCCGACGACGGGGCGCGGTTTGCGCTGATGAGCTGGTATTTCGAGGAAAAGCTGGCGGGGTTTTCGCCCTATGAAAATGCCGCCGATCAAGCGCGCGAGGGCTTTCAGATCATCGGCACCAGCGGCACGGTGACGACGGTGGCCGCATCGCACCTGGGGCTCAAGCGCTATGACCGCAACAAGGTGGATGGCTTGCGCATGACCTCGGACCAGATCGACCGGGTGATCCAGGAATACCTGGCGCTTGGACCCGATGGCCGCCGGCGCGATCCGCGCATCGGGCGCGACCGCCAATCGCTGATCATGTCGGGGGCCGCGATCTTGCAGGCCTTGCTTCGGGCATGGCCCACCGACCGGCTGAGCGTGGCCGACCGCGGGCTGCGCGAAGGGTTGCTGTATGCGCAGATGTCGGCCGATGGCGTGCTGGAGGAAGGGCCGTTCTGAGCCTGCACCGAAACCCGTCCGCCGGGGGCGGGCGGGGCGCCCGCATGGGGCGGGGGCAGGCGTGTTTGTGGAAAGATGACGGGTCGGGTGCTTGACCGGATGGGCTGCGCCCTAGGTTGCGGCGCAAGAAACTGATCCAGATCGAGCGCACCCAACCATGACCGCACCCGTGATTTATTGGAGCCGCCGGGATTTTCGCCTGTCGGACAACCCCGCGCTGGTCGCGGCCTGTGCCAGCGGCGCCCCGGTCATTCCGGTTTTCTTGTGTGATGAGGGCGTGGTGGGGCTGGGCGCTGCGCCACGATGGCGGCTGGGTCTTGGGGTCGAAGCCTTTGGCGCGGGGCTGGCCGCGGCGGGCAGCCGGTTGGTGTTGCGGCGCGGCCCGGCGCTGGCGGCGCTGCGGGCGCTGGTGGCCGAAACCGGTGCCAGCGCGGTGCATTGGAACCGACTTTACGATCCCGAAAGCCGCGCCCGTGACGCAGCCGTAAAAACCGCGCTGCGGGACGCGGGCATTGCGGCGGTCAGCCACGCGGGCCATCTGGTTCATGAGCCTTGGGCGGTCCAGACGGGGAGTGGCGGGTTTTACAAGGTTTATACCCCCTTCTGGAAAGCCGTGCGCGGCCGCGATGTGACCGCCCCCTTGGCCGTGCCAAGGTTGGTTGCACCCGCAAACTGGCCCGACAGCGATGATCTGGCGGGCTGGCGGCTTGGGGCGGGAATGAACCGTGGTGCGGATGTGGTGCGGCCGTATTGCCAGATCGGCGAGGCCGCCGCCGCCGCGCGCTTGGATCGGTTCATCGATCAGCGCATCGACCGCTATGACCAGGATCGGGATCGGCTGGATGTCGATGGCACATCGGGCCTGTCCGAAAACCTGACCCATGGCGAAATCTCGGCCCGTCAATGCTGGCACGCGGGCCTGCGCGCCTTGCACGACGGGCGCGCCGGCGCCGAGACCTTTCTGAAAGAGGTGATCTGGCGCGATTTCGCCTATCATCTGGTTTATCACACGCCGCACATCACCAGCCGAAACTGGCGGCCGGAATGGGATGGCTTTGGTTGGAACACCGACGCCGCCCATCCCGATGTGCAGGCTTGGCTGCGCGCGCGCACGGGCATGCCGGCGGTCGATGCCGCGCTGCGTGAAATGTATGTGACCGGCCGCATGCACAACCGCGCGCGGATGCTGGTGGCATCCTACCTGACCAAACATCTGCTCAGCCACTGGAAGATCGGGATGGATTGGTTCGCGCAATGCCTGGTCGATTGGGATCCCGCCAGCAATGCGATGGGCTGGCAATGGTCGGCCGGATCGGGGCCCGACGCCACGCCCTATTTCCGCGTCTTCAACCCCGAAACGCAGGCCGAGAAATTCGATCCCCTGGGCCGATACCGCCGCAGCTGGCTGGCCGAGCTGTCGCAGCGCCCCCCCGAGACTGCGCTGGCCTATTTCGAGGCGATCCCCCAAAGCTGGAAGATGGCCCCCACCGATCCCTATCCCGCGCGCGCGATCGTCGATGCCGCCCGTGGACGGCAACGCGCGCTTGAGGCGTATGAAAACAGGGGCTTCTGAGCGACGCGGGGCAATCCCCCCTTGTGCTGAGGTGCGTGTTCTGCCCAAATCACGCGCCAGATGAGAGGATGACATGGACGTCAGAACCACCACGAAGGGAGAGGCCAATCTCCCCCGTTATTTTCAACCGGTCTTCGACACCGCCAACAAGATGCGGCACGGGCGGCTTGACATCGTTTTGCCCGACGGGCGGGTGTTTCGCGCCGCCGGTCACGGGCCCGGCCCGGTGGCGGAATTGCGCATCCACAATCCCGACATCTTTGCCCGCCTGATCCGCGAGGGCGATCTGGGGTTTTGCGAAGCCTATCTGGATGGCTGGTGGTCGACACCCGATCTGCAGGATTTCATGGATCTGGTGCATGCCGACAACGAAGAAGTCTATGACGGATTCCTGGGCATGGGGATCATCCGCGCCTATGAAAAGCTGCGGTTTTGGTTGCAATCCAATTCCAAGCGGCAGGCGCGCAAGAACATTTCGCACCATTATGACCTGGGCAACGCGTTCTACGGGCTTTGGCTGGACGAAACGATGACCTATTCCTCGGCCCTGTTCGCGACGGGTCAGGAAAGCCTCGAGGCGGCACAGATCGCCAAATATGCCTCGATGATCGATCAGATGGGCGCGCAGGCCGGGGACCATATTCTGGAAATCGGCTGTGGCTGGGGTGGCTTTGCCGAATATGCCGCCAAGGAACGGGGCATGAAGGTCACGGGCCTGACCATCAGCCGGGAACAATATGATTATGCGGTGGCACGGATTGCGGCGGCGGGCCTGTCGGACCGGGTGACGATCAAGCTGCAAGATTACCGCGATGAGCAGGGCCAATATGACGGCATCGCCTCGATCGAGATGTTCGAAGCCGTCGGTGAACGCTATTGGCCCACGTATTTCAACGTGTTGCGATCCAATCTTAAACCTGGTCGTAACGCCACGCTGCAGATCATCACGGTGCAGGACCGCCGCTGGGAGGTCTATCGCCGTGGGGTCGACTTCATCCAGAAATACATCTTTCCGGGCGGCATGC
>JBEAQJ010000026.1:0-3080 GCA_041163945.1 Pseudomonadota bacterium
TGGCGCGGTTGACGGGGCTCGAACCCGCGACCCCCGGCGTGACAGGCCGGTACTCTAACCAACTGAGCTACAACCGCGCGTGACGGCGTGCCTATTGTGCCCGGCGTGCGCCGTCAAGCGCCCATGCACGGCAAGCGGGGTATTTTTCACGGATGGCGCAGCGGCGGGCTTGCGGCCAGCAGCCGGTCCTGCGCGCGTTCGCGCGCAAAGACATAGAGCCCCGCCCCGGCGATCAGCGTCACGCCCAGCCACACCACGCTGCGCGGCACTTCGCCGAAAATCAGCCAGCCCCACAGCAGCGCCAAGGGCAGCGCCGCGTATTCATAGGATGCCACCACCGACGCATTGCCCAGCTTATAGGCCATGCCCATGCAATAGCCGATCATGGCCGACATCAACCCCAGCATCCCAAAAACCCACAGATCCCCCGGATCGGGCCAGATCCAGGCGCGCAGCAAGAACAGCGCCGCGGGATGGGTCATGTCTTGGGCAAACCGGCCATCCCCCGCGACAATGAAAAACAGCGCCGACACGCTCAGAAAGGTCAGCTGGATATAAAGCGCCATGGCCGAAGCCGCGGTATAGGCCCCCAGCTTGCGGGTCAGCACCTGCATGCCGGCGTAAAACATCGCGGCCGCCACCGGCAACAACAGGCTGATCCGCCCGATATCGCCCCAATCGACCCCGGGGGCCATCATCACGGCCACGCCCAAAAGCCCGACCAGAACCGCCGTGATGCGGTGCCGTCCGACGGGCTCGCCCAGCACCGGGATGGCCAGAAGCGTGATGAACAGCGGCGCCACGAAAAACAATGCCGTCGCTGCGCCAAGCGGCATCACCGCCAAGGCGGCGAAAAAGGTCATGTTGGAAAACACCACCAAGCCCGCGCGCAGCAGATGCAGACCCGGCCGTGGGCTGCGCAACAGCACCAGCCCCCCTTCGAGATGCAAGAACACCAGGCTGATCGCCACGCCCACGACCGAGCGCACGAAGATCATCTGGTGCAGCGGGTAATCCCCCGACAACAGCTTGATGCCCATGTCGTTCAGCGAACCGCACAAGACGCCCAGCAAGATGAACAAGATCGCCCGCAAACGCGCGCTCATGATCGGGCAGGCCCTCCCAACGGCGCAGATGCCAGCGCGGCAACCTGCCCCGCCGTGACCCAGGCCCCGCCATGCCCCATGGGGCCAGGGCAACAGGGCGTAAGGATGGGCCGTGCGGCGTGGATTGTCATGGCCGCGACCCTGACGCGGAATTTACCCATCGGCAAGGGGGGCTTGGTGGGTGGTGAGGGACTCGAACCCCCGACATCTTCGGTGTAAACGAAGCGCTCTACCAACTGAGCTAACCACCCAAAGCCGGCGTGTGATAGACCGAACCGCCGCGCAGGGCAAGCCATAGCGCCCCGGTCATTGTTCACGGATCAAGGGGAAAAATGGTGGGTGATGAGGGATTTGAACCCCCGACATCTTCGATGTGAACGAAGCGCTCTACCACTGAGCTAATCACCCGCCGGGTGGGTGGTCTTTAGCCATCCTGACGCCCCGCCGCAAGGGGGTATCACCCCGCGGCCCGCCCTGCCCTGTGCTGGGCCGCGCGGCGCGCTTTACACCGCTTTTTGGCCACCTGACACAGAAAGGCCGCGCCATTTCGGGCGCGGCCGGGTTTGGTCACGTGGCCCGACGATCAATGGGCCGTCGCGCTTTCGCCACCGGGATTGGCCGTGCGCGCCGCGGCGGCAGCGGCTTCGGCTTCTTCATCCCAGATCACCGGTTCGGGCTGGCACGTCAGGGCCTGGGCCAGAACCTCGGAGACATGGGCGACGGGAATGATCGTCAGACCCTGTTTCACATTGTCGGGGATCTCGGGCAGATCCTTTTCGTTCTCGGCCGGGATCAGCACGGTCGTGATGCCCCCACGCAAGGCGGCCAGAAGCTTTTCCTTGAGCCCGCCGATCGCCAGAACATTGCCGCGCAGCGTGACCTCGCCCGTCATGGCGATGTCGCGGCGCACCGGGATCTGGGTCAGCACCGACACGATCGAGGTGACCATGGCGATACCCGCGCTGGGGCCATCCTTGGGCGTGGCACCTTCGGGCACATGCACATGGATATCCCAGCTGTCGAGCCGCGGCGGTTTGACCCCGATCCGCGGCGCGATCGAGCGCACATAGCTGGCCGCGGCCTCGATCGATTCCTTCATCACATCGCCGAGCTTGCCGGTGGTCTTCATCCGGCCCTTGCCGGGCAGGCGCAGCGCCTCGATCGACAACAGATCGCCGCCGACCGATGTCCAGGCCAGGCCCGTCACCACGCCGATCTGGTCATCCTTTTCGGCCAGCCCGAAGCGGAAGCGGCGCACACCCAACAAGGTTTCCAGCTTGTCGGGCGTGACGATCACGCGCGCGGCATCTTTCTTGACGATGGTCGTCACCGCCTTGCGGCAGAGCTTGGCGATTTCGCGTTCCAGGTTCCGCACGCCCGCCTCGCGGGTGTAGTAGCGGATGATATCGGTCAGGGCGGCATCGGACAGTTCGAATTCCTTGGCCCGCAGGCCGTGGTTCTTCATCTGCTTGGCGACCAGATGCTGCTTGGCGATTTCGCGCTTTTCGTCCTCGGTGTAGCCGGCCAAGGGAATGATTTCCATCCGGTCCAGCAGCGGGCCCGGCATGTTGTAGGAATTCGCCGTGGTCAGGAACATCACGTTCGACAGGTCATATTCGACCTCAAGGTAATGATCCATGAAGGTCGAATTCTGTTCGGGGTCCAGCACCTCGAGCATGGCGCTGGCCGGATCGCCGCGAAAATCCTGCCCCATCTTGTCGATTTCATCGAGCAAGATCAGCGGATTGGTTGTCTTGGCCTTTTTCAACGCCTGAATGATCTTGCCCGGCATCGACCCGATATAGGTGCGCCGATGGCCGCGGATCTCGCTTTCGTCGCGCACGCCGCCCAGCGAGATGCGGATAAATTCGCGCCCCGTGGCCTTGGCCACCGATTTGCCAAGGCTGGTCTTGCCCACGCCGGGCGGGCCCACCAGGCACAGGATCGGGCCCTTCAGCTTGGCGCTGCGGCTTT
>JBEAQJ010000027.1:0-18809 GCA_041163945.1 Pseudomonadota bacterium
CAAGGTGCTGTCGGGCGATGTGAAGATCCGCATCGATCAGCGGTTTACACTGGATCAGGTTGCCGATGCCCATCGCGCGCTCGAAGCGCGGCAGACCACCGGGCAAACGGTCTTGATCCCATAGGATGCGACAAGCGCAAAGAAGGTGCGCCTTTCGGCGCGCCTTCACGCCGTTTTGCGCACCGTCAGATACAGCGCCAAAGGCAGGCCCGCGCTGACCCCGATGCCATAGGTCACGGGGATGACCAGCCAGAACCAGCGATCGCCGCGCAGCGCTTCGACCACCGCCCAGATTGTCAGAGCAATGGCCGCAATGGTCAGGTCATAAACCAGCGCGCTGGTGGCATCATTGACCCACCATGCCGCCATCATCGGGCCAAGCGCCCATCCATGTTCCGAAAACCAGGCATAGAAATAGCTCCAGGGCAGGATCGTGCCGAGGATCACAAGCGCAAGATAAACAAGCCGAAGAGGGGTCATATGGGGGCCTCGGGGGTGATGGTCACACGGGCAAGCTAGCGCATGAGCCCCCGGGGGCCAGCCTGCCCCTGCGACAGTGTGCTGTCGCGTCACGATTGACCCGGGGCGCGTGCTTCACTACCCAATCACGCAACAATGTTGCGCTGTGTGCCGCTGCGTGCGGCCCTGACGGGAGCCGGGGAAGACATGTCTGAAACGACACGCGAAAGCATGGATTATGATGTGGTCATCGTGGGCGCGGGGCCTGCGGGCCTGTCGGCGGCGATCCGGCTGAAGCAAATCGACCCCGATCTGTCGGTCGTGGTGCTGGAAAAGGGCTCGGAAGTCGGGGCGCATATCCTGTCGGGCGCCGTGCTCGATCCGGTTGGTTTGGATCGCCTGATGCCCGATTGGAAACAGCGCGGTGCGCCGATCAAGGTGCCGGTGCGCAGCGACAGTTTCTACATGCTGGGCGAAGCGGGCGGCATCCGCATCCCCAATACGGTGATGCCGGGGCTGATGAACAACCACGGCAACTACATCGTGTCGATGGGCAATGTGTGTCGCTGGATGGCGGAACAAGCCGAAGCGCTGGGCGTCGAGATCTTTCCGGGAATGTCGTGTTCCGCGCTGGTCTACGACGACAGCGGCGCGGTTGCGGGTGTGGTCGCGGGTGAGTTCGGCCGCAACCCCGATGGCACCCCGGGCGATGCCTATGAGCCGGGGATGGAGCTGCGCGGCAAATACGTGATGCTGGGCGAAGGCGTTCGCGGATCGCTGACCAAGGAGGTGCTGGCCAAATACGATCTGCAAAAGGGCAAATGCCCGCAGAAATTCGGCATCGGCATGAAGGAAATCTGGGAAATCGACCCGGAAAAGCATCGCGAAGGAACGGTGGTCCACACCATGGGCTGGCCCTTGGGCGGCAATGCCGGCGGCGGGTCGTTCATCTATCACCTCGACAACAACCAGGTCTATGTCGGCTTCGTCGTTCATTTGAATTACGAAAACCCCCATCTCTATCCCTACATGGAATTCCAGCGGTTCAAGCATCACCCGATGGTGGCCGAACTGCTCAAGGGGGGCAAACGCATCGCCTATGGTGCGCGCGCCATTTCCGAAGGCGGCTGGCAATCCATGCCCAAAGCGGTGGCGCCGGGATGTGCGATCTTGGGCTGTGGGGTCGGTCTGGTGAACGTGCCCCGCATCAAGGGCAATCACAACGCCATGCTGTCGGGCATTGCCGCGGCCGAGGCGGCAGCCCGCGCCATCGCGGCGGGCCGGTCCGGCGACGAGCTGGCCGATTACAACGATTTCCTGCATGCATCCGGGCCCATCGCCAAGGACCTGAAGCCGGTGCGCAACGTCAAGCCGCTGTGGTCGAAATATGGCCTGCTGGGCGGCCTTGTTCTGGGCGGGTTCGACATGTGGACCAACAGCCTTTTGGGGGCTTCGGTCTTTGGCACGTTGCGGCACGGCAAATCGGATGCGGCCGCCACCGGAAAGGCGCGCGATCACAAGCCCATCGATTACCCCAAGCCCGACGGTGTGTTGAGCTTTGACCGGCTGACGAACGTATCGTTTTCGATGACCAATCACGAGGAACACCAACCCGCGCATCTGCGGCTGAAAGATGCCGGCGTGCCGATCCAGGTGAACCTGCCCGAATATGACGAACCCGCGCAGCGCTATTGCCCGGCGGGCGTCTACGAGGTGGTGGGGCACGGCCCGGATGCGCGGTTCGTGATCAATTTCCAGAACTGCGTGCATTGCAAGACCTGCGACATCAAGGATCCGTCCCAGAATATCGTCTGGACGGTGCCGCAGGGCGGTGACGGGCCCAATTACCCGAACATGTGATGGAAATTCGCCCAAGGGCGGCCAAGCGGGGGCTGGGGCGCATTGCCCTTGCCCGAACCGGGGCCTAGTCTTTGCCCTGTCGTGGGGAGTTTTTGATGATACGCCGCCTTTTGCTGTCCTGTGTCTTGCCGTTGGTCATGGGGGGGCTGGTGCAGCCGGCCACCGCACAGCAAGATGGGCCGGGTTTGGCCGGGCCTTACCTTGCGGCACGCACCGCCGTGCTGGAGGGCAATCACCGCAGCGCCGCGATCTATTTCGAAACCGCCTTGGCGGCAGACCCGACCAACATGGCCCTGATCAACAACGCGATCTTTGCCAATGCTGCGCTTGGGCAATGGGGGCGCGCGGCCACCATCGCCGACATGCTTCCGCCTGAGGCGCGCGCCCAGGAGCTGGTGCATCTGGTGCGGATGGTGCAGCGCATCGCGGCGGGCGATCTGGGTGCCCTGCGCGCGGCGATCGAGGCTGGCATCGGCGCGGGCCCGCTGATCGACGGGCTTGCGATGGGCTGGATCTATCTGGGCGAAGGTGACATGCGCCGGGCCAGCGAAAGCTTTCTGGCCGTGGCCGACGATGCGCCCCTGGCCGATATCGCCTATACGCATCTGGCCTATGCGCGCGCCGCGGTCGGCGATTTCGAAGGCGCCGACGCGATCTTGTCGGGCACCGAATTCGGGCCCTTGTCGGCCAGCGAAAGATCGCTTTGGGCCCGGGCCGAGGTCTTGGTGCAGCTGGATCGGCGTGAAGATGCCCTGGAGTTGCTGGATTTCTTCACGGCGTCCTTGCCAAATCCCGCCTTGCTGGATCTGCGGGCCCGGATCGATGCCGCGTCAGAACCGGCCACCTATGGCTTCATCACCACCGCCCATCAGGGCTTGGCCGAAGTTTTCTACACGATCGCGCGTGCCTTGCAGGGTGAGCGCCGCGCGCCGGCCGATCGCGTGGACGGCGGCGCCGGCAGTTTGCCGTTGCTCTATGCCCGTGCGGCCCGTGGCATCGACCCGAGCCATTCCGAAGCGCTGCTTTTGGCGGCCGAGATGTTGCGCATGGACGGTCAATTCGATCTGGCCGATGCGGCCTATGGCGATGTGCAGCCGGGGGATCGGCAATTCGTTCAGGCCCAGCTTGGCCGGGCCGATGCTTTTCTTGAAAATGACCAGCCAGAGGCGGCCGTGGATGTCTTGCGCGATCTGGCCCGCGATCATCCGGCCTTGCCCAGTGTTCAGGCGGCCTTGGGCGATGCGCTGCGCCGCACGGATCGCTGTGACGAAGCGGTGGTGGCCTATTCGGCCGCGCTTGATCTGGTCGACACGACCCAGAGCCGTGCGTGGTTTTTGTATTACACCCGCGGTATCTGCCGCGAGACCCTGAAGGATTTCACCGGCTCCGAGGCGGATTTTCGCCAGGCCTTGGTTTTGAACCCCGACCAGCCGCAGGTGTTGAACAATCTGGGCTATTCCCTGGTCGAACAACGCCGCAACCTGGACGAGGCTTTGGCCATGATCGAGCGCGCGGTCGCCGCCCGGCCCGAGTCGGGCTACATCGTGGACAGTCTGGGATGGGTTTTGTACCGGCTGGGCCGGTTTGACGAAGCGGTCGAACCCATGGAACGGGCGGTTGCGCTGCTGCCCACCGACCCGATCGTCAACGATCATTTGGGGGATGTCTATTGGATGGTGGGCCGCAAGCGCGAAGCGCAATTCCAATGGCAACGCGCCCTTAGCTTCGACCCCGAAGACAGCGACGCGATCCGAATTCGCCGCAAGCTCGATGTCGGGCTCGACCAGGTGCTGCAGGACGAGGGCGGGGTGGGCCAAACACCGTGAGGCTTTTTGCCCCTGCCAAGATCAATCTTGCGCTGCATGTGACGGGGCGGCGGGCGGATGGCTATCACCTGCTGGATTCCCTTGTCGTCTTTGCCGATGCAGGTGATTGGATCGACATCGCGCCGGCACCGATGCTGTCGTTGCGCGTTGTCGGGCCGCGAGCCGCCGGCGTGCCTGCAGATGCCCGCAACCTGATCTGGCGCGCTGCGACTGCGCTGGACCCGTCGGGGGGGGCTGCGATCACGCTGGAAAAGCATTTGCCCGCGGCCGGCGGGATCGGCGGCGGTTCGGCCGATGCGGCGGCCGCCCTGCGGGGGTTATCGCAGGCCTGGGGCGCGGCCTTGCCCAACCCTGACGCGGTGTTGGCGCTGGGGGCGGATGTGCCGGTGTGCCTGTTCGGGCGCCCCGCGCGCATGTCGGGGATCGGCGAAGCGATCGAGCCCTTGCCGCCCCTGCCGGCCTTGTGGGTTGTGCTGGTCAATTCCGGCATTGCGGTGCCCACAGGGCCGGTGTTCGCCGCCCTGGCACGGGCCGAAAACCCCGCGCTGCCGGGGATTCCAGCCCAAGGCTGGCCCGATGCACGGGCCATGGCCACATGGCTTGGCCAAACCCGCAACGATCTGGAACCCCCCGCCCGTGGTCTGGTTGCCGACATCGATCCCGTTCTCACCGCGATCGGCGTGCAAGATGGCTGCCTTCTTGCCCGCATGTCGGGATCGGGGGGCACTTGTTTCGGGCTTTTCGCATCTGCACAAGCCGCTCGCGCCGCTGCGGCGGCTCTTGCGGCCGATCATCCGGGGTGGTGGGTTCAGGATGCCGCGATCCTGCCTTGATCGGTCAGGCCAGACGCGCAACCACATAGTCGGCCAGATCATGCATCATCGTGCGTAGCGGATGATCGGGCAGATGATCCAGCGCCGCCTGCGCGCGGGCCGACCAGCCAAAGGCTTCGGCGCGGGTTTCTTCCAAGGTGCCATGCCGCCGGAGCAGGTCCAGCGCCTGATCCAGATCACCGTCCTGCTGGGCGCCTTGTTCGATGGTGCGCTGCCAGAATGCGCGCTCGGCCGCATCGGCGCGCGCAATCGCGCGGATCACCGGAAGGGTCAGCTTGCGTTCGCGGAAATCGTCGCCCGTGTTCTTGCCGATCACACCGGCGCTGCCGCCCCAATCCAGCAGGTCATCGGCCATCTGAAAGGCGATGCCAAGCCCATCGCCATAGGTGGCCAGTGCGTGCACCTGATCTTCGGGGCGGTCAGCAATCACGCCGCCCACTTCGCAAGCAGCCTGAAACAGGGCGGCGGTCTTGCCGCGGATGACTTGCAGGTAAATCTCTTCGGTGGTTGCCAGGTTGGCGGCCGCCGTCAGTTGCAGCACCTCGCCCTCGGCGATCACGGCGGCGGCATTCGACAAGATCGACAGCACCCGCAGATTGCCCGGTTCGACCATCAACTGGAAGGCGCGGGCAAACAGGTAGTCCCCCACCAGAATGCTGGATTTGTTGTCCCACAACAGGTTCGCGGTGGGCCGTCCCCGGCGTTTCTGGCTTTCGTCGACCACATCGTCATGCAGCAGCGTGGCCGTGTGGATGAATTCGACCGTTGCCGCCAGCTTGTGATGCGCCGTGCCGCTGTAACCGCAGAGCCGCGCGGCCGCCAAGGTCAGCATCGGGCGCACCCGCTTTCCGCCGGCGTCGACCAGGTGGGCCGTGACCTCGGGGATGCGCGGCGCATGTTGTGACGCCATGCGCGCCCGGATCAGCACATCGACAGCCGCCAGATCATCGGCCAGGGCGATCTGCATGCGCTCATGCGGCTTGGTGGCGGCGTCATCAAGGCTCAAGCGCCCATCCTTCCGTGGTCTCATCGTCTCGACAAGAACGGCGGGGCCGCCTAGATGCGAAACATGTTCGAAATCATGCGCAGCACCGATCCGACCGAGATTGCTTTCGCCTCGGCGCTCCTGTCGGGCGAGGGTATAGAGGTCTTCGTTCTGGACGTCCATATGAGCGTGCTGGAAGGGTCGATCGGGGTCTTGCCCCGCCGCATGCTGGTGCGCCAAGCCGATGCGGCCCAGGCCCGGATTGTTCTGCGCGACAACGGGCTGCCGGTGTCGCAATGATCCAAGCGGAAACCACGCTCGATGCTTTTCTGGGTGGGCGGCTCACGCTGCGCCAACCGCGGCATGGCTACCGGGCGGCGACCGATCCGGTGTTTCTTGCGGCGGCCTGCCCGGCGCAGGCGGGGGCGTTTGTGCTGGACCTGGGCTGTGGTGTCGGGGCGGCCAGCCTGTGTTTGGCCGCGCGCGTGCCCGGTGTGCGGCTGATCGGAGTGGAACGCCAGCATGATTATGCCGCGCTGGCGCGTGAAAATGCGGCGCGGGCGGGGGCAGACATGACCGTGGTCGCCGCCGATCTGGCCCAGTTGCCCCAAGATCTGCGGCAGATGCGGTTCGATCATGTCTTGGCGAACCCGCCCTTTTTCCCGGCCGGTGCGGGATCGCGCGCGCATGATGCCGGGCGCGAGGCCGCCAACCGCGAAGATACGCCGTTATCGATTTGGGTCGCGACCGCGCGTGCGCGTCTGAAACCCGGCGGCTGGCTGACCTTGATCCATCTGGCCGAACGTTTGCCCGATTGTCTTGATGCCATCGCCAAGGGTTTTGGCGCGGTTACGGTTTTGCCGTTGCAACCGCGGGTCGGGCGGGCGGCCAGCCGGGTGGTGATCCGGGCGCGCAAAGGGGCGCGAACGCCCTTTGCGCTGCTGGCCCCCTTTGTGATCCACGAGGGGCGCGATCATGGCGCAGACGCCCCGGATTTCACCGATGCGGCGCAAGCGGTGCTGCGGGCGGGCGCGGCGCTGCCCTTTGCAGGCGGGGATGGGTGAAACGCAAATCGTCTGCCGTGCGGTTTTGCGTGACACGACTCGGCTTCCGTGATGCAGTTGTCATGTGACTGTCATCCATGAGGAGAAGACGCTGATGTCGCTTGGCTCTCATCTGCAGGAACTCAAGAAAAAGCATGCCCATCTGTCCCATCAAGTCGAACAGGCGCAGCGCAGCCCGGGGATCGATGATCTGAAGCTGCGCGAACTCAAGAAAGAAAAGCTGCGGCTCAAGGAAGAAATCACCAGACTGGACAGCTGAGGCGGGCCGTTGGGCGCACGCCCGCACCGGCCGATCCAGCCTTGCAGCAGGTGAAAGGCGGCTTTGCCGATTTCGCTTCTACTAAGGTCATTCTTTCTGACCTATCTCGGCGCGAGGGGAAGATGAACATCCCACCGAGAGGATCAGATCGATGGATAGCTTTGCACTGACACATGAAATGCGCCTGCAGATTGCGGCCGCACGCGCGGAATGCGCACGTTATTTCCTGACCCAGCTGGTTGCCTTGTTTGGCCGCCGCGCCTAAGGCCATTGGCCCGGGTCGGATGCAAAAAGGCCGGGGTCATCGCCCCGGCCTTTCGCTTGTCGCCAAACCTAGACGAAAAACTGCGCCCCGTTGGCCGAAATCGTCGAACCGTTGATGAAGCCCGCATCCTCGGATGCCAGAAAGGTCACGCAACGCGCGATTTCCGAAGGTTCCCCCAACCGGCCCGCGGGAATGCCGGCGATGATCTTTTCGCGCACGGCTTCGTCGATGGCCATCACCATTTCCGTGGCGATGTAGCCCGGGCAGATCGCGTTGGCCGTGATGCCGAATTTCGCACCCTCTTGCGCCAGGGATTTGACGATGCCCAGATCCCCCGCCTTGGTCGCGGCATAGTTGACCTGACCGGCCTGACCTTTTTGCCCATTGATCGACGAGATCACGATCACGCGGCCAAATTTGCGATCGCGCATGCCCGACCAGACCGGATGCACCGTGTTGAACACGCCCGTCAGGTTGGTGTCGATCACCTCTTTCCACTGGGCGGGGGTCATGCGGTGGAACATCGCGTCGCGCGTGATGCCGGCATTGGCAACCACCGTATCGATCGGGCCCAGATCGGCCTCGACCTGGGCAATGCCGGCCTTGGATGCATCGTAATCCGCGACATCCCATTTGTAGGTCTTGATCCCGGTCGCAGCCGTGAAGGCGGCGGCTTTTTCGTCATTGCCGGCATAGGTGGCGGCGACGGCGTATCCTTCGGCCTTGAGCGCCTTGGAAATGGCCTCACCAATGCCGCGGCTTCCGCCGGTGACGAGCGCTACTCTTGCCATGGTGTCCTCCAATCTGGCGTCGATGTCTTGTAATTCTATTACGCAAAATTGGCTAACCAAGCAACAATATTGCGCAGTAATTCTTGCCGTGCCTGCGGTCGAACGGGTGCCCAAAGGCGCCCGTTCCGCAGATTTGGCCCTAGGGGCGTTCGACGCACATGGCCACGCCCATACCGCCGCCGATGCACAGCGTGGCCAGCCCGCGCTTGGCACCACGGCGCTTCATTTCGAACAGCAAGGTGTTGAGAACCCGCGCCCCCGATGCGCCGATCGGATGGCCGATGGCGATGGCGCCGCCGTTGACATTCACGATGGCCGGATCCCAGCCCATGTCCTTGTTCACGGCACAGGCTTGCGCGGCAAAGGCTTCGTTGGCTTCGACCAGATCCAGATCGCCGATTGACCAGCCCGCTTTTTCCAGCGCCTTGCGGCTGGCGTAGATGGGTCCGACCCCCATGATCGATGGGTCGAGCCCGGCGGTGGCGTAGGATGCGATGCGGGCCAAGGGTTCGATACCGCGGCGCTCGGCCTCGTCGGCCGACATCAGCAGCGTTGCCGCCGCGCCGTCATTCAGCCCGCTGGCGTTGCCGGCCGTCACCGATCCGTCCTTGGTAAAGGCAGGCTTCAGCTTGGCCATGGCATCCAGCGTGGCGCCGTGGCGGATATATTCATCGCTGTCCATCACCACATCGCCCTTGCGGGTCTGAAGCGTGAAGGGGGTGATTTCGTCGGCGAATTTGCCGGCCTTTTGCGCGGCTTCGGCCTTGTTCTGGCTGGCCACGGCGAATTCATCCTGTGCATCGCGGCTGATCTGCCATTGCTGCGCAACATTTTCGGCGGTTTGGCCCATGTGGTAGCCGTTGAAGGCATCCCACAACCCGTCACGGATCATGGTGTCGATGTATTTCAGATCGCCCATTTTCTGGCCTTGGCGCAGGTTTGCGGCATGCGCGCTGAGCGACATGTTTTCCTGGCCGCCCGCCACCACGATGCGGGCATCGCCCAGCATGATGTGCTGCGCGCCCAAGGCAACGGCCCGCAACCCCGAACCGCAGACCTGATTGATGCCCCAGGCGGCCGCTTCCTTGGGCAGACCGGCATTGATATGCGCCTGGCGTGCAGGGTTCTGGCCCTGTGCGGCCGTCAGAACCTGGCCAAGGATGGTTTCGCTGACCTCGGCCTTTTCGATGCCGGCGCGGGCCACGACCGCCTCGATCACGGCGCGGCCGAGCTCGTGGGCGGGCGTATTGGCAAAAGAGCCGAGAAAGCTGCCCACGGCCGTGCGTGCAGCCGAGGCGATGACGACATTGGTCATGAAAGTCCCTTTCTTGAACGGCGCCATGCCCCAACCAAAGGCAGCGCGCAGAATCGCGGTGTTCCCGTTCACCTAGCGCTGCGGCGCAGTACGAATCAACGGACAGGGTGTCTCAGCCGGTGGACAGCCCGGCCGGACGGCAGCCAAAGCTTAGAAAATGGTGGGTTGGGCCGCAGGTTTGGGCGCTTGGCGTTCCCAGGGCGGTGTAATCGAGGGCACGGCGAAATGATGGCCTTGCAGGCAATCCACCCCCGCGCCCGCAAGCCACGCCGCTTCGCCCGGGGTTTCGACCGCCTCGGCGACGATGATCATGTCGAAATGCCGCCCCAGCGAAATCAGCGCGGCGCACAGAACCTGGTTGTCGGGGTCGGTGTCGACATCGCGCGAAAACTGGCCATCGATCTTCAGCACGTCGAAACAGAAATGCCGCAGGTGGCGAAACGCCGTGTGCCCGGCGCCAAAATCATCCAACGCAAAGGTCACGCCCTTGTCTTGCAGCGTTTCCATGAAGGCCAGCACGATCTCGGGCATCTGCATGGCCGATGTTTCCGTGATCTCGAGAATCAGGCGCCCCATCACATCGGGATGATGGCGGATGGCATGGTGCAGCAGGTTCATCCAGGCCGGATAGCCGATGGACCGGGCCGACATGTTGATCGACAACCGCAGCTTGGGCGTGGCCTTCAGCGCCGCCAAGCCCAGTCGCAGCGCCGCGCAATCGATCTGGCGACCAAGGTCTTGTTCTTCGACCGCGGTGATGAAATCGCGCGCGGGGATCACGCGGCCGGTTTCATCGAGAATGCGGATCAAGCCTTCGTAAAAGGCGATGCCGGCGCCATCGGCGCGCATCACGGGCTGATAGGCCAAAAGCATATCGCCGCGCTTGAGCGCCTGGCGCACCAAAGCCAGCGTGCCGCGATCGCGTTGGCTGATGGCGGCCTCAAGCGGGCTGCCAAAACCCGGCTCTGCTGGCTTGCCACGGAACTGACCCATCTTGCCCTCACGAACTGCAACGCGCTTGGCTTCATGGCACCGATCGAATTAAGAAATGGTGAAATCGCGAATTCGTGTTCAATTGCGGGAATAATCTTGATGGCCGAACTTGGCCGCTGCCGCTGGTGCGGCAACGATCCGCTATACATCCACTATCACGATACCGAATGGGGCGTGCCCGAACGCGATGGCCGTGCGCTTTGGGAAAAGCTGGTGCTCGACGGGTTTCAGGCCGGTCTTGCCTGGATCACCATTCTGCGCAAGCGCGATGGGTTCCGGCGTGCTTTTGATGGGTTTCAACCCGATGTGATCGACCGTTGGGGCGACGCCGACATCGCCCGCCTTTTGGCAGACCCCGCAATCGTGCGTCATCGCGGCAAGATCGCCGCAACCATCGGCAATGCGCGGGCCTATCTGCAGATCGAAGAGCGCATGGGGTTTTCCGATTTCGTGTGGCGTCACGTCGAAGGACGCCCCCTGCAAAACGCCTGGACCCGCCCCGAGGACGTGCCGGCCCTGACAGCCCAAAGCGCGGCCTTGTCAAAAGATCTGCGCCAACATGGCTTTCGCTTTTGCGGCCCGACCATCACCTATGCCTGGATGCAGGCCACGGGCATGGTCAACGATCACCTGATCGGATGTCACCGCCACGCCCCGGTTCAAGCGCTGGCGCAGATCGCGTGATCGGGCCCGCGGTTGGTGGCGGTCGCCCGCTGGGGTGGCCGGTTTTCGCACAATTTCGGCACCACCCGCCATCAGCACTGGACCGATGCGACCGGGGGCTTATCTTTTGCCCGATCAAAGCGACCCGCAACCCATCGGAGAACGGCCCATGTCACGCATGGAATATATCGATATCAAGAGTGCCAGCCGAACCGGCGTGAGCGCGGATTTTGCCGAAGACGCGGATATCCAGCTGTTTCTCAAGCTGGGGCGTATGGCCTTTTTCTTTTGTATCTGGAGCGCGATGGTGCTGCCGGTGGCGTTGATCTATTCGATCCGCTTCTGATCCGGCCCTGTCACGCGCCCGTGGTGGCGTGCTGGCGGACAAAGGATTCAATCTGGGCGGCCGGTCGGGCACCGGTCAGCCGGGCGATTTCCTGGCCATGGCCGAACAGGATCAAGGCGGGAATCCCGCGGATCCCGTAGCGTTGGGCGGCATCGCCGTGAACTTGCGTGTTCAGCTTGGCCAGCCGCGCATGGGGGGCAAGACTGCGCGCGGCCTTTTCGAATTCCGGTGCCATGGCCCGGCAGGGCCCGCACCAGGGGGCCCAGAAATCCACCAAAAGCGGCAAGCTGTCACCGCGTTCGGCCTTGCGTAGGGTGGCGGTGTCGATCGTGTGAACCTTGGGTTCGACCAGCTTTGCGCCACAGGTCCCGCATTTGGGATGCGCGGTCAGCTTGTCAGCCGGAACCCGATTCGGCGTGGCACAAGACAGGCAGGTGATGCGATGGGACATGCAAGGCAGGCCCTTTGTGGTTGCCAATGTCAATAATCTGGCCCAACAGCGCCGGGAACGCAAGCCCGCGCCCAGTTACCAAAAAAAAGATGCGCAGGGCTGCGCATCTTTGTCGTGTATCGGCCCGTGCTCCGGTGGTTTCATCCACAGGGCAGGTCCGTTTGGGTCAGACCAGAACGATGTTGATCGCCGATTCACGACCATCGCGGCCGGATTCGACGTCAAACGTGACCTTTTGGTCATCCTTCAGCGATGTATGACCCGAACGCTCAAGCGCCGAGATATGGACGAACACGTCCTTGCCGCCGCTTTCGGGGGCGATAAAGCCGAAACCCTTGGTGCTGTTGAACCACTTCACGGTGCCTTTGGCCATCGTGATATCTCCTGTCATTAAGGCTGCCCACGGTATGCGGCAGCACGGCTTGGTCGGTCTGGATCGAAAGACTGACAGCCGTGTGAGGGGAGACAGTGGTCGAAAAAGAATAACGTTCGCGCCGTACACATGGGGGTGCGGGGCACAAATAGCAAGGCAATTCGCCCCGGCCCTCCAAATGACCTGACGGGATATGCGGCATGGCGTCTGCGCGCCCGTGCCGGTGGGGGTGAAAGAACAAAGGCGCCGGGTTTGCCCCGACGCCCTTGACCTTTAGGCCCTGGCCGGACGCATCAGCGGGTGAATTTCTTGTATTTCAGGCGCTTGGGTTCCAAGGCATCGGGTCCGAGACGCCGTTTCTTGTCTTCTTCATAGGCCGAAAAATCGCCTTCGAACCATTCCACATGCGCTTCGCCCTCGAAGGCGAGGATATGGGTGCACAGCCGGTCAAGGAAAAAGCGGTCGTGGCTGATGATCACCGCGCAACCTGCGAAATCCTCCAGCGCATCTTCCAGCGCGCGCAGCGTTTCCACGTCAAGATCATTGGTCGGTTCATCGAGCAGCAGCACATTGCCGCCCGATTTCAGCAATTTGGCCATGTGCACGCGGTTGCGTTCGCCACCCGACAGCAGGCCCACCTTCTTTTGTTGATCGCCACCTTTGAAATTGAACGCCCCGCAATAGGCGCGGCTGTTCATGCTGGCATCGCCCAATTCGATGATTTCAGCCCCGCCTGAAATTTCTTCCCAGACGGTCTTGTTGCCATCAAGCGAGTCGCGCGACTGGTCCACGAAGGACAATTGCACCGTGTCGCCGAATTCCACCGTTCCGGCGTCGGGTTGTTCCTGACCTGTCAGGATGCGGAACAGCGTCGATTTTCCTGCACCGTTCGGACCGATCACGCCCACGATCCCGCCGGGCGGCAATGAGAAGCTCAGGTTTTCGACCAACAGCCGGTCGCCGTAGCCCTTTTTCAGATCCTTGATTTCGATCACTTTGCCGCCCAGACGCGGGCCGTTGGGAATGACGATCTGCGCGCGCGAAATCTTTTCGCGCTCAGATTGGCTGGCCAGTTCTTCATAGGCGTTGATCCGGGCCTTTTGCTTGGCCTGGCGGGCCTTGGCACCGGCGCGGATCCATTCCAATTCGCGCTCCAGGGTTTTCTGGCGCGATTTGTCTTCGCGGGCTTCTTGTTCCAGACGTTTGGCTTTTTGTTCCAGCCAGCTGGAATAATTGCCCTCGTAGGGGATTCCGCGGCCGCGGTCGAGCTCAAGGATCCATCCCGTGATATCGTCAAGGAAATAGCGGTCATGGGTGACGATCAGGATCGTGCCCTTATATTCGATCAGGTGTTGCTGAAGCCAGGCGATGGTTTCGGCATCCAGATGGTTGGTCGGTTCGTCCAACAACAGCATCTCGGGCGCTTCCAGCAGCAGCCGGCACAGCGCCACGCGGCGGCGTTCCCCGCCCGACAAGGTGGCCACCGGCGCATCATCGGGCGGGCAGCGCAGGGCCTCCATCGCGACATCGATCTGGCTGTCGAGATCCCACAGGTTCTCGGCGTCGATCTGGTCTTGCAGGGCGGCCATTTCGTCGGCGGTGTCGTCGGAATAGTTCATGGCCAGCTCGTTGTAACGGTCAAGCTTGGCTTTCTTGCCGGCCACACCCAGCATGACGTTGTCCCGCACGCTAAGGGTTTCATCCAGTTGCGGCTCTTGCGGCAGGTAGCCAACCCGCGCACCTTCGGCGACCCAGGCCTCGCCGGTGAAATCGGTGTCGATGCCGGCCATGATGCGCATCAAGGTGGATTTGCCCGACCCGTTCACGCCGACGACGCCGATCTTGACCCCCGGAAGAAAGTTCAGCCGGATGTTCTCGAAACATTTCTTGCCGCCGGGATAGGTCTTGGAGACGCCATCCATGTGATAGACATACTGATAGGAGGCCATGTGCCGCTCCGTTGCCGTGATGCGAGGTTTCCATCGCATCTAGTCGCTTCGGGGGCGATGGGCAATCCGGCGTGGGTCTGTGGCGTTGACTATGGCGATGCCACACCCCATCAAGACCCATCGAAGCCATGTAAGAAGGCCGCGCTTGCCCGTGCGATCCGATCTGCCCTTTGCCCTGCCGGGCCAGACCATCGGCTTGTTCGGGGGGTCGTTCGATCCACCGCATGCGGGCCACCTGCACGTCAGCCGCGAAGCGCTGAAGCGGTTCGGCTTGGACCGGGTGTGGTGGCTGGTCAGCCCGGGCAACCCATTGAAATCCAAAGGCCCGGCGGCGCTGGAACGCCGTGTGGCGGCGGCGCGTGCCCTGGTCGATCATCCGCGCATCACCGTGACCGACATCGAAGCGCGCATTGGCACACGTTACACGGCGCAAACGCTGGAACGGCTGGGGGCGCTTTACCCCGGTGTGCGTTTCGTTTGGTTGATGGGCGCCGACAACCTGGCACAGTTTCACCATTGGCAGGATTGGCAAGCCATCCTGGCGCGGGTGCCGGTGGGGGTGCTGGCCCGGCCGGGCAGTCGCATCGCGGCCCGCACGGCCAAGGCGGCCAATATCTACCGCCATGCGCGCCTGCCGTCCGAGGCGGCCGGGCTTTTGGCCCGCGCCGCCACACCGGCGTGGTGTTTCGTGAACTTGCCGATGGTGGCCACATCGTCGAGCGCGATCCGCGCCAGCGGTGCGTGGTAGCCGCTCAGCGTGGGGGGCGCAGCGCCAGCGTTGCCAAGCCCGATACCAGCAAGACCGCCAACCCCGTCAGTGTCAGCGCATCCGGCAATGTGCCGAAAACGGCCCATCCCAAGACGGTGGCCGCGATCAGCTGCGTGTAGACAAACGGTGCCAAGCCCGAGGCCGGCGCCCGGCGCAGCGCCAAGATCAGGCACAGGTTGCCCAGCATCGAACCCAAGGCCGACCCCATGGTCAGCGCCAGGATGCGCGGCTCGAACACCGGCAGCGCGGCCAACCCAAAGGGTGCCAGCACCAGCGCGCCCACCACAAGCTGGCTCAAAAGCAACACCCCCGGCGGCGCGATATCCGACAGCCAGCGCGACGCGGTGAGAAACGCACCGTAGAAAACCCCTGCCAGCACTGCAAAGCCCAGCCCCGGCGTCATGCCAAAGCCCGGCCGCACCACCAACAGAACACCCAGAAAGCCGATGGCCAAAAGCACCATGCGTGAGCGCGAAAATCCTTCGTTCAACAGCCATGCCGACAGGCCGTAGGCCAGGATCGGGCCGACGAAGAACGCGCCAAAGACGTTGGCGATGGGCTCGGTGCGCAGCGCGGTCAGGATCGACAAGATGCCACCGGCCAGCAAACCCCCGCGCAGCCAGATCCGCCAATCGGCAAACAGCGCCGGCCGCGCCAAGTGCAGCACGAAAGGCAGGATCATTGCGGCGCCCAGGGCAAATCGGCTCCAGGCGGTGAACACAGGTGCCACGCCCGCCATGCCCAACAGCTTTCCCGCCGTATCCCCGGCCGGGATCAGCGACATCGCCACAAGCATCAGGGGCAGCGCCCGAAGGACATCGCGTTGCATGCGCCCTGCTATCCGATCGGCTAGGGGCGGAAAAGGGGCAGGTTGCACCAGTGGGCGGCGGCAAACCCCTTGAGCGGCCAGGTGCGGTGGGGTTTAGTCGCCCATGCTTGGAACCGATGGGCCCTGTCATGGTCTCGCGTCGCGCATTTCTGACCTCGGCGGCCGCGTTTGCCGCGCTGCCGGCCATGGCGGCCGGGCCGCACGCGTCGCTGCGCCCTGTCTTGCGCCCAGCTGATCTTGCGGCGCGCGCCGGTCCCTTGGGGGCCGATCTGGTGGCCCAGGCCGGGTTGGGCGGCCGCGTTGGCTACGCGGTGGCCGATGCCAGGACAGGTGAGGTTCTGGATGTGTTGAACCCCTTGGATCCTTTGCCGCCCGCATCGGTCGCCAAGGCCGTGACATGCGCCTATGGTTTGGATCGCCTTGGCCCCGATTACCGGTTCCGCACCCGCGTGCTGGCCGATGGCGTGCTGCGCGGCGATCGGTTGGAGGGGGATTTGTGGCTGGTGGGGTCGGGCGATCCCATGCTGGACACCGATCATCTGGGCGCGCTGGTGGCCAGCGTTCGGGCGTACGGAATCGCCGAGGTCACCGGGCGGATCTGGCTGGCCGATGGTGCTTTGCCCCGTATTTTCGAAATCGACCCGCTTCAGCCCGACCATGTGGGATACAACCCCGCGATTTCGGGGCTGAACCTGAATTTCAACCGGGTGCATTTCGAATGGGTCCGACAGGCGGGTGCCTACAGCTTCACGCTCGATGCCCGGTCCGAACGGTTGCGTCCCCCGGTCGCGGTCGCGCGCATGCGGATCGAAGATCGGGCCGACCCGGTTTACACCTACGACCAGATCGATGGGCGCGATCACTGGACCGTGGCGCGGGCCAGTCTGGGGGATCGGGGCGCACGTTGGTTGCCGGTGCGCCAGCCCACAGCCTATGTGGCCGAGGTTTTTGCAACCCTCGCCCGCGACCAGGGCCTGCGCTTTGGCGATGTGGCACCAAGCCAGCGCGCCCCGCAATCTGTAGCGCCGTCGGCCTGGCTTGTGGGTGAACATGTCAGCGACCCGATGCGGGATGTCCTGCGCGCCATGATGCGCTGGTCGACGAACCTGACGGCCGAGGTGGTGGGGCTTTTGGCGGCACAGGCCAGCGGGCTGCGCCCCGCGACCTTGGGCCAATCGGCCGCGGTGATGTCGAATTGGATGCGCGACCGGCTGGGTGCGGTGCAGCCTGATTTCGTCGACCATTCCGGTTTGGGCGACCAAAGCCGTCTGTGCCCGCAAGATATGGTCAGCGCCCTTGTGGCCGCGGGGCCGAACGGTGCGTTGCGCGATTTGATGCGCGCCCATCCGATGCTGAACGCTCGTGGCGAGCCGGTGGCGAACCATCCCGTCGCCGTGGTGGCCAAGACCGGCACGCTGAATTTCGTCTCGAGCCTGGCGGGTTATGCCCGTTTGCCATCGGGCCGCGATCTGGCCTTTGCCATCTTTTGCGCCGATGTCGAACGCCGTGCTGCGCTGAGCGAGGCCGAACGCGAACGCCCCGAAGGCGCCCGCCCCTACAGTCGCCGCGCCAGGCGGATGCAGCAGCAGCTGATCGAGCGATGGGCCGATCTGCACGGCTGAGGGACATCATCATGTCACAGGAATGAGTCCGGTCTGACATCTGTCTGTCACCATGCTGGGGCAAGGCGGCGTGGCAGAATTTTGTCCCGGAGACTTCCCATGCTTCACCGCACGCTGATGCTGACATCGGCCTTTGCCCTGTTGGCCGCCAATCCCGCCTTGGCGCAAGAGATGAATTTCAACCGCATCGCGTCTTTTCCGGTCGCGTTGAATGTGCCCGATGCCGAAACATCGTCGGCCGAAATCATCGCAGCGACGGGCGATGGAATGACGTTGATCTATTCCGACAGCCCGGCGGGGGTGATCGGCTTCATCGACATCACCGATCCGGCCAAGCCGGTTGCGACGGGCAGCTTTGCCTTGCCGAACGGGGAACCCACCGCCGTCTCTGCGCTGGGCCAGACCGTTTTTGTGGCCGAAAACACCCGTGAAAGCTTTACCAACCCTTCGGGCGTGTTGCATGCGATTGATGCGGTCAGCCGTCAGGTCATCGGATCTTGTGATCTGGGCGGCCAGCCTGACAGCACCGCCATTGCGCCTGATGGCAGCTTCATCACTGTGGCCATCGAAAACGAGCGCGACGAAGACGCCGGCGATGGCCGCGTGCCGCAGATGCCCGCCGGTCATCTTGTCATTCAGCCCTTGGGCGCAAATGGCGCGATGGATTGCGCAGCCCAGATCCGCGTCGATCTGACGGGTTTGGCCGATATCGCCCCCGAAGACCCCGAGCCGGAGTTCGTCGATGTGAACGCCAATGGCGACATCGCCGTAACGCTGCAGGAAAACAACCACATCGTCGTGGTGTCCGCGGCGGGTGAGGTCTTGAGCCATTTCTCGGCCGGCATCGTCTCGCTTGCCAATGTCGACACGGAAGAAGAGGGCGCGCTGACCTTTGACGGCGCGCTGGCCGATATCCCGCGCGAACCCGATGCGCTGCAGTGGATCGATGCCGATCATCTCGTCGTCGCCAATGAGGGCGACATGGATGGCGGCACCCGCGGCTTCACCGTGTTCCACCGCGACGGGACCGAAGTGTTCGACGCCGGCATGAGCTTTGAGCATGCCGTCGCCGAAATCGGCCATTACCCCGAGGCGCGGTCCGGCAACAAGGGCGTGGAACCCGAAGGGATGGAATTCGGCACCTTCGGCGGCGTGCC
>JBEAQJ010000028.1:0-4079 GCA_041163945.1 Pseudomonadota bacterium
AAAAGGCCGATTGGCTGGCCCGCGGCTTGGGCGGCAAGGGCAAGATCGACGTCAGCCGGTTCAAGGGCCTGGGCGAGATGGACGCCAAGGACCTGAAGGAAACCACGATGGACCCGGCATCACGCAAGCTGATCCGGGTCAGCGTGGACGAGGACGCGCCGGGCGAAACCGGCGATCTGGTGGAGCGCCTGATGGGCAAGAAACCGGAAATGCGGTTCCAGTATATCCAAGAGAACGCCCGCTTCGTTGAAGATGTGGATGTGTGAGCAAGCCAAACGCGCCTGAAGCGCGGTTCCTTCCCGGTTCTGCCCCCTTGGCTGCCCAGTCCCGTCACGAACAGATCCCGCGCGCCTGAACGCCGGGCCAAGGCACCAAGATCTTGGCCCCGTCGGTGCGCGCGGTCCAGGGCGTGACGGCCATCGCCTGACCGATCAACGCCTCGAGCCGGGCGGTGCGCGCACCCGTCGGATCAAGGGCGCGACAACAGACATATTCTTCGACCAAGGACGCCTGCGCCTCGTAGCCGTAATCGAGAAAGCGCCGCCCGTCATCCTCGGCAAACAGGTAAGGGTCGGTCATCACCCGATGTTCGCGTGCCGCCCGCAGCGGGTGGTAGCCCGTGGCATCGCGGTTCTGCCACTGCCAGACATGCGTCATTTCATGGGCAAAAAACATCGCGGCATACAGATTGCGCTGCCCGTCGGGGCGCAGGGCATAATCGGGCAGCCACATGTCGGGGCGCACCATCAGCCGGTTGAAGACCACCATGCCCCCCACGCGGCCCGTGATCACCGGGCCGGGGGGTGGCGGCAGGACGCGTTCGCGGCAGGTCGTGCGCGGGCGCGCGGGGTAGCTTTGCGTCACAAGCCCCAGAAACGGGTTTTGCACAATACGCACCGGCGCCGGATCGAACCCTGCCCCCTGCAGGTCGGCCATGTAGGCAGCTTCGGGCCCGGTCAACGGCCGGCCACAACCGATCACCGCCAAGCACAAGGGCAGCCACAGGCATAGGGATCGGAAAAAGCGGGCGGGCATGCACCCAAACTAGGCGTGACACCGGCGTGCCGGCAATGTTCTTGACACCGATCAAGGCAGCGCCGGGCCAAGCGGCGCATTCTGCCCCAAACCGATGCGGAGACCCCCGATGCGCGCCCCTGCCCTTGCCTGTTGCATGCTGGTTCTGGCCAGCCCCATCCCCGCCCCCGCGCAAGATGCGCAATCCGGGCGGGCGCTTTACCTCGATTTCTGTGCCGCCTGCCACGGGATGGAGGCGCGCGGCGATGGCACGATGGCCGATCTGTTGCGCGTTCCCCCAACCGATCTGACCGCGCTGTCGCAAGACGGCGTCTTTCCGATCTTGCAGGTGGTCGAACAGATCGACGGACGGCGCCCGGTGATGGCCCATGGGGGGGACATGCCGATCTTTGGCCGCTGGTTTCAGGGACAGGGCGCCGATGTGGCCATGCCCGGGCCGGGCGGGCAGCCGGTGCTGATCAGCCGGCCCGCCGCGGACCTGATCGCGTGGCTGATGACGGTGCAGGAATAACGCAGCGCCATGCCCCTCAGCGCGCACTTTCGGCTTTTTCTTCCAGCATCAGCCATTCCTCTTCGGCGGCGTGCAGCTTGGTCTGGCGTTCGCTCAAGGCCTCGGTCGCCTTGCGGAACTTGACCGGCTCGCGGGAAAACAGGGCCGGGTCGGCCAGCAGTTCCCCAAGCTTGGCGATTTCCGCTTCGAGCCGGGCGATTTCCGCCGGCAAGACCTTGAGCCGATGGGTTTCGCTGAAGCTGAGGCTGTTCTTGGCCGCGGTCTTGGGCCGGGGCGCATCCGCCACGGCCATCTTGGGCTTGGCCGGGGCGGGTGCGGCCGTGGGCGTGATCTCGGCGGTGTCGCGGCGCTGTGTCATCATGTCGGACCAGCCCCCCGCATAGGTGACGGCCCGTCCCGTCCCATCCAGCCAGATGGTGGTGCTGGCCACACGGTCGATGAAATCGCGGTCATGACTGACCAGCAGCACCGTACCGGCGTAATCGCCCAGCAGATCTTGCAACAGATCCAGCGTCTCGATGTCCAGATCATTGGTCGGCTCATCCAGCACCAGCAGGTTGGAGGGCCGCGCCATGATCCGGGCCAGCAAAAGGCGGGCCTTTTCACCGCCCGACAGCGCGCGCACGGGCGCGCGGGCCTGTGCCTCGTCGAACAGGAATTCCTTCAGATAGGCCACCACATGGCGCGGCTCCCCCCGTACGAGCACTTGATCGGAACGTCCGCTGACCCGTGCGGCCGGGTCTTCGGTCAGGCTTTCCCACAAGGTCGCGTTCGGATCGAGTTGGGCGCGCGCCTGATCGAACACGGCCATCTCGATGCCCGTGCCCAAGGTGACATTGCCCTGATCCGGCGCCATCTGGCCCGTCAAGATGTTGAGAAGCGTGGATTTGCCCGCCCCGTTCGGCCCGACAAAGGCCACCCGATCGCCGCGCAGCACCCGCAGATCGAAGGGCCGCAAGATCACCTGGTCGCCAAAGGTTTTCGTGATGCCCGTGGCCTCGATCACGCGCCGGCCCGACAACTGGCCCGAATCGAGCGCCATGTCGGCGGTTCCCTGACGCTGGATCAACCCGGCGCGCTGTGCGCGCAGATCGTGCAAGGCGCGCACCCGGCCCTGGTTGCGCTTGCGACGCGCACTGATGCCTTCGACGGCCCATCGCGCCTCGGCCTTGATCTTGCGGTCGAGCTTGTGGCGGGCTTGGTCCTCTTCTTCCCAGGTCTTGTCGCGCCAAGCCTCGAAATCGGCGAACCCGCGATCTTGCCGCCGCACCACGCCGCGATCAAGCCACAGCGTGCCCCGCGCCAGCGCGCCCAGAAAGGCGCGATCGTGGCTGATCAAGACGAAACCGGCACGGGTCTGGGTCAATTCCCGTTCCAGCCAGGCGATGGCTTCGATATCGAGATGGTTGGTCGGTTCGTCGAGCAGCATCAATTCGGGCGCCTCGGCCAACAGCCGCGCCAACGCGGCCCGGCGTCGTTCCCCGCCCGACGCGCGCCCCGGTTCGGCCGCCAGTTGCAGCTTCAGACCCTCGGCCACGGCTTCGACCCGCCAGCCTTCGCCCTCGCCCAACCCCGCGGTCGCATAATCGCCCAAGGTGGCAAAGCCTGCGAAATCGGGGTCTTGTTCCATGTAGCCCACGCGCACGCCATCGGGCGTGATCACGTTGCCGGTATCGGCTGCGACAAGCCGCGCCATCACCTTCATCAGGGTGGATTTTCCCGACCCGTTGCGCCCCACCAGCGCCAGTCGGTCGCCCTCTTGCACCACGAGGGACAGATCGGAAAACAAAGGGTTTCCGCCGAAACCCAGCGACAGATCGGTCAGTTGCAAAAGGGGAGCGCGCGCCATGACGGGCAGCTAGTGGGCGCCAAGGGCGGCGTCAAGCGGCAAGGCAGGCACGGCGGCGATCAGCCGGGCTTGCACGCCGCATTGCCGTAGCGCGCCAGACAGGCCCGCCGGGTGCAGGCCTCGATTTCGGCGTTGCGGCGCGGCTCGTTCCGATCGACGGTGCGCACCGCGGGCGCCTCGTAATATTCGGTGCGCATGATCTGGGTGCAGGTGATGGTGTTGCCGGTTCCGGTGCAGGTGGTCTGCCCGGTCGGCACCTGACGCGAACGCAGCTGGTTGTAGAGTTCGCGCTCATAGCGCGGCGGCAACTTCGACATCCATGTCGCGGCGCAACTGCTTCTTTCTGCTTGAAATTCGGGCGTGGCACATCCGGCCGCCATGACCGCAACCAACACCAGTGCCAAGAAGTTGCGACCCAATACCCTGCTCCTGCACCGGCGGCGCGCACAACGCCGCCCGCCAACGGGCCCCGCCCAACCCGTCGATACCACAACCAAGCGCCCGGTTCACGCCGAAATGACGGTAGCGACCCTGTTCCGCACCGCCCAAAGCGACCCTGATCACATCGGATCTTACCAAGAAAAAGGGCCGCCGAAAACGGCGGCCCCTTGCGTTCGGTTGGCGTGTTGCGATTAGCGCTTGGAGAACTGGAAGCTCTTGCGCGCCTTGGCCTTGCCGTATTTC
>JBEAQJ010000029.1:0-12281 GCA_041163945.1 Pseudomonadota bacterium
AACAAAGCGCCGATCGTTTCAGCCTGCTGATCGAAGCCGGCGTTGCGGTGATCCAGCCCAACGCGGTTTTTGCCGGCGGCATCGGGGCCGCGTTGGCGGCGGCACGGGCTGCGCAGGATGCGGGCTGTCGCGTGTCGCCCGCGGGCGGCTGGGATCTGGTGAACCTGCACTGGATGTGCGGTGCGATGCAGACCGGCGCGGTTGAATTGCACCGCGCGCAGGCCCGCATCTTGCGGCTATTGACCGAACATCCCCCAAGGATGGCCAATGGGATGCTGGCCTTGGGGGATGCGCCGGGCTTTGGGTTGTCACCCGATGAAGACGCGCTGGCGGCATGCCGGACGGGCTAGCGTTTTCGGGACGGCAAACGCCCCGAAAAACCCTGGTTTTTCAGGGCGCGAACCCTGGATTTTCCACCCCCGCCGGTCAAGCCGCTTGCGGCTTGGCGGCGAAGCGTCCGTAGAAGCTTTGGCCCTTGTCGGCCATCTCGCGCAACAGGGGCGGGCACGCGAACTTGTCGCCATGCGCGGCGGACAGTTGATCGCAACGTTCGGCCGCGTAAGGGGTGCCCAGCATGTCGAGCCATGAAAACGGGCCCCCCGACCAAGGCGCAAAGCCCCAGCCCAGGATCGCGCCCACATCGCCCTCGCGAATGTCGGTCAGAACGCCTTGTTCCAGCGCGCGCACCGCTTCGAGCGTTTGGATGAACAAAAGCCGGTGTTGCACCGTGACCAGGTCGGGTTGTCGCGCCGCCAGCGGGTAACGCGCGGCCAAACCCGGCCACAGCCCCAGCCGTTTGCCGCTGTCGTCATAGGCGTAGAACCCGGCCTTGGCCTTGCGCCCCATCCGGCCTTGATCCGCCAGCCAGAACATCACCGCGTCGACCGCGTCGTCGGGGTATGCCTCGCCCATCGCGGCCTTGGTGGCCCGCGCGATCTTGACCCCCAGATCGATCGATGTCTCGTCAACCAGTTGCAGCGGCCCCAAGGGCATGCCCACAAGCTTGGCCGCGTTCTCGATCAGCGCAGGCGCCACCCCTTCGGACACCATGCGGATGCCCTCGTTGATATAGGGGATGATGCAGCGATTGGCGTAAAAGAACCGCGCATCATTGACCACGATGGGCGTCTTGCGGATCTGGCGCACAAAATCCAGCGCCTTGGCCACGGCCCGGTCGCCGGTTTTGGCACCGCGGATGATTTCCACCAGCGCCATCTTGTCGACAGGGCTGAAGAAATGGATGCCGATGAACTGGTCGGGCCGGTCGCTGGCCTTGGCCAGTTCGCCGATGGGCAGGGTCGAGGTGTTGGTGGCGAAAATGCACTCTGGCCCCACGGCGGCCAGAACCTCACGCGTGACCTTGGCCTTGATGGCCGGATCTTCGAACACGGCCTCCACGATCAGGTCGCAGCCGGCCAACGCCCTATGTTCGGTGGTGGGGTGAATGCGCCCCAGCACGTCGGCCTTCTTGTCGGCGGTGATCTTGCCGCGCTTCATCGCCTTGTCGAGCAACCCCTCGGCATGGGCGCGGCCGCGGTCGGCGGCGTCTTGGCTGGCATCGATCAGCACCACATCGATGCCCGCGTTGGCACTGACATAGGCGATGCCGGCCCCCATCATGCCCGCCCCGATCACGCCCAGCTTGGTCACTTTCTGATCGGGCAGGGCCGGGCGGTTGGCCCCTTTTTCAAGCGCTTCCTTGTTCAAGAACAGCGACCGGATCATCGCGCTGGAGGATGGGTTCATCAGGATATGGGTGAACCAGCGGGCCTCGATCTTGAGCGCGGTGTCGAAATCCACCAGCGCGCCTTCGTAGACCGCCGACAACAGCGCCTTGGCCGCCGGATAAACCCCCTTGGTCTTGCCATGAACCATGGCACTGGCCCCGACAAAGGTCATGAAACCTGCTGGGTGATAGGGGGCGCCACCGGGCATTTTCCAGCCCTTCTGGTCCCATGGCTTGACGATGTCGGCATCTTTTGCCGACAGGACCCAGTCCTTGGCACGTGCCAAAAGCTGATCGGGGGGCACGATATCGTCGATCAACTGTGCCGCCTTGGCGGATTTGGGGTCGAGCATCTTGCCCTCGAGCAACACCGGGGCCGCCGCCATCGCGCCCACCATGCGGCTGTAGCGCGTGGTTCCCCCCCCGCCCGGAAACAACCCCACCAGAATTTCGGGCAGGCCGATCTTGGCCTTTGGGTTGTCGGCCATGAAGCGGCGATGGCAGGCCAGCGCGATCTCGGTTCCGATGCCCGCGCAGGTGCCCGTGATCGCCACCGCGACCGGCTTGCCGCCCGTGTTGGTCTTTGGCGCCATCCCGGCGCGTTCCAGTTTGCGCAAGACGCGGTGCCCGCCCATGGTGAAATCGAACAGCGCCTGCGCCGGGTCGTCGCCCGCCGCGGCCGCGATATGGGCCAGCGTGTTCAGATCCATGCCGCCCGCGAAGCTGTCTTTGCCCGAGGTCAGAACGATCCCCTTGACGGCGGGATCGGCCAGCGCGTCGTCGATCAGCCGATCGAACAGCCCATAGGCATCGCGCGTCAGCACATTCATCGAGCGCCCCGGGACGTTCCAGGTGATGACGGCCACGCCATCGGCGTCGGTTTTCATGGTGAAGTCAGTCATGGTCGCAATCTCCCCGTTTCACAGCCGCTCGATGATGGTGGCCGCCCCCATGCCCGAGGCGACACACAGCGTCGCCAACCCGGTGCCCTGGCCCGTGCGTTCCAGTTCATCGAGCAGCGTGCCCAGGATCATCGCCCCCGTGGCACCCAAGGGATGGCCCATGGCGATCGCGCCGCCGTTCACATTCACCCGCGCCGGATCGACCTCGAACGCCTGCAGGAACCGCAGCACCACGGCCGAAAACGCCTCGTTCACCTCGAACAGGTCGATGTCCGACATCGCCATGCCGCTGTCGGCAAGGATTTTCTCGGTGACCGGAACGGGGCCCGTCAGCATGATGGTGGGGTCGGTGCCGATCTTGGCGGTGGCGCGGATGCGGGCGCGGGGTGTCAACCCATGGGCCTGACCGAAAGCCGCATTGCCGATCAACAGCGCGGCTGCCCCATCGACGATGCCGCTGGAATTGCCCGCGTGGTGGATGTGGTTGATCCGTTCCAGATGCGGGTATTTCATCAGCGCGATCTGATCGAAGCCGGGCATCATTTCGCCCATGTCCCGAAACGCGGGCTTGAGGGCGGAAAGCGTTTCCAGATCGGTGCTGGGGCGCATGTATTCGTCATGGTCCAGAATGGTCAGCCCGTTGATATCGGTCACCGGCACGACGGATTTCGAAAACCGCCCCTCGGCCCAGGCCCGCGCGGCCCGCGCCTGGCTTTCGACGGCCAGCGCATCGGCTTGTGCCCGCGAAAACCCGTATTCGGTGGCGATGATGTCGGCGCTGATGCCTTGCGGCACGAAATAGCTGTCCATGGCGATGGCCGGATCGACGGCGATGGCCGCGCCGTCGCTGCCCATCGCCACGCGGCTCATCATTTCGACGCCCCCCGCGATATAGGCCGCACCCGCCCCGCCCCGGACCTGGTTGGCCGCAAGGTTCACCGCCTCAAGCCCGCTGGCGCAAAACCGGTTGATGGACAGACCCGGAATGCGTTGATCCAGATCCGAGGCCAAAACCGCCGTGCGCGCCAGGCAGCCGCCCTGTTCCATGACTTGCGTGACATTGCCCCAGATCACATCCTCGACCGCATGGCCCGTCAGATCGTTGCGATCCTTGAGCGCGTTCAACATCACGGCGGACAGTCGCGCAGCGGTCACTTCGTGGAGCGCGCCATCCGCGCGGCCCTTGCCGCGGGGCGAACGGATCGCGTCGTAGATGTAGGCATCGGTCATCGGTCGTCTCCGGTCAGGCGGCGGGATAGGCCCGCGTCATCAGATCATAGGGATGGGCCCAGCCGGGCTGGGCGGCGATGCGGTCAAGCCAGGCATCGATCGCCGGGTATTCGGCGCGATCAAAGGTGAAGGGCTCGGGGTAGAACAGATAGCCGCAACACGACAGATCGGCACAGGTCACGCTGTCGCCCACCAGCCAATCGCGCGTCGTCAGCACTTGTTCGAGCACTGACAATGCCCCCTTGAGCCGCCCCGACAGATAATCCACCGCACCGGCCGGGCGCTTGTCCTCGGGCAGGAAATTCATCAAGAACCGCAAGGGGCCGGCCTGACCGGACACCTTTTGATTGTCAAAGATCGTCCAGCGCAGGATTTCGCGGCGCGTGGCAGGCGATCCATCGCCGCACAGCGCGCCGGTTTCATCCATGATCCAATCCTGTATGACGCCCGATTGCGTCAGGATCAGCCCATCGGCATCAAGCACCGGCACCTCGCCCATGGGGTTGAGCGCGCGGAACGCGGCACTGCGGGTTTCACCGGCAAAGAAATCGACATGGCGCGCCGTCCATGGAATCCCGGCCAGGGTCAGGGCGATGGCGGCCTTGTAGGCATTTCCGGATTCGCCGAAGCAATAAAGGGTGTTGGTCATCGCGGTCTCCCGGCGGTTGCGCCTTTGGCTGGGGTGTGTTGCGTATTCTTGGAACGATGAAGGCTCATGACGATTTGTTCAGCGCGCCCCGGCATGGTGCCGGCGCGATACACGCTGGCGAACCGATGACCGCGAAAGGTGAAGGGGTCCAGCCCTCTTGCTGCATCTTTCCGAAAATACGCCGCCCGAACATGGCCCATGTGAGACCGTGCCGGGGTGGGAAGCAGCGGTTGCGCGCCGCCAGTTCCGGCCGCCCGACCAAACGCGGATGCGGCGATACGCGGCCGATGTGTCCGATGATAGCGCAGTCCCCGCGCGGCCGCGCGCAGGGTGTCGGCGCCTGACGGGGTGATCTGTTTCCGCGCATCCCGCCGCGCCCGTCCGGCGGGGTTTGTGCGCAGCGGCGGCGATCGGCGTGATCGGTTCGGTTCTTGCGATCGGGCATTGCGTCCCTTGTGTCGGTTCGGGCTCTGGCCCGGCCTAGAAATTCGCGGCATCGAGCGCCATGACCGGTTCTGCACCGGACTGGATGCGCGCCAGATGTGTGGCCGTCATCGGCAATTGCCGGCTCATATAGAACCGTGCCGTGGCCAGCTTGGTCTGGTGAAACACCGGGTCGTCCGTGCCGGCCGCAAGCGCATCTTGCGAGGCCCGCGCCATCCGCGCCCACATCAGCCCAAGGCAGACATGACCGAACAGGTGCATGAAATCATAGCTGCCCGAAAGCGCGGCATTGGGGTTCTTTCCGGCCTCGGCTATGAAATACAGCGCCGCCGATTGCAGGTCTTTCGAGGCGCGCTTGAGCGGATCGACAAAGCCCGCCATCCCGTCAACGGCGGCATTGTCTTGGCAGAACCGCTTGACCAGATCGAAGAAGGCCATGATGTGCGCCCCGCCGTCCTGGGCCAGTTTGCGGCCCACCAGATCCAGCGCCTGCACGCCGTTGGCGCCTTCGTAGATCATGGCGATCCTGGCATCGCGGGTGTATTGCGACATGCCCCATTCTTCGATGTAGCCGTGGCCGCCATAGACCTGCTGGGCCTGCACGGTCATCTCGTAGCCCTTGTCGGTCAGGAAGCCCTTGATCACAGGTGTCATCAGCGACACCAGCCCGTCGGCGTCGCGATCGCCCTTGCGATGGGCGGCATCGATCAGCGTGGCCCCCCAGAGCAAAAAGGCCCGCGCGCCTTCGGTAAAGCTTTTCTGTTCCATCAGGTTGCGGCGGATGTCGGGGTGCACGATCAACGGATCGGCCGGCCCGTCGGGGTTTCTGATCCCCGTCACATCGCGCCCCTGCAGCCGATCGCGGGCATAGGCGCGCGCGTTCTGAAACGCGATTTCGGCCTGTGCCAGCCCTTGCATGCCGACGCCCAGGCGGGCCTCGTTCATCATGGTGAACATGGCGCGCATGCCCTTGTGTTCTTCGCCCAACAGGTAGCCCGTGGCGCCGTCGTAATTCATCACGCAGGTGGCATTGCCATGGATGCCCATCTTTTCCTCGATCTTGCCGCAAGACACGCCGTTGCGCGCCCCAAGGCTGCCGTCGGACTTGACCAGAAACTTGGGCACGATGAACAGCGACACGCCCTTGATGCCGTCGGGGCCGCCGGGAATTTTCGCCAAGACCAGGTGAATGATGTTTTCGGCCAGGTCATGTTCACCGGCCGAAATAAAGATCTTTTGCCCCGTTACCTTGTAGCTGCCATCGGCCTGCGGTTCGGCGCGGGTGCGCATCAGCCCCAGATCGGTGCCACAATGGGGTTCGGTCAGGTTCATGGTGCCGGTCCAGTCGCAGCTGACCATCTTGTGCAGATAGGTTGCCTTTTGCGCGTCGGTTCCGTGGGCCAGGATGGTCGAGGCCGCCCCATGCGTCAGCCCCTGGTACATGGTGAAGGCCTGGTTGGCGGATGAAAAGAATTCGCCCACCGCCGTGCCCATCAGATAAGGCATGCCCTGGCCGCCGAAAGCTTCGGGCATGTCGATGCCGGGCCAGCCGCCGGTTTTCATCTGCGCAAAGGCTTGCTTGAAGCCGGGCGGGGTATAAACGACGCCGTTTTCCATCCGGCAGCCCACCCGGTCGCCCACCGGGTTGAGCGGGGCCAGAACCTCGGCCGCGATCTTTCCCGCCTCCTCCAGAACGGCTTGGGTGAAGCCCGGTTCCAGATCGCCATAGCCCGGAACATCGCTGCCGGTGATGGCAAGCACATCATGCAGGATAAACTGAATGTCCTTGGTCGGGGCGGTATAGCTGGGCATGGGAAAGCTCCGGTATGATCGGGTCGGTGCGGTACGGGTACGGTACGGTTCGGCTTACTCGGCGGCGTTGTGGGCGTTGGCGCGGCTCGACAGCATGTCTTCGACAAGCCCCATCTGCGCCTTCAGGTCATAGATCGCCACATCCAGTTCGGCGCGCTGGCGTTCCATGTCGGTCAGCCGGTCGCGCGCGATGTCGAGCGTGCGGCTGAGTTGCGTCGCCTGCTGGTCACCGACGTAGTACAGGTCGAGCAGCTGGCGGATTTCCTCAAGGCTGAAGCCGAAGCGCTTGCCGCGCAAGATCAGCTTGAGCCGCGCCCGGTCGCGCCGGGTGAACAGGCGCTTTTGCCCGATCCGGATCGGGAACAGCAGTTCTTTCTGCTCGTAAAAGCGCAGCGTGCGCGGCGTGACCTCGAAGGCGGCGCACATATCGCGGATTGTCATCACATCGGCGGTCATGTCGGGAACGTCCATGTCAAACATTTCGGGATTTGCCGCTCTGAAGGTCGAGTCGGCAGGTCTGTAGCATACAACATGACGTTGACGTAAAGAAGACGTTGCGTCACCTTTTTGGATGACGATGCGTCAATTTTCGCAAGAAAAGACCGTCAGGCCGCCGAGGCTGGCCGCAGCGATTGCGTGCCGCCGGGTGCTTGTCGCCGACGGCTGGATGGGCAAGATGGCCGCGCGGGGCGTGGTGGCCCCTGGCAGGGCAGGAGCAATGCGCAGATGGGGGAAGACGGCACCGACAAGGCCCGCATCGCGCGGCAATTCATCGAGGCGATACCGTTTTCGAAAGCGCTGGACATGCGGCTTGACCAGATCGGGGATGGGGTGGCGGTGATCTCGATGCCATGGTCGGCAGGGCTTGTGGGCGATCCGACGTCGGGGGTGATTCATGGCGGCGCCGTATCGGCCTTGATGGACACCTGTGGCGGCGCGGCGGTGATGAGCCATCCACAAGCGCTGTCGGGCACGGCAACGCTGGATCTGCGCATCGATTACATGCGTGCCGCCGTGCCTGGCCAGCGCATCACCGCGCGGGCGGAATGCTACCATGTGACCCGCTCGGTCGCCTTCGTGCGGGCCGAAGCCTGGGACGAGGATCCGACGCGCCCTGTCGCCGCCGCGACCGGCGCCTTCACCGTCGAGCGGTCCGTGCCCAAGGGTCAGCCATGACCCGCCGCCCGCCCGAACCCGTTGCCCGCATCAAGCAGCGCCGCGATCGCGCCTTGGCAGCGCTTGTGGCCGGTGTGCCCTATATCGGCTTTCTCGGGGTCGGTTTCGACCGGCGCGGCGATGAGCTGACGGCGGTGCTGAGCTATGATGACAAGCTGATCGGCAACCCGCTGTTGCCGGCACTCCACGGGGGGGCCATCGCCTCGTTTCTGGAGGTGACGGCGATCATGGAGCTGTCCTTTGCCATGTTGTGGGACGCGGTGGAGGCCGGACGCCTCGATGCCGAGGCGTTGACACCCCAGACCCTGCCGCGCCTGCCCAAGACCATCGATTTCACCGTGGATTACCTGCGCAGCGGCTTGCCGCGCGATGCCTATGCAAGGGCGCGGGTCAACCGGCAGGGACGGCGCTACGCCTCGGTGCATGTGGAGGCGTGGCAAGACAATCGCCAGCGCTTGTTTGCCCAGGCCACGGGCCATTTCCTGATGCCCGACCAAGACGGGTAGGGGGCGCTGCCCCCGCCGCGCCCTTGGCGCGTCTCCCCCGGAGTATTTTCCAAGCAAAGATGATGCTTAGAGCCAGTCGCCCCGGCCGGTGCCGGTGATCTGGGCGATGTTCGTCAGCCCATGGGCGCGGGCGCGATCCTCGAGCCCTTGGGCGATGCGCGCGGCCAGCGACAGGCCGCCATAGACAAGGCCCGTGTAAAGCTGCACGGCACTTGCGCCCGCGCGGAGTTTTTCCCAGGCCTGATCGGCGTTTGCGACGCCACCAACCCCGATCAGGGGCATCCGCCCATCCGTCAGCTGCGACAGCCGCGCCAGAACGCGGGTGGACCGCTCGAAGAGCGGCGCGCCCGAAAGCCCGCCGGCCTGATCGCGGTGGTGGCTTTTCAGCCCCTCGCGCGCGAGCGTCGTGTTGGTGGCGATGATGCCCGCCAGCCCGGCCGAAAGGGCCACTTCGGCGATCTCGGCCAAGGCGTCATCGGTCAGGTCGGGGGCGATCTTGAGAAAGATCGGGATCGGCCGGGCCAGCGCCGCATGCGCCGTCATCACGCCGTCCAGCAACGACACAAGGGCCGCGCGCCCCTGCAGATCGCGCAGCCGTTCGGTGTTGGGCGAGGAGACGTTGACCGTGGCGAAATCGACGAAAGCGCCGCAATGTGCGAGCACTTGCGCAAAATCGGCCGCACGGTCGGCGCTGTCCTTGTTGGCGCCCAGATTGAGGCCGATGGGCACCGCGGCGGGATAGGCCGCCCGCAGGCGGTCCGCGATCACCGCCATGCCCTGATTGTTGAAGCCGAAGCGGTTGATCGCGGCCCGATCTTCGGCCAGGCGGAAAAGCCGCGGCTTGGGGTTGCCGGGCTGCGCTTTTGGGGTGGCGGCGCCGACCTCGAGAAAGCCGAACCCCGCGCGCGACAGGGGTGCGATGGCTTCGGCGTTCTTGTCGAAACCTGCGGCCAGCCCCACCGGGTTGGGCAGCGTGAGCCCGGCCAGAGACACCTGCAAGACCGGCGTGGTGACGGGCCCCGGCGCAGGCAAAAGCCCCGATTTCAGCGCCGCGATGGCCAAGGCATGGGCGCGCTCGGGATCCAGGCGGTGCATCAACGACAGGCTCAGGCGTTCCCACATGTCACAGATCACCGGGCATCACGTGCAGACCATCGACCAAGGTCAGGGGCCTGTGCCAGATCACATCCGCCAGACGCAGCGGGGCGTAGAGGTGGGGAAACAGCGCCCCCCCCCGCGAAGGTTCCCATTTCAGCATTGGCCCAAGCCGGTCGGTGTCGACCGCGGCCAAGATCAAGCCATCAAGCCCCGCGAAATGGCGCCTTGCGGTTTCGGCCACCTGATCTGCGGTCGAGAAATGGATGAAGCCATCCGCCAGATCGACGGGGGCGCCCAGGGTCTGGCCGTTCTGGGTCAGGGCCAGCCATTCGGGCCCGCGGAAAATCTTGTAGATGCGCATGGTTCCCATTGGCCCGTGGCCCGCCCGCCGTCAAGGGTGCGGCGGTGGCGCACAAGGCACTTTACGCCATCACCAAGCCCCGGCACTGTGGCCCGTGTCACCATCAAGGGGAGTTGACCCATGTCCATCCGAATCCTGGCCCCGGCGGCCCTGCTGGGGGCCTTGTCGATCGCCGCGCCGGCCCTGGCCGAAACCACGTTGAATATTCTGCACATCAACGATCTGCACAGCCGCATCCAACCGATCAACCGGTTTGATTCGACCTGTTCGGCCGAGGACGAGGCCGCAGGGGCCTGTTTCGGGGGCGTGGCGCGCATCGCCACGGCCGTCGATGCGATCCGCGGCCCCTTGGAGGCGGCGGGCGAACGGGTGATCGTGCTGGATGCGGGCGACCAGTACCAGGGCAGCCTGTTTTTCACCACCTATCGCGGCGCGGCCGAGGCCGAGTTCATGCAGGCCATCGGCTTTGACGCCATGACGCTTGGCAATCACGAATTCAACAACGGCCCCGAAGGCCTGTTGCCGCTGCTCGACAGGGTCGGCTTTCCGGTGATCGCGGGCAACCTTGACGTCGGCGCCTCGGCGGCGCTGGCCGGGCGGGTGCAAGATCATGCGGTGCTGGACGTGAACGGGCTGAAGGTGGGGCTTGTCTCGGCGTTGACGCGCGACACGATGGAGATTTCGTCGCCCGGCCCCGACATCGCCTTTGCCGAGGAAATCGCCGCGCTGCAGGCCGATGTGGATGCGCTGACCGCGCAAGGTGTCGCGATCATCATCGCCCTCACGCATGTGGGGCTGCCGGCCGATATCCGCATCGCCCAAGCCGTCACCGGCATCGACGTGATCGTGGGCGGACATTCCCACAGCTACCTGTCCGCCAGCGATCCGGGCCGCAGCGGGCCCTATCCGGTTTGGATCACCAACCCCGAAGGCACGCTGGTGCCGATCGTGCAGGCCTATGCCTATTCGAAATACCTGGGTCATCTGCGCGTCAGTTTTGATGACGAGGGTCGCGTGATCTACGCCGATGGCGACACCATGCTGCTGGATGCCAGCATCAAGCCCGATGCGGCCATTGCGGCGCGGGTCGCCGAACTGGCCGGGCCAATCGAGGCGGCGATGGCCGAACAGGTGGGCGAAACCCAAGCCTTCATCGAAGGCGACCGCGCCGTCTGCCGGGTGATGGAATGCGCGATGGGCAATCTGGTGGCCGATGCCATGCTGGACCGGGTGCGCGACCAGGGCATCCAGATCGCCATCGCCAATGGCGGCGGCCTGCGCGCGTCGATCGATGCCGGCCCGATCACCATGGGTGAGGTTCTGACCGTGCTGCCATTTCAAAACAGCCTGGCCACGTTCCAGTTGACCGGTGCAGATGTGCGGGCGGCGCTGGAAAACGGGGTCAGCCAGGTCGAAGAAGGGGCCGGGCGCTTCCCGCAAGTGGCGGGTTTGCGCTTTGCATGGAACCCCGCCGCGGCACCGGGCGCGCGGATCGTTTCGGCCGAGGTTGACATGGGCGGGGCCTGGGTGCCGCTGGACCCGGCGCAACGCTATGGCGTGGTGTCCAACAACTTCATGCGCGGCGGGGGCGACGGTTACGGGGTGTTCGCCGCCAATGCCATCGACCCCTATGATTTCGGCCCCGGGCTGGAGGAGGTGACGGCCCGCTACCTGGCCGACAACAGCCCCTACAGCCCCTATACGGACGGGCGGATATCGGTGGTGCCATAGGCCCGCCCGGGGCCACGCAGGCCGGGGGGTGACGACCCGGCCGTCCCGCGATTATGCTGCCGCGCATGTGCGGACGCATGACGATGACCCAACCCAGCGATGCGATGGCGCAGCTGTTCGCGGCTGCGCCCGCCAATGACCTGCCCCCGGTGCCGCGGTTCAACATCTGCCCGACACAAGCCTTGGGCGTGGTCTCGGCCGGGGCTGAACGGCGGCAGTATCGCCCGATGCGCTGGGGGTTCTTGCCCCATTGGTACAAGACGCCCGCCGATGGGCCGCTGCTGATCAACGCGCGCGCCGAAACCATCGCCCAGAAGCCCGCCTTTGCCGCCGCGGTGCGCGCCCGGCGCTGCCTGATCCCGGCGACCGGATTTTATGAATGGACCAAGGATGCCCAAGGCCAGCGCCTGCCGTGGTATTTCACCCCGCGGGACGGCGGCGTGCTGGTCTTTGCCGGGGTCTGGCAAGATTGGGGGCCGGGCGCGGATGCAAGGCCCACGGTCGCCATCGTCACCACCGCGGCCTCGGACTGGATGGCCGAGACCCACCACCGCGAACCGGTCTGTCTGGCCCCGGACGACTGGGCGCGCTGGCTGGGCGAGACCGGCGACAAGGCCGCCCCCCTGATGCGCCCCGCACCCGAGGG
>JBEAQJ010000030.1:0-18710 GCA_041163945.1 Pseudomonadota bacterium
CCTTGGTGCGCCGGTCCTTGCGCCCATAGGGCAGGTAAGGGGCAATGGCCGTGACACGCGCCGCGCCATGATCGCGGCAGGTGGCCAGAAAGAACAACAGGCGCATCACCCGGTCATTGACGGACGCGGCCGGTCCGCCCTGCAGGGCCGCCAACACGAAGACATCGCGTCCGCGCGGGTCGACCAAGGGCCGGGCCTTGTGTTCGCCACGGGCGAAATCGCGTTCCTCGTGTGGCGCAATGGGCCAACCGCCCGCCGCCGCGATGCGACGGCCCAGAACCTCCGATCCCTTGAGTGCGAAAAACAGCATGGGCCCTGTCGTGAACCGGGGCGGGCGGGCCCGCATTGCGGGCGGTCAATGCCGTCGCGTCGCCCAGACCCGAGGCTGGGCCCAGTGTTCATGCGAACGAGTGTTCATGCGAAAGGACGTCCCATGTCGATCACAGGCGTGCCCCCCTTGGATCATGCGCCGCAGGTGGTGGCCGAATGGCTGAACGAATTGTGCGCCGATCTTGGCTGGTCGGACAAGCGACGCGCCTATCTGTTGTTGCGCGAAACGCTGCATGCGGTGCGCGATCTGCTTCCCGTGGATGAAGCCGCCGATCTGGCCGCGCAATTGCCGGTCTTGGTGCGCGGGATTTTCTTCGAGGGCTGGTCGCCGGCGGCCACGCCGGTTCGCGCGCGCAGCAAATCCGATCTTCTGGCGCGGGTGGCCGCGCCGTTTGGCAAGACCCCGCTGCCCGATCCCGAACGCGCGGTGATGGCGGTCTTGACGCTGTTGCGCCGCCATGTGTCGGCGGGTGAAATTGCCCATGTGCGCCATTCCCTGCGCAAGCCCATAAGCCAGATGTGGCACTAGCCCCGGCGGGCCCGTCCATGGCGCAAAGCCCCCGCATCCGCCCGCCGGGATTGGACCAAAAACGGGCCTTTCTGCAAAGCGGGGCGCCTTGGCCCGATGCGCCGCCGCCGCAGTGCATCGAAACCCACGCCTCGCTGGTGTTTCTGACGGCCACGCGCGTCTTCAAGCTGAAAAAGCCCGTGTGCCTGCCCCATGCCGATATGCGCAGCCTGGCCGCCCGCGCGCGGCTTTGTGCCGAAGAGCTGCGGCTGAACCGCGCTTTGGCCGGCGGTGTCTATCGCGGCCTGATCGCCCTTGTGCAGACGCCGGAGGGGCGGCTGGCGCTGGGCGGGCCTGGACGGATCGTCGATTGGCTGGTCGAGATGGACCGCCTGCCCGCCGCTGCGATGCTGGATCACAGGCTGCGCGACGGCCCGCCCCCCTCGGCCCGGGATATCGCCGATTTCGCCGGCGTGATGGCGGGGTTTTATCGCCGTCAGATCGCGCCGCCCCGGGCCGGACAGACCTATTTCGCCCGGCTCCTGCGCGAGATGAGCACCGATCTGGCGCATTTGCGGGCGATGCGCGCACATCTGGGTGCGGCGCTTTGTGAAACGATGCTGGCCGACGCCCAGCAAGGCCTGGACCGGTTGCGCCCGGCGATCCTGGCGCGCGCCGCGGCCGGTCTGGTGATCGAGGGCCATGGCGATCTGCGGGCCGAACATGTTTGCCTGACCCGACCGCCGCTGGCCTTTGATCGCGTGGAATTCGACCATGATTTCCGCCTGATCGATCCGCAGGACGAAATGCTGGGCCTTGGGCTGGACTGCGCGCTTCTGGGCGCCCCCTGGATCGGCCCGGCCTTGTCGCGGCATCTGGATGGGGCGGGTTTTCCGGCGCCGAGCCCGGAACTGGCACGGGTCTATACCATGGCCCGCTGCCTGACACAGGCCCGGTTGGCGATCGATCATCTGCGCGATCCACATCCGCGCACGCCGCTGAAATGGGCCCCGCGCGCGCAGGCCTTTCTGCGCATGGCCAAGTCCCACGGCGCTGCGCGGCCCTGACGCTCAGCCGGGGTCGTGCGTGAGCGCGGCCGTCACCTCGGCATCGGTGACTTGCGGAAAATCGGCGAAATGTGCCCCGACGGCGTAGAACGGGCGGGGCGTTGCCAAGCAGATGATGCGATCGGCCAACGGCGCCAGATCCGATACTACCTCTTGCGGGGCGACGGGAAGGGCCACGATCAGCCGGCCCACCCGCTGGTGTTTCAGCCATGCCAGCGCCGCGCGCAGGCTGGCCCCGGTCGCGGCCCCGTCATCTACCACCACAACCGTCTGGCCCGCCATGGGCCGCGTGACCCGCCCGGGCTGCCAAAGCGCGCGCCGGCGGGCGATTTCGGCCAGCGCCGGGCGGGCCAGCGCCTGGATGTCTTGGTCCGATAGCCCGGCGGCTTGGGCGATGTCAGGGTTGATGTGCAGCGTCGGGGTCTGCCCATCGGCGATGGCGCCCACGGCCAGTTCGGGTTGGTTCGGCACCCCCAGCTTGCGCACCAGAACCACATCCAGCGGCGCATGGAGCGCGGCGGCGATGGGCTGGGCCACCGGCACCCCACCCCGCGGCAAGGCGATGACCAGGGGGACAACCCCCGGCGGCAGTGCGGCCTGGATCCTGGGCACAAGCTGGGCGCCGGCCTGCGCCCGGTCGGAAAAGATCGGCCCCATCAGCACGTCATCTCCGGCAAAGCCAACGGGCCAGCGCCATCAGCCAAGCGCAACCTGCTGAAGCCTGCGCGCCCTGTGGCGGGTCGAGGCGCCCGGGCGGGTCGAACCACGCTGGCATCCCGTCGCCGCGCTGGGCGCGCCGGTGCAAATGGCGCACCATTGCGCGATCGATGCGCAAATGGCGCGCGATCTCGTCCTCGGCCAGCCCCAGATCGGCCAAGGTGGCGACGGTCGCCTCGGGCCATGGGCCCAGACGATCGCCCATGGGCCCGCTGTCGTGTCGGTCGGTCATGATCTGGCCCGTGGCGGATCGGCGCCGCGCTAGCGGACGACCACAACGGTGCGATCGGTGGCATGAAGCACCTTTTGCGTGACGCTTCCCAAAAGCATTTCCCGCACGCGCCCCAAGCCGCGCCGCCCCAGAACGATCATTTTCGCGTCATCCGCTTCGGCCATATCGAGGATTTCATCGGCGTAATCGCCGGCCGCGGACCGGCTGCGGATATCGCGCGCCCCGGCCAGATCGGCCTGCGTGCAGGCCCGGGCAAGAATTTCGCGACCGATTGCCTCGATCACCCAGGCGCGCTCGACCTCATCGCGCGTGGCGGCATAGAGCGCGCCAAGGCTGCTGGCCGCGGGCCGGTCGGTCATCGGACGCTGTCGTGCCAGACGATCCAACAGATGCTCGGTTTCTGCCAGATGGGTCAGCTCGGCCGAAGGCCGGCCATGGAGCTGCACATGCAAGATGCTAAGACCCAAGTGCAGCTTGTCGGACAGTTCCGCGGCGCAGGCCACCGCGCGCGCCCCGGTGTCCGACCCATCCGTGGCCACGAGAATTCGATCCGCCATGGCGGTGTGCCTCCCTTGATTGTGCGTTTTTGATTGGTGCCGATTTTCGGGGATGGATCGGCCCGGCGCATTGTCGGGCGTCAATCATCCGGTCATCACAGCGGCAGTGCGCGGGCCATTTGCAGCAACAGCGCCACCAGTTCGCTTTGCCGCGTGGTGCCTGTCTTGCGCAGGATCGACGACAGCTGGTTGCGCAGGGTCTGCTTGGAAACCGCCTGAACGCGGGCCAGTTCCGGCAGCGTCCGCCCATCCAGCAAGGCCAACGCCAATTCGGCCTCGCGCGCGGTCAGATTGAACATCGCCCATAGCGCATCGCGGCCCAGATGCAGCCGGTCGGCCGCATCGATCATCATGATCGCCACGCGGCCCTGCGGGCTGCCGCCGCCCGCGCCACAGGGCAGATCGCTGCGGCCAAGGGCCGACATCGGGGTCAGCGTCAGCACGCGCGGCCCCTTTTGCGGGCGCGCGCCCAGACCCATCACATGGCTGCGCGCCGATACGGATCGGCTGGCATCGCGCACCGCGTCTTGCAGCCGGGCCGTGTCTTCCGGGGTTGCGGCTTGCAGTCTTCGGTCCATCCCCAGAACCAACCCGGTGCCCACCCGCAGCAAGACCTCGGCGCGCCCGTTCATCGCATGTATCCGGCAATCGGCATCGACGATGAAGGTGGGAAACGATCCCAGTTCCAGGAAATTGCGCGCCTCGATCTGGGCTTGGCCCGCGCCCAGCGCCAGATCGGCAATGCGCGCGGCCTGGGCCATATGTGGGGCCAATTCCGCCAGCATCAGCGCCGCGGCCGGTGCCGCCTGTCGTTCCAGATGCGCGGGGTAGCGAATTTCCAGCACCGTCTGCACCGCAGCTTCGCGTGCGATCACCACGCCTGTCGCGGCATCGAAATCGCCGCCTTGGGACAACCAGTCGCGGAAAAAGGCCGTCGCGCGAAAACTTGTGCGCGTCATCAACGCCGTGTCGGGAAACACCACCCCGACCGGCTTGCGGCGATGTTCGCGAAACAGCGGGTTGTGGGCGGCCAAGCTGGCGGGAAAGGCGGGCATCGCCGCCCCGCCCAAGCCGCGATGCAAGATGCCGCACGCCGACGGTTGGGTCGTGTCCTGATGATAAAGAAGCGTGGCGCTGCCCGGGATACGGGCGGCCGCCAGATCCAGCACGGCCGGTTGAAACCGCCCCTCAAGGGCGGCGTCGTAAAGCGTGCCGATCTCGTGGCGCGCGATGTGAAGATCTTCGGGTAGCGCGCCGTCCGCCATCCATTCCCCCGTGCACAAGCAAACCCTGCGTCAGTGATCGGCGGACATGCGGAACCGGCCGGCCCGGAATGGCCGCATCCGATTCAACCCATTTGTCAGGTGATCGCCAAAATCCCGTGGCCCTGACGGATGACCGCCGTGGCGGCCTGCACGACCGCCTTGATGTGGTCGCGCGAATCGCGGTGTTCGGCATTGATGGAGGTCAAGCACCCCGGCAACGGGTGAAAACCATCACAGGGTGGCGCTGCAAATCAAGGTGTCGCCCGTCTGAACGGTCAGCTCTGCGCTGAGCGCGTCGCCGGCCGACAGGCCGACCATCACGCTGCCCAAGGCCTTTTGCCCCCCATCGGGGCGGGCGGTGAAGCGGCCTTGTTGAACGGTCTGCGATGTGCCCGAAACCCCTTGTTTCCGCACAACCAGCCGGAACTCGCCCGACGCGGGCTTGGCGCCGTGAAACACGGCCTCCAGCCGCATCATCCGGCCTTCGGCGGACAGGTGGATGTCACAGGCCGGATCGGCCGGTGTGGTTTGTGCAACCGGTGTTCGAGCGAGCAGCAGGGCGATGCACAGCACGAGGCAAACCGCCATCGCCCTGCTGACCCCCGGCCCCGTCTTGGCGCCTGATCGATGTCTGGACAGTCTCTCCATGGCCATGATCCTTTCGGCCGCTGACGGGGCCGGACACAAACCGGCAATGCGCCGGATCAGTCGAAATGCCCTTCGAACCGGCTCAGGATGCCGCCGGCCACGCCGGTGCGGGAAATCGACAGATCGCCCAGCCGGGTCGAGCCTTGGGTCGAAGAATGAAGGCCCAGATCGCCGGTCTGGGTGACGCTTGTCTCATGCCCTTCGCCCGATTGTGACAGGGCGGACAGGTTGTAGCGCCCGGTCTGCGCCACATTGGCGACATTCTCGAGACCGTTCTGAACCGAGAAAGAGAAATTGCGCCCCTCCTGCACGGTGGTGGCGGAATTGGCGATGCCCGTCTGGACAGTTTCCGAGATGTTCTGTGCGGCGACAGGGCCGGCAAGGCCCAGGCACAGCATCAGGCCAAGCGGAATCGGAATAGGTAAGCGGGATGGGGTCGGCATGGGCTCTGTCCCTTTGATTGCAGCGTTGCATTCGAACCGGTGGGGGTCATGGGCGCGCGGGCACAGCCTGTGCGCCCATGACCCCCGTGCGGCTCAATTCGACTGAACGGTCAGGGACATGTTCCCAATGCCGTGCTGGACGGTTTCGGATTCATGGCCGCCTCCCAGCTGCATCGTGGCGGCATCGTTGATGGCGCCGAACTGGTCGGTGATCGACAGGTTGCCACCACCCCACTGGTTGGTTGCCGAGAAATTGCCTACACCCGACTGCATCGTGAGCGACCCGTTGAAGCCGCCCGGCAATCCGTGACCGTTGATCTGCCCGCCGAATTGGCCAGTGTAGGAACCGTTGTAGTTGCCGTTCTGCATCGTGCCTTGGGCATTGCCGATGCCAAACTGTTCGACCAGCGACCAGTTGCCTTCGGCGTGGGCCGCACCTGCGACAAGAGCGGTTGCAGCGATCAGGGGCATAATGAAACGTTTCATGATTGGATCTCCTTGGATGAACCTGACGACCGCACTTCGGTCGACGGGTCCATCTTGGGTCAGGCCGTTCAGGCGTGCCGCCGGGCAAACATCCGGTTCGATTAAGACAGGCGTCCGGCGGCGGCGTCATTTTGGCTGACGGGGCAGGCAAAGGGGCCGCGCGCCCCATCACCCGGCCCGGGATCGGGTGCGTATGGCGCCCCGGCCCGGATCTTTGCCCCAAAAAACCGGGCAAACGCGCCGGGTCTTGGGACGAATGTCCTATCGCGTCGATAGACTTGCCCATGCTTGGCGGATGATTGCGGCGATTGCGCCCCGTCAATGCGCCTATGTTCGGCGCTCGGCAGCCTGTTTGCCATCAACGGCCCAAAAGGTGAGGGATCATGCCGGGTGTAAGGGGGCAATCGGCGTGCGGGTGGGGGTGGGGGTTGCGCGTGCTGCGTCTGGCCTTTGGGCTGGTGATCGGCGCGGGCACGGCGCAGGCCGATACCGGCTGGTCCGGGGCCTATCTGGCCATGGGTCTGGCCATGGCCAGCCAATCGCTCGCGCTGGACGATCTGACGCTATCGGTCGACGGCAACCGCTTGGGGCAGGTCACGCGGCAGGCCGATCTTGGGCTGACGTCCCTTGGGATGCGGGTCGCGCGGGGCGGCTTTGTTTTTGGCGGCGAGATCGAGCTGCAACCAAACCGTCGGGCGCTTGCGCGGATGCCCGGATGTGCTTTTGGGCAAAACTGCGCGGCCGCGGGGCTGATCGGCCAGGTCGGGGCGGTCCATCGTCTGCGCGCCACCATCGGGCGCGCGATCGGGCCTGGGTTGTTGCTGTCGGGGGGGCTGGGGCTGTCGCGGGCTGATGTCACGGTCAGCCACGCCTTTGCTCAGGCCGCCAGCGCCCAGGACGGATCGCGCGTGATCAACACGGCGCGGTCGCCTTTTGCGGTCGCCGATCGGGCGCAAGGTGCGCATATCGTGATCGGGCTGGAACAGCGCGTGACCGCCAGAACGGCGCTGCGGTTCGATCTGCTGCATGAACGGCTCTGGGTGGAAAACCAGCGCAGCGTCTATATCCTGACGGTCACCGCGTCCGGCGATCGGACGGCGAGCGCCCGCATCCATGAAACGGGCGATTTTTCCCTGGATACGACAGCCGTGCGCCTGTCGCTGGTGATCCGCTTCTAGGGGTTGCGGCGGTGGGTGCAGGTGTCGGTTCAGCCGACCGCGCGGATCGGGGTTTTCGGTACGTCGCAGTGGCCGTCGATGAAATCCAGCACCAGGGGCCGGATCCGGCTGCGCCAGCTTTTGCCCGCGAAAATGCCGTAATGACCGGCGTCGGGTTCCAGATAGGATGCCTTGAGCGATGCGGGCAGGCCGGTGCACAGATCCAAGGCGGCCACGCATTGGCCCGGTGCCGAGATGTCATCCTTGCCGCCTTCGACGGTCTTGACGGCCACGGTGGTGATCTTGCCGATATCGACCCGTTTGCCGGCGACGACAAACCTGTTTTCGGCGATCTCGAGCCCCTTGAAGATCCGCTCGACCGTGGACAGGTAGAATTCGGCCGTCATGTCCATCACGGCCAGGTATTCGTCGTAGAATTTGTTGTGCTTGTCGTGATCGCCCGCTTCGCCCTTGGCGACGCGCAGGATCTGGTCGCCAAAGGCCTTGGCGTGCTTTTCGGCGTTCATCGCCATGAAGCTCGAAAGCTGCTGCAAGCCCGGGTAGACCAAGCGACCCGCGCCCGCGTATTTGAAGCCGACACGCTGGATGACCATGCGCTCCAACTGGCCCATGGTCACGCGCCGCCCGAAATCGGTCACGTCGGTTGCGGCGGCATCGGGGTTGATGGGGCCGCCGATCAGGGTCAGGGTGCGCGGCTGCGCAGATGGGTCTTGGTCGGCCAGATAGGCGGTCGCCGCCAGCGCCAGCGGGGCGGGTTGGCACACCGCGATCACATGGGTGTCAGGGCCCATCTCGCGCAGGAAATCCACCAGATAAAGGGTGTAATCCTCGATGTCGAACTTGCCCGCGCTGACGGGAATGTCCCGCGCATTGTGCCAATCCGTGATGTAGACGTCGCAATCGGGCAGAAGGCTGCGCACCGTCGACCGCAAAAGCGTGGCGTAATGGCCCGACATCGGCGCCACCAGCAACACCTTGCGGCCGGTGGGGGCGCGACCATGAACCTTGAACCGGATCAGATCACCAAAGGCGCGGGGCAACACGGTTTCGACCGTCACCAGATGGTCGCGCCCATCATCGGCGGGGATGGAATGAATACCCCAATCCGGTTTCACCGCCATGCGTGCAAAGCTGCGTTCGGTCACCTCGCCCCAAGCGGCCGTCAGCTTGATCATCGGGTTGGCCACCAGCCCGAGTTGCGGGAAAGAACACATGGCCCGCGCGGTGGAGCCCATCCACTGATTGGTCACGCGCATCGATTCCATGAAGTCATAGGTGAGCATGTAGCGCATCGACGTCTCCTGCCTGACGAACCGCGGCGAAAAATCGGCCCCGGATCAAATCGTCGCTTTGCCCCCTCACCTTGGCGCCGCTAGGATTAAGTGAACCATTAAGAGGGCGAAATCAAGGTGGCACAGGATGATGCAAAAGAGGGCGAGATGGGGGAAAGCCTGGATCGCCTGAACCAGAACCTCGCCCGGATGGAGGATCTGTCGAAACGTCTGGTCGCCGCGCTGGCCGCCCGCAAGCCCGGCGATGTCGGCCTTGAGGGGCCGGGGCAGGATCTGTTGCTCAAGGCCGGCATGGCGATCTGGCAAGAGGCGCTGACCAACCCCGCCAAGATGATGGAACGCCAGGTGCAATACTGGTCACAGACCCTGACGCAGTACATGGATCTGCAAAAAGAGCTGGCACAGGGCCATTTCGTTTTGCCCGCCGCCGACGCCCCGCCCGAGGATCGGCGCTTTTCCAACCCGCTGTGGCAGACCCATCCGTTCTTTCACGCGGTCAAGACCCAGTACCTGATTTCGGCGCAGGTCATGCGCACGGCCGTCGAAGAGCTGGAGGGCCTGAGCCCGCGGGACAAGAAGCGGGTCGAATTCTTTGCCGGGCAGATCATCGATCTGTTTGCACCGACCAATTACCTGGCAACCAACCCTGACGCGCTGGAAAAGGCCGTGCAGACCGAGGGCGAAAGCCTTGTGAAAGGGCTTGAAAACCTTGTGCGCGATCTGGAGGCGCGGCACGGCGAATTGCTTCCGGTGCTGGCCGATCCCAATGCCTTTGAGGTGGGCCAGAACATCGCCACCGCCAAGGGCGCGGTCGTGTTCCGCAACCGCATGATCGAGTTGATCCAATACGCACCCACGACCGAAACCGTGCATCAGACACCGTTGGTGATCTTTCCGCCCTGGATCAACAAGTTCTACATCCTGGATCTGAAGCCCCAGAATTCATTGATCCAGTGGATCGTCGATCAGGGCTACACGCTGTTCGTCGTCAGCTGGAAGAACCCCGATGCCAGCTATGCCGAAACCGGGTTCGAAACCTATATCGAAGAGGGCTATCTGAAAGCGATCGATGTGGCCTGTGCGGTCACCGGGCAGGATCAGGTCAACGCCATCGGCTATTGCGTGGCGGGCACCACATTGGCGCTGACGCTGGCGCTCAAGTCCAAGCGCGGGCAGGCGCGGGTGAAATCGGCGACCTTTTTCACGACCTTGACCGATTTCACCGATCAGGGGGAATTCACCCCGTTCCTGGACAGCGACTTCGTGGATGCCATCGAACGTCAGGTCGCCGCCGAGGGCTATCTGGACAGCCACTACATGTCCAAGACCTTTTCCTACCTGCGGGCCAAGGATCTGGTCTATGGCCCGGCCGTGCGCAGTTACATGATGGGTGAACCGCCCCCGGCCTTCGACCTGTTGTTCTGGAATGGCGACAGCACGAACCTGCCCGGCAAGATGACGGTGCAGTATCTGCGCGGCTTGTGCCAGGACAACGGGTTTGCCGGTGATGGGTTCGCGTTGATGGGCGAAAAGCTGCATGTGTCGGATGTGACGCTGCCCATTTGCGCGATTGCCTGTGAAACCGATCATATCGCGGCCTGGAAAGACAGCTTTCGCGGGATCGTGCAGATGGGATCGAAGGACAAGACCTTCATCTTGTCGGAATCGGGCCATATCGCGGGCATCGTCAACCCGCCGACCAAGAAGAAGTATGGCCATTGGCGCGGGCCCGAACCCATCGGCACCCCCGACAGCTGGAAGTCCCGCGCCGCCTATCACGAAGGATCGTGGTGGCCGCATTGGGAAAGCTGGCTTGCCGCGCGGGCCGGTGCGATGGTGCCCGCCCGCGTGCCCGGGTCCGAATCATACCCCAGCCTTGGGCCCGCGCCGGGCAGCTTTGTGACCGAAAAGATAAGCGGCTGATCCAGCGGCGAAAATCCGGAGATTATGCTGCAGTGCAGAAAAATGCTTGACTTGCTGCACTGCAGCATGCATATCTTTCGCATACGCAGCACATAGCCCCGGCGTAGCGGGGCCCACCCCGGAGAAAACCCATGGCCGCCAAGACCACCGATTTCACCAAGATGATGTCCGACATGATGTCCGCCTACCCGATGGATATGTCGGCCCTGAACGATGCCTTCAAATCCTCGGCCGCGATGGGCGAGAAAATGACCAAGGTCGTGCTCGACGCCGCCGAAAAATCGACCGACATCTCGTCGAAATGGACCAAGGACACCATCGCCAAGCTGTCCCATGTTGCCGCCGCCAAGGCAGAACCGACCGACTACACCAAGTCGATGACCGATTTCGCTTCGGCCCAGGCTGAAATGGCTGCTGAAACCATGGCCGCCTTTGCCGAGATTGCCAAGAAAGTGCAGATGGAAACCGTCGAGCTGATGATGGCTGCCGGCAAGGAAGCGACCGAAGAAGCCACCGCCGCCGTCAAGAAGGCCACCGCCGAAGTGACGACCGCTGCCAAGAAAGCCGCAGCCGCCGCCAAGTAAGCGCCGCTTGGGCGACACGCAATTCGTGCCGGCGTCCTCCCCGCAGGCATGAACACCAGAAGGGCAGGCCCATGTGGCCTGCCCTTCGCGTTTCTGCCGCTGCACAATAAATTTGCATTTCCCGCCGGGGCGCGTAGGCTTGACCCACTGCATTGCAGGAAGGGATGAATGGCTCATGGCGGACACAGACGCACCGCTTCTTATCAAGCGCTATGCGAGCCGCAGGCTCTACAACACCGAAACCTCGGATTATGTCACCCTCGAAGATATCGCGGGCTTCATCCGCGCCGGTCGTGAGGTCAAGATCGTCGATCTGAAATCGGGCGACGATCTCACCCGGCAATACCTGCTTCAGATCATCGCCGAGCATGAAAGCCGCGGTGAAACCATCCTGCCCATCGCCGTTCTGACCGATCTGGTGCGCAGCTACACCACCCAGGCCTCGACCGTTGTTCCCGATTTCCTGACCATGAGCTTCGAGATGCTCAAACAGGGGCAATCGAAAATGATGGAAAACATGAGCGTCATGAACCCACTGGCCAAGATGCCGGGGTTCGAGGCGATGCGCGCCCAGCAAGACGCCTTCATGAAGGCGATGACCGGCGGTCTTGGGGCGCAATGGTCCGCACCAACGCCGGACGAGGGGGAAGACAAGCCCGCCGCGCAAGAATTGGATGAGATCAAGCGCCAACTGGCCGAGCTGCAAAGCAAGTTGAACCGGCTTTAGGCGGCGGGCGCGGGCCGGTTCGGTCGGTGGGGCGCCGCTATCCGTTCAGCCGACGAAGCGCAGATGCTTGTTCAGCGGAAGATCGCGGATACGCCTTCCGGTCAGATCAAAGATCGCATTGGCCAGCGCCGGTGCGGCGGGTGGCGTGCCAGGTTCCCCCACGCCGCCGATGTGACCCGTGCTTTGCAAGATACGCACCTCGACCGGTGGCATCTGGTTGAGGCGCAGCGCGTCGTAATCGGTGAAATTGCCCTGTTCCACGACACCGCCGGCAAAGCTGATTTCCTCCATCATCGCCGCCGACAACCCGTAGACCAGCCCTCCGATCATCTGTGCCTCGATGATCGAAGGATCAAGCGCGGTACCCACATCGCAGGCCATCCATGCGCGCCTGAGCGCGATGGCCCCGTCACGCTCGGCCACTTCGATCACGACGGCGACCGGGGTATGAAAGGAATGGGTCATCGCCACGCCCCGTCCGGTGCCGGCCGCGCGCGGGCCATCCCAGCCTGACATTTCGGCCACGGCGCGCAAGACGCCTGCGCTGGGCGCGTGTTCGCGGGCGGCCAGCGCCAGCCGAAAGGCCAAGGGGTCGCGGTCGGCCGCGATGGCCATTTCGTCGATGAAGCTTTCCATGAAAAACGCGTTGAAGGAATTTCCGACCGACCGCCAGAACCCCACCGGCACCGCCAGATCCGCCAGATGGCCTGTCACCCGGTAGTGGGGGATGGCGTAGGGTTGGTTGAACATCCCCTCCACATGGCCCTTGTCGGGGCCCGGGGGGGCGCTTCCCGTCATGCGGGCCATGGATTGGCGCGTGACCGATGGTGCGGCAACACGGCCATCAAGGGCCAGCGCCGCGCCATCGCGCAGCACGCCGCGCATCCGCGCCGCGGCGGCGGGGCGGTAGAAATCATGGCGCATGTCTTCTTCGCGCGACCATGTCACCAGCACCGGGGTGCCCGACATGGCGTGCGCAACACGGGCGGCCAGCACGATGAAATCGCTTTCGCCCCGGCGTCCGAACCCGCCCCCCAGATAGGTCACATGGCACTGCACCTGTTCGGCGCTCAGCCCCACGGCCTGGGCCGCGGCGGCTTCGGCAAAGCCGGGGGCCTGTGATCCGGCCCAGATCTGCAAGCTGTCGCCGGTGAAATGGGCCGCCGCGCTCATCGGTTCCATGGTGGCGTGGGCCAGCCATGGCACGCTGTATTCGGCCGTGATCACGCGATCTTCGGGCTGTGTATCCAGCCCTTCCACATCGCCATCGTCGCGCAGCTTGGAATTGGCAGGCGCATCCAGCGCCGCGCGGATGACGCCCATCATCTCTTGGGACGTGTCGGGATAGGGCGCTGGCCCCCATTCGATCGCCACCGCCTGGGCGGCTTGCATCGCGATCCAGGTGTTTTGCGCCACCACCGCGATGCCATGGCCCAAGTCGATGACCCGATCGACACCGGCCATTGCCATCGCCGCCGTCGCGTCATGTGACCGCATGACACCACCCAGATGCGGGGTCATACGCAGCGTGGCAAAGCGCATCCCCGGCAGGCGCTTGTCGATGGCGAAGCCCGCGGTGCCCGTCACCTTTTCCACCATGTCAAGCCGCGGCATCGCGCGACCCAGGTAGCGCCATTGCGATGCCGGGCGCAGATCGATCTGGCGGGGCGGATCCAGGCGCGCGGCATCTTCGGCCAGATCCTGGTAGCGGATCGTGACGCCACCCGGCGCGATCACCTGACCCTCGCGCGTTTCAAGCTGGCCGATGGGCACCCCCAACCGGTCGGCGGCGGCCTGTTTCAGCGTCTCGCGCGCGGTGGCTCCTGCGTGGCGCAACCGGTCATAGGCATCCAGCGTCGAGGTCGAGCCGCCGGTCACCTGCAGCCCGATCATCTTGGGCAGGATCGACATCGCCTCTACCATCATCTCTTGCCAGGCGGTGCGATCATAGTCGGTCGTCGGCAAGGCGTGGCTCATCAGGCCCGCGTTGTAATAGGCTTGGGCGGCCGGTCCGTGGATCACACGGATCTGGTGCCAGTCCACGTCCAGCTCTTCGGCCAGAAGCGCCGGCAAGGTGGTATAGACACCTTGCCCCATCTCGGCGCGCGCGGCGATCAACGTGACGCCGGTCTGGTCGATGATGATCCAGGGGTTCAGCGTCACCGCGCCTGGCTCCGGGGTCAGCGGGTTCGGCAGATCACGCCGATACTGCCAGACGCCAAAGGCCACGCCGCCCACAACGGCCGTGGCCCCGATCAGAAAGGTCCGCCTTGCAATCTGGCCCCAACGCGCCACCGCCTTAGCCCGCCTGCAGGGCGCGGGCGGCGGAATGAACCGCGGCGCGGATGCGCGGATAGGTGCCGCAGCGGCACAGGTTGCCCGCCATGGCGGCGTCGATGTCGGCATCGCTGGGCGCGGGCTGTCGCGCCAGCAGATCGGCGGCCTGCATGATCTGCCCTGACTGGCAATAGCCGCATTGTACGACCTGATGGTCGACCCAAGCCTGTTGCACGGCATGCAACGCGTCGGGCTGGCCCAAGCCTTCGATGGTGGTGACGGGGCCCCAGACATCGGCCAGTGCCACCTGGCAGGACCGGACGGCTTGGCCCGCGATATGCACGGTGCAAGCCCCGCAGGCGGCCACGCCACAGCCGTATTTCGTGCCCGTCAACCCAAGCGCGTCACGCAACACCCACAACAGCGGTATGTCGTCGGGCAGATCGAGGTCATGGATGGTTCCGTTCACGCGCAGCTGCCGAGCCATGAGATTACCCTACATTCAGACCGTTCCACCAAGGCTAGTCGCCTGTGCGCCGGCATCAAGCCACGGTATGGTGACGACGTGACGTCAAGGAACCGACCCCGACCAGATATTCAAAACCACGACCCCCGCCACGATCAAGCCGATGCCCAGCAAGGCGGGCAGATCCAGACGCTGGTCGTGCACCAGCCACCCGATCAGCGTGATCGCGGCCACCCCCACACCCGACCAGATCGCATAGGTGATACCCAGCGGAATGGCGCGCAGCACAAGCGCCAGAAAATAGAAACCGACCGCGTAGCCGGTGACCGCCACAAGGCTTGGCCCAAGCCGGCTGAAGCCATCCGATGCCTTGAGCGCGGTGGTGCCGATGATCTCGCCGGCGATGGCAAGGATGAGAAACAGCCAGGGCATGATCCTGCCTATGGCCGTGCCGCCCCGCGCCGGCAAGGGCGCTGGTGCCGCAGGGGCGGGAAAACGCCTGTTTTCGTCCCGGACATTGCTTTGGGGATGTCCGCCCGCCCGTGTCAGCGGCCCCGGATGCGCGGGTCAAGCGCGTCGCGCAGCCCGTCGCCGATGTAATTCACCGACAAGACCGTCAGGGAAATGGCCATGCCGGGCCAGATCACCCGCTCGGGGTTTTGTGTCAGCCAATCGGTTGCATCAAACAGCAAACGCCCCCAAGTCGGGAAATCGGATGGAAAGCCAAGGCCAAGAAACGACAGCGCGGATTCCGTGATGATCGCGTTGGCAATACCCAGCGTCGCCGACACCATGATCGGCGACATCACGTTGGGCAGCAGGTGGCGGGTGATCATGCGCCGGCTGGGCGTACCGATGGACCGGGCGGCCAGAACGAATTCGCGTTCCTTCAGCGCCAGAACCTCGGCGCGCACGACGCGGGCGGTCTGCATCCACGAGGTGACGCCGATCATGAACACGATCAGCACGAAAATGCCGCCCTCGGGGCCGAAATTCGCGCGCAGCGGGTCGCGGAACAGCATGATCGTAACCAGCAATAGCGGCAGAAGCGGCATCGCCAGAAACAGATCGGTGGTGCGCATCAACAGCCCATCGAACCGCCGGAAATACCCCGCCAGAACGCCAACCAGCGTGCCCAGCACCAGCGCCAGCGCCATCGCCGTCAGCCCCACCGCGATCGAGGTCTGCCCGCCTGCCATCATGCGTGCCATGGTATCGCGGCCCAGCTGGTCGGTGCCCATCGGATGGGCAAGGCTGGGGCCCGCGTTGCGCGCGCGGATGTCGATGTATTGGGGATCCATCGTCCATACCAGCGGCCCCACAAACACGAACAGCAAGGTAAAGATGAAAAATCCCAGGCCGAACAGGGCGCCCTTGTGGGTCTTGAACTGATCCCAGACATCCCACCACTGGTTGCGTGGCGGGGCATAGGTTTCGAATTCCGAAACCGGGGCAGGCGGCGGGGGCGTGGTGCGCGCGGCCGTGTCAGTCATAGCGGATCCTCGGATCAAGCACCCCGTACAGGATGTCGGCGATCAGGCTGAACAAGACGATCAGCACGGCGAAAATGAAACTGACGGTCTGCACCACCGGCACATCACCGCTTTGAATGGCGATGATCAGCAGCTGGCCGATACCGTTCACCTTGAACACCTGTTCGGTGATGATGGCACCGCCGAACACCGCCGGCACGTTCAGCGCGATGACCGTCACGACCGGGATCATCGAGTTTTTCAGCACATGCACCAGCACCACGATCCGTTCGGTCAACCCCTTGGCGCGCGCGGTGCGCACGTAGTCCTGGTTCAGGTTGTCGAGCATGGACGCGCGCAGGTAGCGGCTGATCTGGCTGGCATTGTAAAGGCCCAGCACCATCACGGGCATGATGATCTGTTTCAGCTGCACGATGAAGCTGTTCCAATCCGTCACCTCATGGGTGGTGTCATAGACGGATGGAAACCAGCCAAGGTTGACGGCGAAGATCACGATGAACAGGACGCCGGTGAAAAAGGTGGGCACCGAAAACCCCACCATCGAAATGAAGGTTCCGACCTGATCGAAGATCGAATACTGCTTGTAGGCCGAGATGATGCCCAATGGCAGCGCGATCAAGATGCCCACGATATAAGATGTGCCCACCACCCACAGCGTCTGCGGCAGACGCTGCACGATCAGCTCCATCACCGGGCTGCGCGTCTGGTAGGAAATGATGCGCGGGCCATCGGGCGCCACCTGCCAGCCTGTCGTCTGCTCGATCAGGTGCAGGGGCTCGTCCCAGACCATCAGCTTGAGCCATTTGAAATACTGAACGAAAACCGGATCGTTCACGCCCAGGCTTTCGCGGATCTGTTCGCGCACCTCGGGCGGGATGGTCAGGGGCAGCCCGGCCGTCGGGTCCGACGGCGACAGCTTCACGATCAAGAAGATGATGAAACTGATGAACAGAAGCGTCGGGATCGCAAGGATCAATCGCCGGATCGTGTAGGTCAGCATCTGGCCAACGCCTCGGTTCAGAGGTTTCGGGGGAAATTGGCCCGCGCCGCGCGGGGCGGCACGGGCCGGTGTCAGGTCAGGGCCTTACTGGGCGCGGCGCCAATCCATGATGTTCCACAGCTCGCTGTCCCAGTCGGACATCTGATGCCCTTCCAGCGTGGCCGCGTGGGCCGACACACCACCGCGATGGACCAGCGGGATGATCGAATACCGCACCAGCATGTCGTTCATCTCGCGTGCGATGCGACCGCGTTCCTGCAGATCGGCGGTGCGGGCCATTTCGGCCACCAACGCGTCATAGGCGGGATCGCAGAAGCGCTGGATGTTCGAACCCTGCCACTGGCTTTGCGGCCGGGGCATGTCACCGCACAGCCAGCTTGCCATGTAGGCTTGCGGGTCCACACCGGCGAAGTTGTTGGTGTACATCTCGATGTCGGCATAGAACTTCTGGAATGTGTCCGGGGATGCCGGATCGCCACCGAAGAAGACCGAGGCGTCGATGTTGCGCAGTTCGGTATCAACGCCGATCTCGGCCCACCACTGCTTGATCAGCGCCTGCGTGTCCTGACGCACGGCATTGGTCGAGGTCTGGTAGAGCACGCGCATCGGGATGCCGTTGTATTCGCGCACGCCATCACCATCGGTGTCGAGAATCCCCGCCCCATCAAGAAGCGCGTTCGCGCCCGCGATATCTTGGACAAGGCAGCTGTCGTTGGCGGTCGAGGCATAAAGCTCGGGCGCGGGCAGCACGTTGCAGGTGGGCTGACCACCGGCACCATAGCCGATTTCCACGATCAGCGCGCGATCGATCGCCATCGACAGGGCCTGGCCCACGATAGGATCGGTCAAGAAGGGGTGAGGCCCTGCCTCGACGGTCGAACGGACATCGCCCAGCGCCGGGTCGGGGTTGGTCTGGTTCAGGTGCAGACGTTCGACCGAGGTGCCGAAGGATGTCACCACCTTGCATTTGCCCTGCGCTTCCATGGCGGCCAGAATGGTCGGATCCATCTGCAGGTTCCAGGCGTAGTCAAATTCGCCCGTTTCGCAGACCGAGCGCGCCGCCGAGGTCGCATCGCCGCCGCCCTTGAAGGTGACGGTCGCGAAATACGGCCGGTCGGGGAAGCGGAAATTCGGGTTGGCCGACATCTCGATCACGTCGTTGGGACGGAATTCATTGACCACGAAGGGGCCGGTGCCGATCGGGCCGAAATTCGCGTCGGTGCATTCGGGGGCGCGGGCGCCAAGACACTCGGCAAATTGTGCGGCCTGGATCACCGGGCTCTCGGATCCGACAAAGGCGGTGTAGGGGAACGGCGTGGGCGCGTCGAAGCTGATGCGCACCGTCTTGTCATCCAGCGCTTCCACGGCGGCCACGCCGTCGTAATTCGAAGCCTGTGCACAGCCGCCCTCGGGATGGGTGCAATACTGCCATGTAAAGACGAAGTCAGCCGCGGTCAGCGCCGAACCATCCGACCAAGTGATGCCATCGGCGATGGTCCAGGTGATCGAGGTCAGAT
>JBEAQJ010000031.1:0-30128 GCA_041163945.1 Pseudomonadota bacterium
GCTCGACCGCGTCGACGGTCCGCAACCGACGATACATCGACGGCTCCAGCCTCATCGCGCCAAGCGCTTCTTCGGCCAGCTTGTCGGCCAGAAGGTAGCGGTCGCCGATCCGCGCCCAACATTCCTCGGGGCGGCCGGTGATCTCGTAGAGGCCATAGGCGATGTCGGGACCGAAGCAGATCGCGCGGTTCTGGGGCAGGGTCCAGGGGGTGGTCGTCCAGATGATGACCTTCGAACTGGCAAGCTGATCCGCCATACGTTTGACGTATTCTGCACCCGAGCCCGGATTGAGTTGCTCGGTCGCCGTCATGAGGTCCTCGAGGTCAACGTCCGCTACCGCGAACGGCACCCACACCGCGTCGGTCTGCCGGTCGTGGTATTCCACTTCGGCCTCGGCGAGCGCCGTCTTTTCGACCGGCGACCACATCACGGGTTTCGATCCCTGATAAAGCGCGCCGTTCATCAGAAAGGTCATGAATTCGGCCGCGATCACCCGTTCGGCGTGGAAATCCATCGTCAGATAGGGGTGGTCCCATGTGCCGGTGATGCCCAGGCGCTTGAATTCGGCGCGCTGCACGTCGATCCAGCCTTCGGCGAACTTGCGGCACTCCTGCCGGAAGGTCACGATATCGACCTCGTCCTTGTTCTTGCCGGCCGCGCGGTATTGTTCCTCGATCTTCCACTCGATGGGCAAGCCGTGGCAATCCCAGCCCGGAATGTAGCGCGCATCATGCCCCGACATCTGTTGCGAGCGCACGACCATATCCTTCAGGATCTTGTTCAGCGCATGGCCGATGTGGAGGTGGCCATTGGCATAGGGCGGGCCATCATGAAGCGTAAAGGGCGGCCGGCCCGGCTTGGCGCGCAGCCTTTCGTAAACGCCAATGTCTTCCCAGCGGGCCAGCCAGCCCGGTTCGCGCTGGGGCAGGCCCGCGCGCATCGGAAAATCGGTCTTGGGCAGGTTCAGCGTGTCTTTGTAATCAAGGCTCGGCGTATCGGCGCACATATCCGGCGCTCCCTATCTGTCGGCAGGTCTGGAAAGGATGGAGGCGGTGCGATGGCTCAAGCACCTGGCAACCCGGCGGCTCAGGGGATCAGAGCGCCGGGCCCGTAATTCGAATGACATGGGCAAGGATCTGCGTCATGGGCCGCGGTATAGGCCCGTGTACGGGCCGGGTAAAGGGGGCGCGCGGCCCTGCGCCTGCGCTTACGGCGCCGCCGCGCTACGGCTGAGCGCGCGTTCGCGCAGCACGATGTAAAGCCCCGCCGCGATCGTGACCGCGATGCCCACCAGCGCAAGGCCGTTGGGAAATTCGTCAAACATCAAAAGACCCACCAGCGCGGCCATGGGAATTTCCAGGTATTGCATCGGGGCCAAGGTTGACGCCGGCGCAAAGCGCAAGGACCAGCTCATCAACAGATGCCCAAGCGATCCGGTGATCCCCAGCGCCACCAGCAGCCACATCGCGGCCGGATCTGGCGGGGTGATCCAGCCGATCAGCGCGGGCCCATCGCCCGATGCGGGCCAGATCAGCCATGGCAGCAGCAGCGGCAGCCCGATGATCCCCCCCAAGCCCTGAAGCGCGATGGGGTCGATATCCTTGGCGATCTGGCGCGTGACCAGCATGAACAGTGCAAAGATCACCGCCACACCCAACGGCAACAGGGCCGGCCAACCGACCGCCGCGAAGCTGGGCTGCACCACCATCAGCGTGCCCAGAAAGCCCACCGCGCAGGCCATCATGCGGCGCGGGCCGACCTCTTCGCCCAGAACATGGTGGCCCAGGATCAGCATGATGAATGGCATGACAAAGGCAATCGCCACAGCGTCGGCCAAAGGCAGGTGGCGAAGCGCACTGAACATCATCGCGATGCCGCAGATTTGCAGCACGCTACGCACCGCGGCCAGCCGCACGACCCGCAGCGAGGAAAAGATCGCCGCGCCGCGCCACAGCGCCAAGGGCAAGAACAGCCCCGCCTGTGCCAGAAATCGCACGATGATCAGCTGCAACAGGGGAAATGCGCCCCCCAAAAGCTTGGCCAGCGCATCCGAAAACGGAATCATGACGCAAAAGCCCAGCATCAGCGCGATGCCAAGCAGCGGTCGGTCGGTCTGGGCCGTGTTCATGGCGCCCTTGTGCCGCGTGAATGCGCCGATGTCACGCGTGGCTCAACCGGCCGGGGGCCCGAACAGGCCGGTCATGGCACGCCGCAACAATCCACCCACCCCCGGTTTGGCCTCGGGGCCAAAGGGCAGGGGGCGGCAGACCTCCATCGCGGCCACGCCCACGCGGGCCGTCAGCGCGCCATTTACGACGCCCTCGCCGAACCGGCGCGAGATTTTCGACAGCACCGAACCGCCGGCCACCGATCCGATCAGGTCGTCGCCGATGGCCAGCGCCCCGGTCGCCACCAGATGCGTCAGGACCGCACGCAGCAGACGCCATGCCCCCAATGCGCCCGACCGCCCGCCATAGATTTCGGCGATGCGGCGGATCATGCGGATGTTGGCCCCCAGCGCCACCACCACATCCGCCATCGCAAGGGGCACCAAGGCCGTGACCGTCGCCACCTGCCGCGCGGCGGTTTCGATTTCGGCCTGGGCGGTGGCATCGAGCGGCGCCAAAAGCCGCGCCTCGGCCAGTGCCAGCAGCGTGGCCGCCTCGAACACGTCGTCACGTCGGGCGGCCAGATCGGCGCGCTGCAGGGCCAGCTCGGCCCGTCCGCGATACAGCTGATCCAGCTGATCGACCACGCCCCGTGCGGTCGCCAGATCGTGGGATGCCAGCGCCGCTTCGGCCGCGTGGCGCAGCGCATCGAGCCGGCCCAGCCGGGCAAAGGCCGCCGCTTCGCGCAGACCCAAGCCCATCAGCGTGATGCCCACCAGGCCCAGAAGAACCATCGCGATCCACCCCAAGACCGGGCGCGCCAGCAACAGCGCCGTTGCGAAATCCCATGCCGCGATGCTCAGCACCAGCCCGACCAAGGCCGCCGCCGCCGTCCAGAACACCCGCGCCAGTCGGTTGGGCCGCCCTGCGCCCAACCGCGCCATCCTGGTCATGGCGGCAAGCTCTGGGGTAGGGGCCGCGTCGGGTGGGGGGGGCGCCTCGTGCGGCAGCACCGGTTCGGGGCTGTCGATCTGGATCAGCACCGGGCCCTTGCGTTCCGTCATGGTCTGGGTCCTTTCGCCCGGCGATCCGGTGATGGGGTTTGCGCGACCAGGCCGGATACGCGGCGCACGCCATTGCCATTGCCATTGCCATTGCCTTTGCTTTGGCCCTTGCCTTGGCCTCGGCCCCAGCTCGGGCGCGACGCATCCATCACAGCCTGTCCCCCAGCAAGAATTCCGCCGCCCGGTCCAGGCGGATGTGCGGCGGTCCATCTCCTGGCCGGCGTGACAGGGGTGCCGGGGCAAAGCGCATCACGGCGTAATCGCCTTCGGTCCAGACCTTGGCGCCGTCGCGCGCAGGGGTCAGGATGGAGGCTGGATCCTCGGGCAAGTCGCCGGGATGCAGGGCCACCTGCGCCCCGCTGTCCAACAGCCGCCCACGCACCAGATCGCGGTCCTGCCCCTCGATCCGACGGGTTTCCTCGACCGTGGCCCGCAGCGCCGCGATGGCCATGGCTTCGGTTCTTGCCCCGGCGAAATCGGCACGGTGCCGCGCTTGTGTCACCAGTGCGCCCATGATCGCGGCCAGCCGATCATGTTGGCGGTGATGCAGGTGATCGGCCTTTGTCGCGGCAAACAAGATGCGGTCAACCCGGCCCTGTCCCAGAAGCCCCGCCAGAATGTGACGCCGACCCGGCCGAAAGGCCGACAGAATACCGGCCATGACATGGCGCAGATCTTCCAGCGCGGGTGGCCCGGCGTGGATCGCTTCCAGCACATCGACCAGCACGACCTGCCGGTCGATGCGGGCGAAATGTGCCCGGAAGAACGGTTTGACCACCTGCGCCTTGTAGGCTTCGAAGCGGCGCGCGAATTCGCGTGCCAGCGACCCCCGCGGGCGGGGCCCCGGTGGCAGAGGCGCAAAGGTCAAAGCCGGGCTGCCATCCAGATCGCCGGGCAACAAGAACCGCCCCGGTGTGCAATCGGCAAAGCCAGCCGCGCGCGCATCTTGCAGGTAGCGCGTCCAGGCGCGCGCAAGGGTTGCGGCCGTGGGTTCCTCGAGCGGGGCCTGAGCATCGAAACCCGCCAAGGTGGCGCAGAACGCGGCGCCTTCGGCGCGCCCCGCGGCCCGCGCCAGGGCCGCTTGCGACCATTGGTCAAAGGATTGGTCCAGCAGCGCCAGATCGAGCAGCCATTCACCGGGGTAATCCACGATATCCAGATGCACGGTGCGCGGCCCCGACAGCCCGGCCAACAGGCCCTTGGGCCGGACCCGCAGCGACAGCCGCAATTCAGACACCGCGCGCGTGCTGTCGGGCCATCGGGGTTCGGGGCCGGTCAGCGCCGCCAGGTGGGTTTCGAAATCGAAGCGCGGCACCGTGTCATCGGGTTGGGGTTGCAGAAAGGCGGCTTCGATCCGGCCAGACCGGGCCGCCGCCAAGCCCGGCATGCGTCCGCGTTCCAAAAGGTTGGCCACCAGCGCGGTGATGAACACGGTCTTTCCCGACCGCGCCAGACCAGTGACGCCCAGCCGGATCACCGGCTCGAAAAACAGCGCCGAGATGCCCTGCGCGGCGGTTTCGACCCCCCGGCCCACCTGCTCTGCAACCGTTCCGATCACCAAGGCCCGCGTCCTTATTGCTGCCGCCCCCGATACAGTAAGCATCGCCCGCACCCATTGCGAGGGGCAAGGCGCGCGCGTTTTCCCTTGGCGCGCGTCAGGCTTTGGCCCTATGTCGCCGCCATGCCCCGTTACGCGATGAAACTGGAATATGATGGCGCCCCCTTTTCGGGGTGGCAGCGGCAATCGGGCCAGGCTTCGGTGCAGGGCGCGCTGGAAACCGCGCTGGCCGCGCTGGAACCCGATCTGCCCGCTGTTGCCGCGGCCGGGCGCACCGATGCCGGGGTGCATGCCACGGGACAGGTGGCCCATTGCGACATGGCGCGCGACTGGGACCCGTTTCGCCTGTCCGAGGCGGTGAATTGGCACCTGAAACCGGCGCCGGTGGCGGTGGTGGCCTGTGCGCGGGTGCCCGATGACTGGCACGCGCGCTTTTCGGCAATCGAGCGGCGCTACACCTACCGCGTGATCTGTCGGCGTGCCCCTTTGGTCCATGCGCGCGGACAGGCCTGGCACCTGCGCCACGACCTGGATCTGGGCGCGCTGCGTGCCGGCGCCGCCCATCTGGTCGGGCGGCATGATTTCACCACCTTTCGGGCCGCGATGTGTCAGGCAGCCAGCCCCGTCAAGACGCTCGACGAGGTGTCGGTGGATGACATCGCCCTGCCGAACGGCCGCGAGATCCGGTTTCACCTGCGCGCACGCTCGTTTCTGCACAATCAGGTGCGCTCGATCGTGGGCACGCTGGAACGCGTTGGCGCCGGCGCCTGGACGCCCGAAGATGTGCGTGTGGCCCTGTCGGCCGCCGATCGCGCCGCCTGTGGCCCGGTCGCACCGCCCGACGGGCTGTTTTTGACCGGCGTGGGCTATCCCCAACCGGTTTTCGATCGGCCCGCCGATGCGCCGCCGGCGCGGGGGTGATGCGGGGGTTATTCCGCGGCCATCGCCTTGGCTTGGTTCAGGTAGGACCAGACGCGCGCGGGCGTAAATGGCATGTCGACCTGACGGATCCCCAGCGGCCAAAGCGCATCTTGCACCGCATTGGCAACCGCGGCCAAGGCGCCGACGGTGCCCGCCTCGCCGCAGCCTTTCATCCCCAAGGGGTTGGCGGTTGACGGCACCGCTTCGGTGTAAAAGGCGATAAAGGGCACATCATCGGCGCGCGGCATGCCGTAATCCATGAAGCTGGCGGTCAGCAACTGCCCGGTTTCGTCATAGACCACATGTTCGCTGAGCGCCTGACCAATCCCTTGGGCGACGCCCCCATGCACCTGCCCTTCGGCCAGACGCGGGTTCATCAGATTGCCGAAATCATCGACGACGGTGTAGCGCGCCACTTGGGTCACGCCGGTGTCGCGGTCGATTTCGACCTCGGCGATATGGCAGCCGTTGGGGTAGGATCGGCCGGGCAGGGTGCGCGTTTCCGTTGCCTTGGTGAGCGCAGCCTGGCCCGCGGCCCGCGCGCGCGCTGCCGCTTCCAGCAGGGTGATCACCACGTTGGATCCGGGTGCGCGGAACACGCCCTCGGCCGGGTCGAAGCGGGTTTCGCGCTGGTCCATGTCGCGGTCAAGGAAGCCACAGAGCTGCGTCAGCAACGTATCGGCCGTGGCCCGCATCGCCATGCCCTGAACGGTGACCGACCGCGACCCGCCGGTGCCCCCGCCCCGCGCGATCTGGTCGCTGTCGCCCTGCACGATCTCGATCGCCTCGAGCGGCAGGCCGGTCTGGTCATGCAAAAGCTGGGCAAAGACGGTTTCGTGCCCCTGTCCATTCGATTGGGTGCCGACATAGACGCGCGCACCGGTTGCGGTGATCTCGATTGTCGCGGTTTCGTCCGGATCGCCCAGGATGCTTTCGATGTAGTAGCAAATCCCCAGGCCGCGCAATTTGCCCTGTGCCTCGGATCCCATCTTGCGCCCGGCAAAGCCCGCCAGATCGGCTTCGTCCGTCGCGCGCGCCAGAACCCGCTCGAAATCGCCCACGTCGTAAAGCTCGCCCGTGGCGCTGCGATAGGGAAACGCCTCTTTCGCGATGAAGTTGCGCCGGCGCAGATCCATCGGATCGACGCCCAATTCGCGGGCGGCGAAATCCATCGCACGCTCCAGCGCATAGATCGCTTCGGGCCGGCCGGCGCCGCGGTAGGCATCCACCTGCGTGGTGTTGGTGAACACGGCGCGGTTGCGGAAATGATAGGTCTGCACGTCATATGTGCCGGTCAGCACCTTGGCATAGAGCGACGACTGGATGTTCTGCCCGAACTGGGACACATAGGCCCCCATGTTCGACAGGCTGTCGGTCTGGAACGCCACCAATTTCAGATCGGCGTCGAATGCCAGCGTCGTGGTCACATCCAGATCGCGGCCGGCGTTGTCCGACAGCATCGCCTCGCCGCGTTCGGACATCCAGCGCACGGGTCGGCCCAGGCTGCGGGCGGCATGGGCGACCAGGAAATGTTCGGGATAGCCCATCGCCTTCATGCCGAAACCGCCACCCACATCGGGGTTGGTGACGCGCACCGCGTCGGCGGCCAGACCGAACCAGCGCACCAGATCGCCCTTTGCACCCCAGACCCCTTGGCCGTTGAAGGCCAGATGCAGCCGCCCTTCGGCCCATTCCGCATAGCAACCCCGTGGCTCGAGGCTGTTGACGATGATCCGGTTGTCATAGCTGGTGTGGGTGATGACATGGGCCGCGCGCGCCATGGCGGCGCGGGTCGCGTCAAGATCGCCCATGGCGAAATCATAGACGACATTGTCGGGGGCCTCGGGGTGGATGACGGCGCCCCCCGGCGCCAGGTCCAGCTTGACGGGCAGGGCGTCGATCTCAAGCGTGATCTGCTCGGCGGCATCCTTGGCCTGGGCCAGGGTCTCGGCCACCACAAAGGCCACCGGATCGCCCACGAAGCGCACCCGGTCCTTGGCCAGGATCGGGCGGGCGGGTGTGGCGGGCTTGGATCCATCGTGGGTCTTGACGACGGCAAAGCGCATCGTGTTGGACAGCCCGGCGTCTGCCAGATCGGCGGCAGTCAGCACCAGATGCACGCCGGGGGCTTGCCGCGCCGCGTCGACATCGAGGGTCGTGATCGTGCCATGGGCCTCGGGGCTGCGCAGAACAAAGCCGAACAGCGCGCCCGCGGGGGCGATGTCATCGACGTAGCGGCCCTGACCCGTCAGGAAGCGGCGATCCTCAAGCCGGGTGATGGGCTGGCTGGTTCCGAACTTGCTCATGACGTGACCTTTTGGGTTGTCGTTTCCTGTCCCCAAAGCACACTAGGGTCCTGATCCGCGCTGTCCAGTGGGTGTGCCCTTTCGCCCGGGCCGGTGCGCCGGGCGGCCCCGTGTTGCGGCTGGCTGCGCCCCGCGACTAGGCAAACCGGATCTGCGGCGGGTCTGTCACATGCCCGATCTGGGCCGCGTCGAAACCCGCGTCGCGCAAGGCCGCGACAAGCCCCGCGGCGCGTTCGGGCGCCACCGCCGCCAAAAGCCCGCCCGCGGTCTGCGGATCAAAGACGAGCGCGCCAAGCGCCGTCTCGGGGGCGCTGACCCGGCCGGACAGGGCCGCATGGTTTTGTGCCCAAAGCGTGGATCGCACCCCGGCATCGGACAGGCGCAGCGCACCCGGCAAAAGCGGAACGGCATCAAGCTGCACCATGGCCCCAACACCCGAGGCCGCACAGATATTGCCCAGATGGCCCGCCAAGCCGAACCCCGTCACATCGGTCATGGCGTGGGCATGGGGGGCCAGCACCGCGGCTGCCGCGCCTTGTGGCGTGGCCATCTGGGCCCATGTTGCGGCCACCTCGGGGCCGGTGGCGCGCATCTGCATCTCGGCGGCCAGCACCACGCCCGTGCCGATCGCCCGGCTCAGGATCAGGGCATCGCCCGCTTGCGCCCCCTCCAGCGTGACGGGATCGCGCGACAGTGTTCCGGTGACGCTAAAGCCCAGCGTCAGCTCTGCCCCCATCGAGGAATGACCGCCCACGATTTCGGCGCCTTCGGCGGCAAAGACCGCGCGCGCGGCGGCCATCACCTCGGTCAGCCAGGCGCCTTGCAGCGGGGCGGCCATGCGCGGCAGGATCACGGTGGCCAGCGCCGCTTGCGGCGTGCCCCCCATCGCCCAGACATCGCCCATCGCGTGAACCGCTGCCGCCCGGGCCACCAACACCGGATCCAGCGCGAAACCGCGCAGGTGATCGGTCGAAAGCACCTGCCGCTGCCCACCCAGCTGCAACACCGCGGCATCATCGCCGGGTCGCCCGCCCAGGATGCCGGCCAGCGCCCCCGCACCCAGCTTGGCCCCACATCCGCCGCAGGGGGCGGGGCCCGCCATTTCGGCGGCCAGACCGCGTGCGCCGTCGGCGGGGGCACGGGGCAGGGGCATGGCCGGCAGCTGCGTCAGCCGGTCCATGAAGCGGCGATCGATCCGGTCTTTCCAGCGCCACATCGCGGCACCCGACCATGTCCAGCCGGCCTTTTCCGCCAGCGCCCGCCGGTCGCCCAGCCCAACAAGCTTCAGAAACCGGCGTTGCGGCTGAAACCGCTTGCGCGGCTGACCGGTCAGATCCGCGCGCAGGTTCCACGCCAACACCGGCGCTGCGCGCACGGCAAAAACACCCGCCTTGGGTCTTGGGCTGTCGCGCAAATGCACGCAATCGCCGGCACCGTAGATTTCGGGGTGGCTGATCGATCTGAGGTGATGATCCACGACCAGATAGCCATCCTGCAGCGCCATGCCGCAATCGGCCAGCCAGCGCTGCGGCACGGCCCCTGCTGCCCCGATGGTGAAATCGGATGCCACATGCCGCCCGTCGGACAGCACCACCGCTTCGGCGGTGACCGCCACCGGGCTTGCGCCTTCGATCCGGGTGATGGCCTGGGCATCCATCGCCTGCAACAGCCGCGCGCGCCCGGCCCATCCGCCCAGGATTTCGCCACGGTCGATCACCGCGACCTCGGCCTGCCGCCCCAGGGTGCGCATCCGATGCGCACAGGCCAGCGCCAATTCCACGCCGGCCACGCCGCCGCCGATCACCGCGATGCGCGCAGGGCCTGATCCCGCGCAATAGGCGGCCCAGGCCTTGGCGAAAGGCCCCATGGGCTTGGCCGCGATCCCGTGCGCGGCAAAACCCGCCAGATCGGCCATGTCCGATGTGATGCCGATATCGAGCGACATCAGGTCATAGGCAATCGGTGCGCGCCCCGGCACCGACAGGCGCCGGTCATAGGTATCGATGCCATCCACGGCCCCCAGGACCAGCCGCGCCCCCGCGAACCGGGTCAGCCGCACCAGGTCGATCTCCAGCGCCTCGGCCGGGTAATGCCCGGCCACATGCCCGGGCAACATGCCGGTGTAGGGTGCGGTGGGCCCGGGGTTGATGAGCGTCAGCCGGACGCCGGGCACCGGCGCCATCCCCCAGCGCCTGAGCACCAGCGCATGGGCATGCCCACCGCCCACCAGCACCAGCTCCTTGACCAGCGGAACGCGTTCATCCTGCATGGCAGACCCTTCTTCGTGTCCAAAATCTTCAGGCCGGCGGGGGCGGACGGGCGGGGCCAATGCCCCCGATCCCGGCCTAGCGCCCCCGGGGCTTGGCGCGCAAGGTGGGATCGGCGGCGCGCGGGTCTTCGGGCCAGGGATGGCGCGGGTAGCGCGCACGCATGTCCTTGCGGACATCGGCATAAGACCCGTCCCAGAACCCCGGCAGATCGGTCGTGACCTGCAGCGGTTGGCCCGCCGGCGACAGCAGGATCATCTTCAGCGCCACCCGGTCGGGTCCGATCCTTGGGTGTTGGGTCGTTCCGAACACCTCTTGCAGGCGCAGCGCCACTTCGGGCTGGGTGCCTGCATAGTCGATGGGAATGGCGCGCCCCAGCGGGCTTTGCCATGTGGCAGGGGCAAGCCGGTCCAGCGTGTGCATCGCGGCCGGGCCCAGCCATGCCACCAGCGCATCATGGGGATCAAAGCGGGCCAGATCCGCATCGCTGCGCAGCCCGGACAGGTGCGGCGCGGCCCAATCGTCGAGCCGGGCCAGAAGGGCCGCATCGGACACATCGGCCAGCCCCGAGACCGCGATGCGCGCCCGCAAAAGCCGCGCCCGCGGGCCCCAGCCCAAGGCGTCGAGCCCCAGATCGCGGATCCCCTCGATCAGCGCGGCGGTCATCGCCGTGGGCGGCGCATCGCGCCACAGCCGTTCGGCCAGCACCAATGCCCCGAAACATTCCTGTTGGCGCGCCTCGACCCGGCGGTTGCGCTTTGACCACTGGCACTGATCCTGCCACGCGATCTGCGCGCCGTAGATCGCGCGCAGATCGGCCTCGTCCAAGGCCACGGCTTGGCGGATGCGCGCCTCGCGCGGGTCACCATCGAGATCGGTGGCCACGATCAGCCTCTGGCCTGCCAGCGCGTCGCCGTCGGGCATCACCGCCCCCTTGCCACCCGACAGCACATAGCGCGGCGCGTCGCCGTCGCGGCGCAGGCCGATCCGGTCGGGATAGGCCAGCGCGGCCTGCGCCCCAAGGCCCAAGGCAGGCCCGCCTTCATGGCGCTTGAGGCGCCGGGCCTCGTCGCGGATACGCGCGATGGTGGCGCGATCGGCGCCGAACGCGCCCGGATCGTCAAGCGCGCGCAGGCGCAGCGCCAGATCGCTGCCCGCCCCGCGCAGCGGGTCGCGTTCGGCGAGGAGTGCGGCCAACCGCGCCGCGCCCGGCCCGCCCCGGGTCAGCATATGCGCCAACCGCGGGTGAAGCGGCAGCTGCGCCAGCCTGCGGCCATGGTCGGTGATGCGCCCGGCCCGGTCGAGCGCGCCCAGATCGCGCAAAAGCCCGCGTGCCTCGGCCAACGCGCCTTGTGGGGGTGGGGTCAGAAAGGCAAGCCCACCCGTATCGGCCGCCGCACCCGCATCGGTGGGGCTTGGGGACGCACCCCATAGCGCCAGTTCCAGCGCCAGCCCGGCCAGATCGGCCGCGGCGATTTCGGGCGGGGCAAAACCGGGCAGCGCGCCCTCGGCACCCTTGGTCCACATCCGGTAACAGATCCCCGGCGCGACGCGGCCCGCGCGCCCGCGTCGCTGGTCGGCCTCGGCCCGGCTGACCGGTTCGGTGACCAGCCGCGACATGCCCGATCCGGGATCGAAGCGCGCCCGCCGTGCCCGGCCGCTGTCGATGACGATCCGCACGTCTTCGATGGTCAGCGATGTTTCGGCGATCGCACTGGCCAACACCAGCTTGCGCCCGCCGGTCGCGGGCCGGATCGCCGCGCGTTGATCGGCAAAGGGCATGGCGCCGTAAAGCATGTGCAACGTCACATCCGCCGGCAGGCGGCCCGTCAGCCGCGCCGCCGTGCGCCGGATCTCGCCCTCGCCCGGCAAAAACACCAGGCATCCGCCCGGGGCTTCGGCCAGCGCCGTCAAGATCAGGTCGCTTGCGGCGTCTTCCAGCCGGCGGTCCCTGGGCAAGGGTTGATCCAGATGGCGGGTTTCGACCGGAAAGGCGCGCCCTTGGGACGTGAGCAGTGGCGCATCGCCCAGCAGCGCCGCCACCGGGCCCGCGTCAAGCGTGGCCGACATCACCACCAGGCACAGATCGGGCCGCAGCGCACCGCGCACCTCCCAGCTGAGCGCAAGGCCCAGATCGGCGTTCAGGGACCGCTCGTGAAACTCGTCGAAGATCACGCAGCCCACGCCGGGCAGGTCGGGGGCGTCTTGCAGCATCCGTGTCAGGATGCCCTCGGTCACCACCTCGATCCGGGTGGCAGGCGAGACGGCCGCTTCGCCGCGGATGCGGTAGCCCACGCGCTGGCCCACGGTTTCGCCCAGCATCTCGGCCATCCGTTCGGCGGCCGCGCGCGCCGCCAGCCGGCGCGGTTCCAGCATCACGATGCGGCCTTCGATCTGGTCCAGCAGCGCCAGCGGAACCCCCGTGGTCTTGCCCGCCCCGGGTGGCGCCTGCAACACCGCACGGCCATGATCGGCCAAGGCGCGGCACAGCGCCGGCAGGATGTCGTCGATGGGCAAGGGCAAGATGCGCGATCCCTCGGGTTGGCCTAATGCGTGCCACATGCGACCCCCGCACGCGTGCGTCAACACCAAAGCCGGGGCGCATCCGGGCGGTAAGACTGGACAGAGCCCATCGCACAGGGGCAGATAACGCAGACCCGGCGCAACGGGCAGATGGCGGAAGGGCGACATCGGCATGACGGCCAAGGCACAAGACGGCGGCGATCTGGCCGCGCGGATCCTGGCAGGCGAACGCCGCGCCTTGGCGCGGGCCGTCACCTTGGTTGAAAGCACCCGCCCCGATCACCGCGCCGAAGCCGCCGCGCTGATCGAAACCTTGCGCGGCCACGGCCGATCGGCGCTGCGCATCGGGTTGTCGGGCACGCCGGGGGTGGGCAAATCCACCTTTATCGAAACCTTCGGCATGGCTTTGGTCGGCGCGGGGCTGCGCGTGGCGGTTCTGGCGGTCGATCCCTCATCGGCGCGCTCGGGCGGGTCGATCTTGGGCGACAAGACGCGGATGGAATTGCTCAGCCGTGAACCCGCGGCCTTCATCCGCCCCTCGCCATCGGCCAGCCATCTGGGCGGCGTGGCGCGCCGCACGCGTGAGGCGGTGGCGCTGTGCGAAGCGGCCGGGTTTGACGTGGTGCTGATCGAAACCGTGGGCGTGGGCCAGTCGGAAACCATGGTGGCCCAGATCTGCGATCTGTTCGTTTTGCTGCTGGCGCCCGCCGGGGGCGATGAGCTGCAAGGCGTCAAGCGCGGGATCATGGAAATGGCCGATCTGATCCTTGTGAACAAGGCCGATGGCGATCTGAAGCCCGCCGCCACCCGCACGGTGGCCGATTATGCGGGCGCGTTGCGCCTGCTTCGCAAACGCCCCTACGATCCCGAAGGTTTCCCCAAGGCGTTGCCGGTGTCTGCCGTGACGGGCGAGGGGATCGCCCTTGCCTGGGACGCGATGCAGGGCCTGGCGCGCTGGCGAAAGGACAATGGCTGGTGGGACCGACGCCGGGCCGAACAGGCCGCCCACTGGTTCGAGGCCGAGGTGCGCGAAGGCCTGCTGGCGCCGCTGCGCCGCGATCCGGCGCTCAAGGCCGCGATGGCCGCGATGGCAGAACAGGTGGCCGCCGGCGCGCTGACCCCCGATGCGGCGGCCGCCCGGATGCTGGCGCGGCTAAAAGCCTAGACTGTCCGGCGCGCCAGGATCGCCTTGGCGATCAAGGCCAGCCATGGCAGCCCGTGCAGCCCCAGATCAAAGATATCGAGCGGTTTTACCAAGCCACCCGCCGCCAGCATCTTGATCTTTTCCCAGATATGCGGCTCGGGGAAAAACGGCGCCAGCCCCCATGTCAGGCAGATCCCGATCAGCAGCCTGTAGGGCAGGCGGCCCAAAAGGCGGTGAAGTTTCGTCAAGGCGGTTCCCTGATCCTGTCGCCGCGGGCGCGGGCCGAGGGCCCGTCACTGATCCAGGAAGCTCCGTAGCTTCCGCGACCGGCTCGGGTGCTTGAGTTTGCGCAGTGCCTTGGCCTCGATCTGGCGGATGCGTTCGCGGGTCACGCTGAATTGCTGGCCCACTTCCTCGAGCGTGTGGTCGGTGTTCATCCCGATGCCGAAGCGCATGCGCAGCACGCGTTCTTCGCGGGGCGTGAGGGATGCCAGAACGCGGGTCGTGGTTTCCTTCAGGTTTTCCTGAATGGCCGAATCCAGCGGCAAGACGGCGTTCTTGTCCTCGATGAAATCGCCAAGCTGGCTGTCTTCCTCATCGCCGATGGGGGTTTCCAACGAAATCGGTTCCTTGGCGATCTTCATCACCTTGCGAACCTTTTCGAGCGGCATCTGCAGCTTTTCGGCCAATTCTTCGGGCGTGGGCTCGCGGCCGATCTCGTGCAACATCTGGCGGCCTGTGCGCACCAGCTTGTTGATCGTCTCGATCATGTGAACCGGAATACGGATCGTGCGGGCCTGATCGGCGATCGAGCGGGTGATCGCCTGACGGATCCACCATGTCGCATAGGTGCTGAACTTGTAGCCGCGGCGGTATTCGAACTTGTCCACCGCCTTCATCAGGCCGATGTTGCCCTCTTGGATCAGGTCCAGGAACTGCAGCCCGCGGTTGGTGTATTTCTTGGCGATCGAGATCACCAGGCGCAGGTTGGCCTCGACCATTTCCTTCTTGGCCTGGCGGGCTTCTTTCTCGCCCTTTTGAACCTGGTTCACGATGCGGCGGAATTCGCTGATATCCAGGCCCACATACTGGCCCACCTGTGCCATGTCGGCGCGCAGTTCTTCCACCTTGTCGCGCGAGCGTTCCATCAACGCCTGCCAGCCGCGGCCTGATTTCGTGGCCATGCGTTCGCACCACGCCGGGTCCAGTTCGCAGCCGCGGTATTCGTCGATGAATTCCCGGCGGTTGATGCGGGCCTGATCGGCCAGCTTCACCATCGCGCTGTCGATGGCCATGATCCGGCGGTTGATGCCGTAAAGCTGGTCGATCAGCGCCTCGATGCGGTTGTTGTGCAGATGCAGCTCGTTGACCAGCTCGACGATTTCGGAGCGCAGGGTCTGATAGACCTCTTCGTCCTTTTTCGAAAAGCTGCCGTCTTCGTTCAGCGTGGCCGAAATGCGCTTGTCCTGCATTTCCGACAACATGGCGTAATCGGCCGCGATCCGGTCGAGCGTTTCCAGAACGCGCGGCTTCAGCGCCGCTTCCATCGCGGCCAGGCTCATGTTGGCCTGTTCATCATCCTCGTCGTCGTCGTCCCCATCGACCGACAGCGGGTTGCCGTCGGCGTCCAGCTCGGGCTCATCACCGCCGGCACGATTGGCCATGCCGCTGCCCGTGCCCATCTCGGCGACCACGGGGGCGTCGTCATCATCGCCCAGCGACCGGCCAAAGGTGGCGTCCAGGTCGATCACATCGCGCAGCAAGATGTCTTCGTCGAGCAATTCGTCGCGCCAGATGGTGATGGCCTGAAACGTCAGCGGGCTTTCGCAAAGCCCCGCGATCATCGTGTTGCGGCCCGCTTCGATCCGCTTGGCAATCGCGATTTCGCCTTCGCGCGACAGCAGTTCCACCGATCCCATTTCGCGCAGGTACATGCGCACCGGATCATCGGTGCGATCCAGCTTTTCGGTCTCGCTCGAGGCCAGCGTGATTTCGCGCGAGCTGGAGGTTTCGACCAGGTCGGTCGCCTCTTTGGCGCCTTCGCCGTCTTCGTCGGCTTCGTCATCTTCGATGACATTGATGCCCATTTCCGACAGCATCGACATCACGTCCTCGATCTGTTCGGACGACACCTGTTCGGGCGGCAAGACGGTGTTGAGCTGGTCGTAGGTGATGTAGCCGCGCGCGCGCGCATCGGCGATCATCTTCTTGACCGCGGTCTGGCTCATATCCAGACCGATTTCGGTTTCCTCGCCGTCCTGGTCCTTGCGGTCGTCGGTGTCTTTGGCCATGGGCGGGTGTCCTTCGGCGTCCTGTAGCGGTGGAATGGCGGGCGGTCCGGGCCGGCTATTCCTTGCTACTGCAAGTTATGTAGGGCGAATCAGTGATTCGCATAGGGCGATCAGCGGCTTTTCTTCTCCCAGACGCGGGCCTCTATCAAGGCTTGCAAGCCGTTTGACAGGGCGGTCGTGTCTTCGTTGACCGCGCCGGTCGCATCCGGGGCGGCCGGGCGGCCCGCGCGGTGCCGGGTCTGCACCGCATGATTGAGCCGTCGCAACAGGCGTTTGTCGCCTTCGGGGGCGTTTTCCAGATCTTCCAGCGCTTCGGTCATCTCGGCGGCCAGCGCCCGGGCTGCGTGGTATTTTTGAAATTCCTCGGTCAGGCAAATCGCGGCTTTGTCGGGGCTTGGGGGGCCCGACAGGATCGGCGTGATGCGCAGATGGGGCATGGCCTGCAGCCGGTCAAGGGCCGGGCCCAGCCCTGCGGCCGAACATTCCGACGCAACGCCGGCGGCGTCGCTGGCCCCCGTCGCCAGCAACAGATCGACCAAGGCGCCGTGATCGGGGTCGCGCAGTGCCAATCGCGCCAGATCGCCCTCGAACTGTGCGATCAAGGCGGGATAGCGGCACAGCGTGGCCAAGATCAGCGTCACCCGCAGATCTTCGGCCCCAAGACTGCCCGACCCCAGCGCGGAATTCCGGGTTCCGGCCAGGGCGTTCTGGGCTTCGGCAAAGCCACGCGCGCGCCATCCGCCGCGCCCGGACTGCCCCATCGCGGCCTGTTGTGGCGGGCGAAACAGGCCACGGCGCAGCTCGGCCAGCGCTTCGCCGTAATGGCGACGCAGGTTCTGATCGGGGATGCGCGCCACGCATTGGCGCAAGCGCTGGTCGAGCGCGGCGCGCCGTTCGGGGCTGTCAAACACCTGCCCCTCGGTTTCGCGCCGCCACAGCATGCGCACCAGCGGTTCCGCGCCGTCGAGCAGCGCGCGCATCGCCTCGGCGCCGCGCGCGCGCAACAGATCGTCGGGGTCTTGCCCTTCGGGCAGGATGCAAAAGCGCAGGCTCTTGCCCGGCTCAAGCATCGGAAGCGCCAGATCGACCAGCCGCATGGCGGCCCGGATGCCGGCCGCATCGCCATCCAGTGCGATGATCGGCTCGGGCGCCATGCGCCAGATCAGGCGCAGCTGATCCTCGGTCACGGCCGTGCCCAAGGGCGCGATGGCGCCCGCAAAGCCCGCCCGGACCAGCGCGATCACATCCATGTAGCCTTCGGCCACGATCACCGGCTGACCCTTGCCGGCCGCCTCACGGGCGGGGCCGTGATTGTAGAGCGACCGCCCCTTGTCGAACAGCGCCGTTTCCCGGGAATTGAGGTATTTGGCCCGCGCATCCGGGGCCATCGCCCGTCCGCCAAAGCCGATGCAGCGCCCGCGCGTGTCGCGGATGGGAAACATGATCCGGTCGCGGAACGCGTCATACGGGGGGCCGCCATCATCGGGGCGGCTTGCCAGACCCGCATCGATCAGGTCGTCGGCGGGGATGCCCTTGGCCGTCAGCGCACCAAAAGCCCCTTGCCGGGTGTTGGGGGCAAAGCCGATTTCGAATTGGTCGATGGTGGCACTGTCCAAACCGCGCCGATCCAGATAGGCGCGCGCCTCGGCCGCAGCGGCGGTCTTGAGCTGCAACCGGAAATGGCTCACGGCGGCTTCGGTCGCGGCGACGAGGCGCTGGGCGCGGTCGGCCTTTTCCGCTGCCTGCGGATCGCGTTCGGGCATCGGCATACCCACGTCGCGGGCCAAAAGCGCCACGGTTTCCATGAAGCTCAGGTTTTCGGTCGCCTGCACAAAGGAAATCGCGTCGCCCTTGGTGTGACAGCCGAAGCAGTAATAATACCCTTTGCGGTCATCGACATGGAACGAGGCCGATTTTTCCTGGTGAAACGGGCAGGGCGCCCACATGTCGCCCTTGGCTTGGTTCGATTTGCGCATGTCCCAGATCACCTTGCGCCCGACCACCTGCGTGATCGAGACCCGGGTGCGCAATTCTTCGATGAAACCGGCGGGAAGACTCATACCCACAATATCGGGGGGGCGGGCTGGCCTGTCCAGTGTGCCGCCGACAAAGGCTGGGGATGAAATCGCGTTGCGTGTGATCCGTGTGCAGGGCTTTGGCCCATCGTGATCCCCGGCGCGCGCCGATCCTACCGGTGTGCGGCGCGCGCAGCTTGCATGCGCATGACCTGCGACAGCTCGTGGACCGCGGTGGCCGCCATGGACCGAAACACCAGGATTTCGAACGCATCCCCGCCGCGGTGCAAGATCAGCGCCGACATGTGACCCAAAAGCGTGCGCCGTGCCGATCCCGGCGGGCAGGCGGTCGGGGACAGGTCGATCGGCACCAGCCGCGCCAGCACGTCGCGCGCGGCAGCGCCCGACAAGATCAGCCGCGCCCACCCATCCGATTGATCGCTGAGCGCCGCATGCGCGCCAAGCCGGGTATCGGGGGCGGCACCCAACAAAAAGGCTTGATCCAGACCCGACCACGCCAGCGTCACCGGCCCGCTTTCATGCATGCAGCCGGGTTCGGGAAAGCCCAGCCCATGGGCCTGTTGCAGGGCCGCCGACACCGCGCCCGCCTGCCCACGGTAGGGCGCGATGGCCCAGATCTGGGTCATCGGCGCCTCGCTCAGATCGGCGCCGGCAAGGTTCACGGGTGTCAGGCCGTGGGCCGGGGATATCGCGATCAGTTCAGCCACGCGCGCGCCCTCCGTCCTTGTCGAAAAAGACTGGGTCCACCACTTCGACCATGGTGCGGATCGCCCGCAGGTGATCGACCAGAACGATCTGCTGGCCGATCCGCTCGGGCCCATGCCGCAAGAACCCCATCGCGATCATGTGGCCCAAGGTCGGCGACTGCGCGACCGAGGTGACATAGCCCTGGTCATGCACCCGGTCATGGGGATCGTCGGGCAAGAACAGACGGGCGCCCGCGGTCAGAATGCCGCCGGGCTGTACCGGCCTGAGACCCACCAGACGTTCGCGCCCCGGTTCCAAAAGGCCCGGGCGCGCGGCAGCGGCCTTGCCGATGAAATCCTTTTTCTCGGACATCATGCGGCCCATGCCGATGTCGTAGGCGGTCACACGGCCATGGATCTCGGCGTGGGTGATGAAGCCTTTTTCGATGCGCAGAACATTCAGCGCCTCAAGCCCGTAGGCCCCGCCCCCCAAGGTTTCGGCCCGCGCCACCAGATCGCGGTAAAGCGCATCACCAAACCGCGCGGGCAGCGCGATTTCATAAGCCTGTTCCCCCGAAAACGAGATGCGGAACAAGCGCCCGGCGATGCCATGCACCTTGACGGCCCCACAGGCCATGAAGGGAAAGCTTGCATCATCGATGGGTTCGTCCAACACCCCGTTCAACAGATCGCGCGCGCGGGGCCCGGCGACGGAAAACTGTGCCCAGGCTTCGGTAACCGATAGGATGCGCACGTCCAGATCCGGCCGAAGGCCCTGCGCCACCAACTCGAGATGCGCCATCACCTGTCCGGCGGCCGCGGTGGTGGTGGTCATCACGTAGTGATGGTCCGCCAACCGCGCGGTGGTGCCGTCATCCATCACATGGCCGTCTTCGCGCAGCATCAAGCCATAGCGCACGCGCCCCACGGGCAGGGTCGAGAACATGTTGGTGTAAACGAAATCCAGAAACGCGCCTGCATCGGGGCCCTGGATGTCGATCTTGCCCAAGGTCGATACATCGACAACACCCACCGCCCGGCGCACCATCCGCACCTCGCGGTCGCAGGCCTCTTGCCACGTGGTTTCGCCGGGTGCCGGAAAATAGGATGGGCGGTACCACAGCCCCGCCTCGATCATCGGTGCACCCCGTGCAAGGCTGGCGGCGTGGCTGGTGGTTCGCCTTTCGGGGGCAAAGCCATGGCCTTGGCCAAATGCGCCCAAGGCCCCCATGGTCAGCGGCGCATAGGGCGGGCGATAGGTGGTGGTCCCGGTTTCGGGGATGGACCGGCCGGTCGCATCGGCCAACAGCGCCAGGGCGGCAATGTTGGAATTCTTTCCCTGATCGGGTGCCATGCCTTGGGTGGTATAGCGCTTCATGTGCTCGACCGAGGCAAAGCCCTCGGCAGCTGATTGCGCCACATCCTTGGTCGTGACGTCATTGGCGAAATCCAGCCAGGCCCGGCCACGACCCGGGACCACCCACAGCGTCTGGCCCTGCGGCGCGGTGGCATCTTCGGCTTGCGGCAGTGCGGTGCCGCGCGGTGCGCGCAGGCCCAGTGCTTTCAACGCGTCCTTGCCCGCTGCCAGCCCCTCGGCCAGACAGGCAGCCGTCGACATCGCCCCGTTGCAGGCCCCCGCCGCCCGAAGCCCCGGCACGGCCCCCGCTGTGGGAAGAAACATTTGCCGGGCCTCGTCCCACCGGGGGCGTGCGCCCAGATGGCATGTCAGGTGCACCGCCGGGTTCCAGCCGCCTGACACGGCCAGGCAATCGGTGATCAGCGTTTGGGTGCGGCTGCCCGTGCGATAGGTGATTTCGCGCAAGCCCTGCCGCCCCTTGGTTCCGATCACCTGCGCGCCCGCGATCAGGCGGTAGTCGCCCTGTGCCTGCGCATCGGCCCGGCTGTCGATCACGGCGGCAACCCGGACGCCGGCCTGCATCAGTTCCAGCGCCGTGCGGTGGGCATCATCATGGGTGGCAAAGACCGTCACGTTGCGCCCTGCGGCAACGCCGTAGCGGTTCAGATAGCTGCGCACGGCCCCCGCCAGCATGATGCCGGGCCGGTCGTTCATCGGAAAGGCGATGGGCCGTTCATGCGCACCGGCCGCCAGCACCGCCTGTTTCGCGCGGATGCGCCAGAAACATTCCGGCGGCAGGTCGGGCGCGGGCGGCCGATGCCGCGCCACCCGTTCCAGCGCGCCGTAGCTGCCGTCGTCATAAACCCCGGTCACGGTGGTGCGCGCCATGCGCCGCACACGACCCGTGGCGTCCAGCGCCTTCAGCATGTCCTCGATCCAGAACGCGGCATCAGCGCCGTCGATCTGTTGGCTGTCCGACAAGAGCCGCCCGCCAAAGGCCGCGGTTTCGTCCACCAAGATCACATCCGCCCCGCCGCGTGCCGCCGTCAGGGCCGCCATCAGCCCGGTCGGACCACCGCCGATCACCAGCACGTCACAAAAGGCAAAGGCTTTTTCGTGGTGCTGGGGTTCGGGCGCGCGCGACAGCCGCCCAAGCCCCGCGGCGCGGCGGATGATCGGTTCATAGAGCTTTTCCCAGAACGCGCGGGGCCACATGAAGGTCTTGTAGTAGAAACCCGCCCCGATGAAGGGCCAGATCAGATCGTTGATCGCCATCAGGTCGCGGTCGAGCGGGCCCAGATGGTTCTGGCTTTCGGCCACCATGCCCTCGAAAATCTCTTGCACCGTGGCGCGCGTGTTGGGGATCAGCGCGTCGCCGCGCCCCACCCCCATCAGCGCGTTGGGTTCTTCGGGGCCGGCCGTCATGACCCCGCGCGGGCGGTGGTATTTGAACGACCGCCCCATCAGCCGGATGCCCTTGGCCAACAGCGCCGAGGCGATGGTATCGCCGGCGTATCCCGTGACGGTCTTGCCGTCGAAGCGGAAGCTGACGGGCCGGTTCCGGTCGATCGACCCGCGGCCGTCAATGCGCATGGCGTGCCTCGGATGCCAGGGTTGCGCCGTGGACCGCATGGGTCACGGTGTTGCGTGCCACCACCAGCCAGGCACCACAGCCGCCGCCGTGATACCACAATTCGCGGGTGGGTCCGGCCGGGTTGTCGCGCAGGTGGATATAGGCGTGCCAGGCTTCGGGCGGGGCGTCCGCTGCGGGGCGATCAAGGCTGACCGCCGCACCCTTGCAGGTGAATTCGCGGCTATCGCGCGGGCCACAGAGAGGGCAGGGGATTTGCATGGCGGCTGGAACCCTTAATGCAGATTGTGCTGGCTGCCGGTGCCTTCTTCATCCATCAGGCCGCGGCCCGTGGCAAAACGGTCCAGCCGGAAGGCTGCCGCCGCCGGATGCGGGCGGTCGGTGGCGATCAGATGGGCAAAGCAATGGCCCGAACCCGGCACCGCCTTGAAACCGCCATAACACCAGCCGCAGTTCAGGTAGAGCCCCGCGATCGGGGTGCGATCGATGATCGGCGAGCCGTCCGGCGACATGTCCATGATCCCGCCCCAGCTGCGCAGCATCCGGGCCTTGCCGATCATCGGCATGAGCGTCATGCCGGCCTCGGCCACATGTTCGGCCATCGGCAGATTGCCCCGCGCCGCATAGCTGGCGTAGAAATCCAGATCGCCGCCAAAGACCAGACCACCCTTGTCGGATTGGCTGATGTAGAAATGCCCCATCCCGTAGCTGATCACGTGATCGATGACGGGTTTCAGCCCCTCGGTCACAAAGGCCTGCAACACATGGCTTTCGATCGGCAACCGCATCCCCGCCATCGCGGCCACCTGGCTTGACCGGCCGGCCACGACAATGGCCACCTTCTTGGCCCGGATCGCGCCGCGCGTGGTTTGCACGCCGGTGACATGCCCGCCCTGAATGTCGATGCCCGTCACCTCGCAATTCTGGATCAGGTCCACCCCGCGCCGGTCGGCCCCGCGGGCATAGCCCCAGGCCACCGCATCATGGCGCGCGGTGCCGCCGCGTGGGTGATAAAGACCGCCGTAGATCGGAAAGCGCGTCTGCGTGTAATCGAGATAGGGCAACAGCTTGCGGCAAGCTTCGCGGTCCAGCAAGATCGCGTCGTCGCCCTGGTTGATCATCATGTTGCCCCGCCGCACGAAGGCGTCGCGCTGCCCGTCGGAATGGAACAGGTTGATCAACCCGCGTTGCGAATGCATCACGTTGTAGTTCAGCTCCGACTCCAGCCCTTCCCAAAGCTTGAGCGAATGGGAATAGAACTGCGAATTGCCGTCGAGGAAATAATTGGCGCGCACGATGGTGGTGTTGCGCCCGACGCTGCCCCCGCCCAGGTAGCCCTTTTCCAGCACCGCGATGTTGCTCAGCCCATGTTCGCGCGCCAGGTAATAGGCGGTCGACAAGCCATGCCCGCCGCCGCCAATGATCACGATGTCATAGCTGTCCTTGGGGGCGGGGTCGCGCCATGCCCGGCCCCAGCCGCGATTGCCCGTCAATCCCTGCGCCAGCACCTGCCAGCCCGAATACCGCATGCTTTTCCCCATCTCGCCCGGGGCACTATTGGCCGGAAAAACCGGAAAGAAAAGCCCACGTGCGACACCGCGCGATGCGCCCGCGACGGCTGTCGGCCAAGGTGGGGCCGGGTCCGGGTCTGGGGCGGGGGCTGGGTATGGCGGCGCCGGCGGCCGTTCAGCGAATTGTCACATTTCGCCGTCAAGATCGCCCTTGCCGGGCCGCGGCGGTTGCGTTGCGCGGGGCGCTGTGCCTTGCTGCGGGCAGCGCCGCGCGGGTGCCCCGCCTGTGCGGCCAAGAACACGAAAGGGATGCCATGCGCGCGCAAACCGGTGAGCCGAGCTTTCGCCAATCGGTCGATCTGATGTTCACCCGCGCGGCGGCGCTGCTGGATCTGCCGCCCGGGCTTGAGGAAAAGATCCGCGTCTGCAACGCCACCTACACGGTGCGCTTCGGCGTGCGGCTGCGCGGCGAAATCCGAACCTTCACCGGGTACCGATCGGTCCATTCCGAACACATGGAACCGGTCAAGGGCGGTATCCGTTACGCACTTGCCGTCAACCAAGACGAGGTCGAGGCGCTGGCGGCCCTGATGACCTATAAATGCGCGCTGGTCGAGGCACCGTTTGGCGGGTCCAAGGGTGGGCTTTGCATCGACCCGCGGGCCTACAGCGAGGACGAACTGGAAAAGATCACCCGGCGCTTTGCCTATGAGCTGATCAAGCGCGACCTGATCCACCCGGCACAGAACGTGCCCGCCCCCGACATGGGCACGGGCGAGCGCGAGATGGCGATCATCGCCGATCAATACGCCCGCATGAACACCACCGATATCAATGCGCGCGCCTGCGTGACCGGCAAGCCGATCCATGCGGGCGGCATTCAGGGCCGGGTCGAGGCCACGGGGCGCGGGGTGCAATATGCGTTGCGCGAATTCTTTCGCCACCCCGAAGATGTGGCCAAGGCCGGGCTGTCGGGCACGCTCGATGGCAAGCGCGTGATCGTTCAGGGGTTGGGAAATGTGGGCTATCACGCGGCGCTGTTCCTGTCGGTCGAAGACGGCTGCCGCGTCACCCATGTGATCGAACGGGATGGGGCGGTCGAAAACCCCGCCGGCCTCGACATCGCCGCGCTGCGCGACTGGATCACCACCCACGGCGGTGTGGCGGGCTACCCTGGCGGCAGCCATCATCCCGATGGCGCCCGTGTGCTTGAGGCCGCATGTGACATCTTGATCCCTGCCGCGATGGAGGGGGTGATCAACATCCACAATGCCGCCGCGATCCAGGCCCCGCTGATCGTCGAAGCGGCCAACGGCCCGATCACGGCGGGCGCCGACGATATCTTGCGTGCCCGCGGAACGGTGATCATCCCCGATCTTTATGCCAATGCGGGCGGTGTCACGGTCAGCTATTTCGAATGGGTCAAGAACCTGAGCCACATCCGTTTTGGTCGGATGCAGCGCCGGCAAGAGGAATCGCGCCACCAGCTTCTGGTCGATGAGCTGGAACGGCTATCCGCCGACAGCGGCATCGGTTGGACGCTGAGCCCCGATTTCAAGCAGAAATACCTGCGCGGTGCGGGCGAATTGGAACTGGTGCGCTCGGGCCTCGATGACACGATGCGCGCCGCCTACCAATCGATGCGGGCGGTGTGGTCGGATCATCCGGGCGTCACCGATTTGCGCACGGCGGGGTTTCTGGTGGCCATCGAGCGGGTCGCGCAAAGCTATCAGGCCAAGGGTATCTGAGCCGACCACGCGTGCACCCGGTGGTCAGACCCCGCCTTGCGGGGATTGGGCTTTGTCATCTTCGATTTCATCAAGAAAAACCGTGTTGCTGTCGCCGCAAAGTTCCTTTGGCCCCATGCCTGCACCGGAATTTGCGATTCCTGCCCACTACCCCCGGCCTTTCGGGATCTCGCCCTTCAGCTCGGCGACGATGATCTTGATCAGGTCGGCCACGGGTTTGGCTTGGCTCGCCGCCGTGGCCCCGCCTACGGCCACGCGCCTGCCCGACCGCCACCAGAGCGCGGGCGCATAGACGCGGCCGCGGGTGGTGGGCGCTTTCAGCCGCACCAGAAACCCACCGGCGGGCTTGAAGGCAAAGATCGAGCGGTCGACGCTTTCCACCTCATCGAGGGCGAACAGAACCCGTCCGCCCGCCTCGCGCAATTCGCGCCGCGTCAGTTCGAGGCGCACAGCCGTCGCGCCCCAGACGCGCCAGGCCAGGTAGACGGAGCCCCCCCCGAGGACCAACAGAAACACCAGCCAGCCCGGATCGGCGGGGGGGCTGGCGGCGGCGACATAGATCAACAAGACACCCAGCACCCCCACGACGCCGGTGGTGAACACGCGCCGGATCGGATGGGGGTCGATGGTGGCCAGCACCTCGTCAAGGTCGGGCTCGTTGGCTTTGCGTCTGGGCATGGTGTCTTTCGCTGTCGGGTGCCGACCCATAGCCTGTCGCATGGGTTTTGGCGAGACTTGCGCATTCGCGCACATCCGCCCTGTGCGCGCGCCCCTTTGCCCCCGGCCCCGCAGCGCCTACATGTCGGGAACCGATCCGCCGAAGGAGACCCTTGCCCATGTCGATCCGTCCCGTTCTGGAAACCCGCCGCGCCAAGCCCACGATGGAGGGGGCGGGCGTGCATCTGCACCGCGCCTTTGGCTTTCAGGACCCGACCGAGCTGGATCCGTTCCTGCTGTTCGATGATTTCCGCAATGACGATCCGCATTTCTACCGCGACGGGTTTCCCTGGCACCCCCATCGCGGGATCGAAACCATCACCTATGTTCTGGCGGGCACGGTCGAACATTCCGACAGCCTGGGCAACCGGGGCCGCCTGGGGCCGGGGTCGGTGCAATGGATGACCGCCGGTTCGGGCATCTTGCACCAGGAAATGCCCTTGGGAAACGCCAAGGGCCAGATGCATGGCTTTCAGCTGTGGGGCAACCTGCCGTCGGCGCAAAAGATGACCGCGCCCCGCTATCAGGACATTCAGGGCGCCGAAATTCCCGAGGTCACCGATGACGACGGCACCCATGTGCGGGTGATCACGGGGGAATTCTGGGGCAAGCGCGGCCCGGTCGATGGCATCGCCGCCGATCCGCAATATCTCGACATCACCGTGCCCGCCGGCGTCAAGAAAACGTTCCGCATCGATACCTACCGCCGGGCCTTTGCCTATGTGTTCGAGGGGGCGGCCGCCTTTGCCGATGCCTCGCGCCCGCAAGGGGTGTTGCTGGAAAAAGAGGTCATGGGCCGCGAGGTGAACATCCGTGATCTGTCGGGTGACCGGACGCTGATCCGCTTTGGCACCGGCGACACGGTTACGGTTCAGGCCGGGCCACAGGGCGTGCGATTCTTGCTGATTTCAGGGGCGCCCATCGAGGAACCGGTCGCCTGGCACGGGCCGATCGTGATGAACACGCAAGAGGAATTGCAGCAGGCCATCCGCGATCTGCGCAATGGCACCTTCATCAAGCCCGCCCACTAGCCCACCCTAGCCCACGGGGGCCCAGTAAACAAAGACCAGCACCAGCCCGATCACAACGGCCAACCGAAACGCAATCTCGACGCCCAACAGGGCCCGCTGCCGGGCGGCGCGCAGGCCCGGTGGATGGGCGGGCAGGCTGCGGCGAAACCGGTTTTCGGCCTGCCGGATCACCGCCGGATCGGTGCGCGCGGCCAGTTTGGGGTGGGCCATGCGGGCGTCAAGTGCGGCCAGATCTGCGGCAGCATCGCGCGCCCGGGCCGGCAACAAGCGGCCAGCCCGGCGCACCGCGGCCTGAAAGCTGGGGGCGCGGACATCGAGCCCTGCGGCGATGCTGCGCCGCAAATCATCCTGTGCGTTGCGCGTGGTCTGCCGTGCCATGGAAACGCCGCCCTTGAAGCTGGATCACCGGGCAAGGATACAGCCGCCGGTCCCTTGCCCTCAAGGCTGATGGCAATGGCGCCAAGGGGGCTGGCCTTTTGCCGATCCCTGGGCCTATGTGTGAGGCCATGTTGCACAGCATTTTTCTGGGTCACGATCGCGATCGCCCGCCCATTTTGATTGCGCATGGGCTGTTTGGTTCGGCGCGCAATTGGGGTGTGATCGCGCGCCGCCTGTCCGACCATGGCCGGCGGGTGATCACGGTCGACATGCGCAACCATGGCGACAGCCCTTGGCAGGCCAGCCACAGCTACCCCGACCTTGCCGCCGATCTGGCGGAGGTGATCGCAACCCATGGCGGTCAGGCCGATGTGCTTGGTCATTCGATGGGCGGCAAGGCGGCGATGGCCTTGGCATTGATCCATCCGGGGCGCGTGCGCCGCCTGATCGTGGCCGATATTGCGCCGGTGGGTTACGGCCACACCCAGCAACATCTGATCGATGCCATGCGCGCGGTCGATCTGGGTGCGGTCCAATCGCGGCGTGACGCGGATGTGCAATTGGCCCGGCATGTGGCGGGGGATGGCGTGCGCGCCTTCTTGCTGCAATCGCTGGATGTCAAGGCGCGGCGCTGGCGGCTGAACCTCGATGTTCTGGAATGTTTCATGCCCGCGATCCTGGGCTGGCCGGATCTGCCCGGCTCATTCGATGGCCCGACGCTGTTCCTGTCGGGCGCCTTGTCCGATTACGTGACACCCGATCATCGCCCCGCCATCAAGGGCCTGTTTCCGAACGCGCGCCTTGCCAAGATCCCGGGCGCGGGCCATTGGCTGCATGCCGATCGCCCGCGGGAATTCGAAGCCGCCATCGCGGCGTTTTTCGACGCCTGATGCGGGGTTAATCCTGCGCGCGCATCATCCGTTTAAGGATGCCGGTTTTCCACACCAGCTGGTGCATCGCAACCGCACCGACATGGCCAAGGATGAGCAAGAGCAGCAGGGTTTTCAAAAGCTCGTGCGCCTCGCCGGCGGCCGCCATTCGCCCACCCCAGGCCAAGGCGCCGGTCACCGGCAGGCCGATCAGCAGCACATAGAAGGCCAGATGGACCATCGGCCCGACCTTGCGCACAGCGGCCGGTTCGCCCGCAGGCGGGGGCGGGGTGCCGCGGTCATGGCGCAAGATCAACCGCCAACAGGCCAACAGCAGGATCAAGGCCCCCCCTGCGATATGGCCGATCACCGGCGCGGACATCAGGTAAACCCCGCTATCCTCGGCTTGGTCATAGGCATCGGCGATGCCATCATGCAGCAGGAATTGCAGTGCCACCAGAACCATGACCACCCAATGCAGGGTGATCTGCATGCGGCTGTAGCCTTGGGGCGATGGCATGGCGGGTCTCCTTTCGATTTGCGGGGACAGGGTAGCACAGCCCCATCCGGTCACAAAACGGCGGTTTTGCCCCGATAGATGTTGCGGCTTTGCCAACACGCCTGCGCGATTGTGACCGCATCATCAGGATTTTGTTGCAGATCTGGGCCCATACCCCTAGATGCGGGGTCACAGGTGCGTACGACGCGGTCGCATTGCGGAAGGCGGAACGGGTTTCAAGCCGGTTCCGCCTTTTCCATTTCTGCATCGCGGCATGAAAAAAGAAGAAGACGTCAGGTGCTGAGACGCGGTCTTCGCATTGCCTGACGTCTTCTCTCGGACAAAGCCCCCGAAGGGGTTCCGCCCTGCAAGAACCGACCGATCCAAGGATCCGCCGATCCCGATGAGCACGGCCGCAAGACCCCGCCCATCTTCCCTTGTCGCCCGGTCCAGGACCGCGCCCAAGGGCGGCCGTATCACCCGCATCATGGATGCGGCCGATCCAGCGCACATCGCGCCCGCAACGTCCGGTAGCATGCCCCAAGTCTTTGATCCAAAGATCATTTCCTTTGGGTCTGCCCCAGTTCGTCCGGCTTTCGGGCGTCACGCGCGGGGCACAGGTCCCCGCTGCAGCTTGCCTTCGGCCCTTCGGCTCGTGGTGCCCCGCTTCGGTTGCCCGCCGCGGTAAGGAAACGGTCTCAGAAGCTGCGTGAGTCGCGCAAGCCCGAAGCACCGCAGCATGAAAATTTCCTGTGGAAGAAATCGTGGATTTCCGGTGAGTGCGCCCGATTTCGCGCCATGGCTCAAGGGGTTGATGGGTGGCGCACCGGATGATCATTTCGGGCCGTTTTTCTGCGGCTGCAAAGGCGGCAATCCCCCAGATGAACGCCTCACAGACCGCCGCAGACCGCCGATCGGTGATGCCTCGGCGTGATTTGACCCCCATCAAGCCGCCGGCCCGGCAGATGTGCGAGCATCCGGGAATCGCGCCAAACAAGGGAACTTGACCCGATGATCTCGCTCGAAGACCTTGAGGATATGTGCAGCCTGACGCGCGCCGAGATCGCGCAAGTGGCGGCGCATGAGCATGTGACAACGGCCGATGCCGTCGCCGAGATCGAACAGCTGATGCACCAGCACGGCGGGCCGCAAAAGCTGAACCAGATGCTGTGCGAAGATATCCGCGCGGCCTTGCATGCCGACGACCTGCCCGAAGCGCGCCGTCTCTTTGCGCTCTTGCGCGGGTTTTTGACGGACCACCCCGAGGCTGTCAGGGGGGCGCTCCCAGACCCCGGATAGGGCACCGAACCGGCGTATGGTATCGCGCGCTCTGGCCCGTTGCCGCACAAACATGCGCGGACACCGCCAACAAACCAAGGCCCGTTAGCTGTCCATCTTCAGCGCATTGATGAAGGCCGATTGCGGGATTTCGACCTTGCCGAACTGGCGCATCTTTTTCTTGCCGGCCTTTTGCTTGTCCAGAAGCTTGCGCTTGCGCGTGGCGTCCCCGCCATAGCATTTCG
>JBEAQJ010000032.1:0-16608 GCA_041163945.1 Pseudomonadota bacterium
AAGCTCGGGGATCCCGCACAACCCAAACCCCCCCGCCGCAATCAACATCCCCTCAAACAAAACACCATCCAGCGCGTCCCGCGCAGAGCCATAGATCTTGTTCATGGACGTCCATCTCCGATACCAAACCCTGCGCACCCTGCCGCTGCGCTGCGGCGAAGTCAACGTGGGCTCAGGAATCCAGCGCCGCTTCCATCTCGGCCAGAAGGGTCGAACAATAGGCCTGAAACCGGGGACCGGGCTGTTGCCCTTCGATCCGGTCCTTCAACGGGTCGGGGGCGGTGATGTCGCTGCCGGCCAGGGTTTCCAAAACCGCATGGCCGCAAAAGGGCACATGCGCTTCGGAATAGCCGCCTTCGTGGGTCAGCATCAGCCGGCCTTCGCACATGTCGGCGGCGGCTTCCATCGTCAGGGCGGTCATGGCGCGAAAGGTGTCCGAGGTGGCCATCATCCGCCCCAACGGGTCGACGCCCGACGCATCGAAGCCACAGGCCACCACGATGGCATCAGGCTGAAACCCCTGCAATTGCGGGATCACCAATCGCTCGAAGGCTTCCAGATAGGTGGCATGGCCACCGCCCGCGGGCAGCGGGATGTTCAGGTTGTACCCTTCGCCCGCCGCCGCGCCCCGATCGTCGAAATCGCCACTGTCGCGGGGATAATTGCGTTCCTGGTGGATCGAAATGGTCAAGGTGTCGGCGCGTTCGTAATAGATCGCTTCGGTGCCGTTGCCATGGTGCACATCCCAGTCGATGACTGCGATCCGGTCTGCAAGCCCGGCGGCGCGCGCGGCCTCGAGCGCGATGGCGATGTTGTTCAAAAGGCAAAAGCCATTGGGGAAATCGGGCAGGCAGTGATGGCCCGGCGGGCGCGAAAGCGCATAGGCATTGTCAAGACGCCCCTGCAACACGTCAAACAGCGCTGCCTTGGTCAAGCCCGCCGACAGGGCCGCGATGTCGTATCCATCGGGCCCAAAGGGCGTGCGCAGCCCCAATTCCCCGCCACCTTCGGCGCAGGCCTGACGAAACAGATCGATATAGGACCGCGGGTGAATGCGCAGGATGTCTTCGTCGCTGGCGGGGGCGGCGCTGGGTGTGGCCAGTTCGGCCATCAGCCCCGTCACCTCGACCAAATTGCGAAAGCGCCGCTTGGTTTCGGGGTTCTCTGGCAGCCCGCTGCCGGTGGCGGGCTGCATCAGCCCACCCACGGGCACCAGAAAACTGTAATTGCCGCCCGAATGCCAAAAACAGCGTTCATTGACGAAAAAGCCCGTGGTCATGGCCACCCCCCCAGATCGGATGTGTCACTATGGGCAGGCGGTGCGCGGTCTGTCCATGGCCATGGGTGAAATGGGCCGGCCATGCCATGGGGCGGTTTGGCCGGCGCGCGCCGCGCAGCCGTGCGGCGGCACGTCAGCGTTCCAGCCGATAGACGCCTTCGGGCAGATTGAGCGCCGCGGCCAGATCGCGCAGCTGCGCCATCGACAGGGTCACGACCTGTTCGTGGTCGGTGCGGGCATCGTATTGGGTGATGGTCACGCATTCGGCAAAGGCCGCGATTGCCACATCTTCCTGCAAGGGCTGGCCGTCTTCCCCCTCATCCACGAGGGTGATCAGCGTGGCGTCGAAATCGTGTTCGATGGTGAACATGGGGCCAGCCTAGGGTGGCGTGCATTTTCCTGCAAGATCCTGCGCATCCCGGCGCATCTGGCGCCGGTAAAGCCACGGGGCCGCGACACGGTTGTAGGCCAGATCGGCCAAGCCGCGCAGGCCCGGCAGCATCACCAGCCGCGCCAGCCAGCCAAAACCCGGAAGCAGCGCCCAGATCGCGGCGAATGCGGGAATGCCGCTGATCACCTGCCCATCGGGCAAGGCGGCATGCAGGCGCCGCTTGGCCTGATCCGCGGTCAGCTGCCAGCCGCCCAGATCCGCGGTGTTCAGATCTTCGAACACCAGCGGTGCGCGCGCCCGTTCGGCGCGGGCGCGGTAATGGGCGATCTCGGCCCGGCAGATCGGGCAGCGTTCGTTGTACAGGATGCGCGTGAAGGCCATGACCGCCAGCTATCTTGCGCAAGCCGCGCGTCAAGCGCCGGCTGACGCGGTTTCGGGCACAAAGCCGTGAAGGGGGCTGGACGCGGGTGGCCGGTCGGCTAGGGTTCGGTGTGTTCGTGAACAGGGGCCGTCGATGCGCCGTTTTGCCCTGATTTTGGGATTGGCCTTGTCGCTGGCGGGCTGCGTGCCGACGGCCACGGCGCCGGTCGTGGCGCCGAAGCTCACCCCGCAACAGGCGGCGATGAATTTTCGCGACGTCATCGCCCGCGTCGAGCCCGTGGCCGAACAGCTGTGCCAAGAACGCACCCCCGATCAGCCCTGCGATTTCGCAATCTACGTCGATGGTGCCCCGCAAAAGGGTGTGAATGCCTTTCACACGATCGACGAGGCTGGCCGCCCCGCCATCATCTTTACCCTCGGCCTGATCACCATGGCCGAAAATGCCGATGAGCTGGCGTTTGTCATGGGCCATGAAGCGGGCCACCACATTGGCCGCCACCTGCCCCAAGTGCGCGCCCGCGCCGATCTGGGGGCCGAGGTCTTTGCCCAGATTGCGCGCGCCGGCGGCGCCAGCGACCGCGCCGTGGGCGAGGTGGCCCAGATCGGCGCGGCGGTGGTGGCCCGTCAGTTCAGCCGCCAAGCCGAACTGGATGCCGATGCCATCGGCACCATCATCGCCCTGCGCGCCGGGTATGACCCGTTGCGCGGTGCCGCGTTTTTCGCGCGCATCCCCGATCCCGCGCGGAATTTCATGGCCACCCATCCGCCCAATGCCGAGCGGATGGAAACCGTGCGCCGCACCGTGGCCGAGACCCGCCGCCCCCTGCTTTGATCTGGGTCAAGGTCGGCGTTGCGCCATCGCATAGGCTGTTCCCATGATCCATCCGCCCCGACAGGGCCGCATTGGGGGATGACCGATGCCGGGCAGAAAGACCCGCGCGCCAGATGACACGCTGATGGGCCGGATGGCCGAAACATTGGGCGTCGATCTGGAGGCTGCCGCGATGCAAGGGGTGCTGCCACCCGAAACCCAGACGGCGATGGTGCAGGCTTGTGGCGGTTGCGCCAATCCCGGCGCCTGCGGGCATTGGTTGGAGCGTACCGCGCGCGCGACGGCGGCGCCCGAATATTGCCGCAACGCCGACATCTTGCGCGCCCTGGCCACCGACGAGCGACGGGGGCCGCCGGATCGCACCGCCTAGGTCGCCAGACGGCCCCACAGGTCGTAGTCGCCCGCCTCTTCCACCGTGACGTTGACGATGTCGCCCGGGCGCAGGGTTTCGAAATCGGCATCGATGAACAGGTTGCCGTCGATTTCCGGGGCATCGGCCATGGTGCGGCAGGTGGCGCCTTGATCGTCGACCGCATCGACCAGCACGCTCAGCGTACGGCCAAGCTTGGCGGCCAGCTTGGTTTCCGAAATGGCTTGGGCTTTTTGCATGAACCGTTCCCAGCGGTCTTGCTTGATGTCCTCGGCCACATGGTCCGGCAAGGTGTTCGAGCGCGCCCCGGCCACGTTTTCGTATTTGAAGCACCCGACCCGATCCAGCTGTGCGGCCTCGAGCCAGTCGAGCAGCGTCTGGAATTCATCTTCGGTTTCGCCGGGATAGCCCACGATGAAGGTCGAACGCAGCGTGATGTCGGGGCAATCGCGCCGCCATGCGGCGATTTCATCCAAGGTGCGCGATGCTGCCGCCGGCCGCGCCATCCGGCGCAGCGTGTCGGGGTGGGCATGCTGGAACGGGATATCCAGATAGGGCAACAGCCCGTTGGCGGGATCCGCCATCAAGGGGATCAGATCGCGCACATGCGGGTAAGGGTAGACATAGTGCAAGCGAACCCAGGCTCCCAGTGTGGATAAATCTCTGGATAGATCGAGAATTGGAAATTTCTGATCACGCTCTTTCCAGTCGGTGCCATAGGCCGATGTGTCTTGTGAAATCACCAGAAGCTCGCGCACCCCGGCGGCGACCAGCTTTTCAGCCTCGCGCAGGATGGCCTTGGCGGGGCGCGATTGAAGCCGCCCGCGCATGTCGGGAATGATGCAGAAGCGGCATTTGTGATCGCAGCCTTCGGCGATCTTGAGGTAGCTGTAATGGCGCGGCGTCAGCTTGACCCCCGTGGCCGGCAACAGGTCGACAAACGGATCGGGCGCGGGCGGCACCGCCTTGTGCACGGCATCAAGCACCTGTTCGTATTGATGCGGGCCGGTCACCGCCAGAACGGTGGGATGGGCGCCGGTGATGGTGTCGGGTTCCGCGCCCAGGCATCCGGTGACGATCACGCGCCCGTTTTCGCGCAGCGCTTCACCGATGGCCTCAAGGCTTTCAACCTTGGCCGAATCGAGAAACCCGCAGGTGTTCACGATCACCGCGTCCGCGCCCGCGTAATCGGGCGAAATGGCGTAACCTTCGGCCCGAAGCCGCGTCAGGATGCGTTCGCTGTCGACCAGCGCCTTGGGGCAGCCAAGGCTGACCATGCCGATCCGGGGTTGGCCGGGGCGGGCCGCATCGGGCACCTGGGCGCGGGCAAGGTCGGGGCGCAAGTCGGGCGGGTTCTGTGTCATGCCCGCGCAGATAGCGCGCCCCGCACAAAAGGGAAAGCCACCGCCCGACATCCGGCCGTGACGTGGCCATGCGCCTTGGGGCACGGCGCGGCCGGCACGATGTCGCGCGCCCGCCTGCGTGATCTGGCGATGGTCACGCGGCTGACACTTTGGCCCGGATCCGCGCCGTTACCGGCGGCGGTCGCGGCGGGCCGACATCGGCTGAAAGGCCACGCCCACATGCGCCTCGCAATAGGGCTTGCCCTGTTGCACGGGCAGGCCGCAGAAATAGAATTCCTGCGTTGCGGGGTCCCCGATGGGCCATTTGCAGGTGCGTTCGGTCAGTTCCATCAGGCTGATGCGCTTGGCGGTCTTTTCGACCTCTTGCACCTTGGCCAAGGCTTCGGGGCTGATTTCATTGGCCGAGGGCTGCGGCGGCAGCGGTTGACCCGCGGGCACGATCGGTTTGCGCAGCGGCGTCACATTGCTGGGACGCGGGGGGGGATCATCGTCGACGAACGCGGCCGGCATCTCGGGTTCCGAGGGGGCGGTGCGCGCGTCGTCCTTGCGCGGCGATTTGGCCGCCGCTGTCGCGGGGCGCGCTTCGGCGGCATCGGGGCTGGGCTTGGCCTGCGGGGCCGGCGTGGTGCTGGTGGCCGCGCCCACGCGGTTGGACAGGCCCAGGCGATGGACCTTGCCGATCACCGCGTTGCGCGTGACCCCGCCCAGTTCCTTGGCGATCTGGCTGGCCGATTGGCCTTCGCCCCACATCTTCTTCAACGTCTCGACGCGTTCGTCGGTCCAGGACATGCCCGTCTCCTGATCTGAGGGTCGGCCTTTTGGCGATCCAGCCCAAGGTCCCATCATATGGCCGGGACTTGCGCGAAATTGAAGCGCTATTCTAACCCCCTGCCGCTCGGGTGCAAGGGTGCGGCTTCTGCGCGACGGCGGTTGACCTGTTCGCGCCAGGCCAGAAGTGCGGCGCCCGCGATGATGGTCAAGGCCCCGATCACGCTCAGCGCCGTGGGAACAACGCCAAAGATCGCCCCGTCATAGACAGCTGCAAAGACCAGCGTCAGGTAGGAAAACGGCGTGACAAAGCTGGCGTCGGCCCGCGCAAGGGCATTGATAAAGAACACCTGCGCCCCCGCCATGATCAGCCCGATGGCCACCAACCCCGCCCATTGCGCCGGCGTGGGCGCCTGCCAGACCCAGATCACCGCGCAGGTGGCAATGGTCAGGCCCATGGAATTGTTGACAAACAGGATCTGAAGCGGCCGCTCGCGGCCCGACAGGCGCTTCATGTAGATCAGCTCCAACCCCAGGGCCAGCGCCGCGCCCAGCGCCAGCAGCGCGCCGGGCTGCATGGCCGTCGTGCCCGGCCGGATCAGGATCAAGGCGCCCATCAGCGCGATGGCCGCCGCGGCCCAGCGCCATGGGCCCACCCGTTCGCCCAGCAGCGGTATGGCAAGCATCATGGCGAAGACCGGGTTCAGAAACGAGATCGCGGTCGCATCCGACAGCGGGATGGCCGCGGCGGCCGCGAACATCAGCGTCACGCCCGACCAGCCACAGATCGTGCGGATCGCGTGGGTCTTGTAGTCGGGCCGCGACAAGGCCGGGCGCAGCACGGCCACGCTGGTGGCAATGGCGATCCAGGCAAACAGGAAACGGCCAAAGCTGACCTGAACCGGGTGCAGCGCGGGCCCCAGCGCATCGGTGCCCAGCGCCTTTGCCAAAAGCGTCGTGCCCGCGATCAACGCGGTGGCGGCGATCATGAGAATCACGGCGCGCCCCGGTGCCGCGTGCTGCGGCCCCGCCAGATTTGGCGCAACGGGTGCTGGGGCTGGCACGGCTGGCCCGTCCGTCACACGCCCAGACACCAGCGCAGGATTGCCTTTTGCGCGTGCAGCCGGTTTTCCGCCTCGTCGAAGACCACCGATTGCGGACCATCCATCACGGCGTCGGTGACTTCCTCGTTCCGATGCGCGGGCAGGCAATGCATGAACAGCGCATCGGGCTTGGCGTGGGCCATCAGCGCCTCGTTCACCTGGTAAGGGCGCAGCTGGTTGTGGCGGCGTTCGCGGGTGGTCTGGCTGTCATGCATGGAAATCCAAGTGTCGGTCACGACCAGATCGGCCCCCGCAACTGCGCGGACCGGGTCGCGTTCGATCGCGACGGCTGCGCCCTTGGCGCGCGCCTGGTCGAGAAAGACACGCTCGGGGTCGAGCGTTTCGGGCCCCGAAAAGGTCAGGTCGAAACCGAACTGCCCCGCGGCATGGGCGAAGCTTGCGAAGACATTGTTGCCATCGCCACACCAGGTGACCTTTTTGCCCGCGATCGGGCCGCGGTGTTCCTCGAAGGTCAGGATGTCGGCCATGATCTGGCAAGGATGGGTGCGGTTTGTCAGGCCGTTGATTACCGGCACGCTGGCGTGATCGGCCATTTCCAACAGCACATCCTCCTCATAGGTGCGCAGCATGATCAGGTCGACATAGCGCGACAGCACGCGCGCGGTGTCGGCGATGGTTTCGCCATGGCCAAGCTGCATCTCCGATCCGGTCAGCACCATGGTCTGCCCGCCCATCTGGCGCACGCCGACGTCAAAGGAGACCCGCGTGCGGGTCGACGGCTTTTCGAAGATCAGCGCCACCATTCGGCCCGCCAGCGGCTGGTCGTCATCGGGGGCGCCCCTGGGGCGGTCGGCCCGTGCGCGTTTCATGGCTGCGGCTTGATCGATCATCGCGCGCAGCGCGCCGGGGTCGGTCTTGTTGATGTCGAGGAAATGGGGCATCGGCGGGCCTTTCGGCTTGGGGGCGGCGCCGGGGGGCCAGCCCCCCGGACCCCCCGGAGTATTTGCAAAGCAAAGATGGGGTCAGGCTGCCGCGATCTTTCGGCTGAGGGCGCTGGCGGCGGCGTCAAGGCGCGTGACGCCTTGGGTGATTTCGTCTTCCGTTATGGTCAGCGCCGGCAAGATGCGCACAACATTGTCGCCCGCAGGCACGGTCAGGATTTGCGCGTCGTAGCCGGCGGCCACGACATCGGTGTTGGTGGCGCGACATTTCAGCCCCAGCATCAGCCCCGATCCGCGCACGGATTCGAAGATGTCGGGATGGGCCGCGACAAGGCCTTCGAGCTTCTGGCGCAGCAGTCCCGCTTTTTTGCGGACATCCTCCAGAAAGCCGGGCTTGGTGATTTCATCCATCACCGCCGCCCCCACGGCACAGCCCAAAGGGTTGCCGCCATAGGTCGATCCATGCGTGCCTGCCGTCATGCCGCGCGCGGCCTGTTCGGTCGCCAAAAGCGCACCCAGCGGATAGCCGCCCCCGATGCCCTTGGCGACCATCATGATGTCGGGGGTGATCCCTGCCCATTCATGGGCGAAAAGCCGGCCCGTCCGCCCCACGCCGCACTGGATCTCATCAAATATCAGCAAAAGCCCGTATTGGTCGCACAGATCGCGCAAGCCCTTGAGGCATGCGTCCGGAAGCGGCCGTATGCCACTTTCGCCCTGCACCGGCTCGACCATGATGGCCCCCACATCCGGCGCGCCGGCCGCTTCGCGCAGCGCCGCGTGATCACCGAAGGGCAGTTGCCGAAAACCGGGCAGAAGGGGCCCGAACCCCTTGGTCAGCTTTTCCGATCCGGCCGCCGAGATCGCGGCGATCGAGCGGCCGTGGAACGCGCCTTCGAAGGTCAGGATCGTGGTGCGTTCGGGCGTGTCGCTGTCATACCAGTACTTGCGCGCCATCTTCACGGCCAGTTCGGTCGCCTCGGTGCCGGAATTGCAGAAAAACACGGTATCGGCAAAGCTGTGTTCAACCAGCCGCTCGGCCAGCGCCTCTTGCTGGGGCACGGTGTAAAGGTTCGAGGTGTGCCACAACGCGCCCGCCTGATCGGTCAGCGCCTTGATCAGCCTCGGGTGCCCATGGCCCAGTGACATCACCGCGATGCCCGATCCGAAATCCAGAAAGCGTCGGCCATCCGCCTCGACCATCCACGAACCTTCGCCTTTCACGAAGGACAGCTTGGCGCGGTTGTAGCTGGGCAGGACAGGCGAAATCATCTCCGTCTCCGTTGCGGACATCAAAGAACCTGCATCGCGCAGCGTTGCGCGCAAGTCAATTCATCCCAGCGCCGCGCAGGCCCCTTTGCGCCCGGCGATCCTGCCATCTTTGCTTTGAAAATACTCCGGGGGAGGCCGCAGGCCGGGGGCAGAGCCCCCGTGCCGTCAGGCCACTTGCGAAAGTGCTGCCTTGGGCGCCACCCCCAGCGCGGCGCAAACATCCCGCGTCAGATCGGGGGCGTTGAGCGTGTAGAAATGGAGATCTTCCACCCCGCCCGCGATCAGTTCGCTGCACAACTCGGCCGCAAGTGCCGTCGACAACAAGGTTTCGCGGCCATCGCGGATCGCCTTGTCATAGGCATCATCAAGCCAGGCCGGGATCGCCGTGCCGCAGGTTTCGGCGAATTTGCGCACGCCCGCCCAGTTCTGGATCGGCAGGATGCCGGGAATGATCGGGGCGCTGATGCCCGCCGCCGCGCAGGCATCGCGAAAGCGAAAGAAGGTCTTGGCCTCGAAAAAGAACTGCGTGATGGCCGAACCTGCGCCTGCGTCGATCTTGCGTTTCAGAAAATCGACGCAGTCCTGCAGCGTCTGGGCTTCGGGGTGCGGGTCGGGGTAGGCCCCCACGCGCAGGTGAAACTTGCCGGTCTGGGCCAGTGCGGCGATCAGTTCGATGGAGCTGGCAAAGCCCTGCGGGTGCGGGGTGAAGCGGCCCTGACCCTTGGGCGGATCGCCGCGAAGCGCCACGATCTGCCGCACGCCGGCGGCGGCATAGCTTTCGGCGATGTCCAGCGTTTCGGTCCGTGTGGCATCCACACAGGTCAGATGCGCGGCGACCGGCACGCCGGTATGGGCATGGATGGTTTTGACCGCGTCATGGGTCAGCGCCCGTGTGGTGCCGCCCGCCCCATAGGTCACCGACACGAATTCCGGCCCGAGCGGCGAAAGAACGCCCAGCGTTTCCCACAGCCGAAACGAGGCCTCGAGCGACTTGGGCGGGAAGAATTCGAAGGAAACACGAGGCGCGGCCATGATACATCCAATGCTTGATCTGGTGGCCCAGCATGTCGCATAGAATGACAATTGCGACAAATTCATAATCTTCAACATCAATATGAGTCGGACATGCATCTTGAGTTCCGCCACCTGCGCACGATCAAGGCCATCCACGAAGAGGGTGGGCTGGCGCGGGCGGCCGCCCGGCTGCACATCACGCAAAGCGCGCTCAGCCACCAGATCAAGGGGCTGGAGGATCAGGCGGGGCTGGAATTGTTCGTGCGTCGCGCCAAGCCGATGAAGCTGTCGCCGGCCGGTCTGAAACTGTTGCGGCTGGCCGAGGATGTGCTGCCGCGCATTGCCGCGCTCGAGGAAGAATTCCTGTCGCTGCGCAAGGGCAGAACGGGGCGTTTGCACATCGCCATCGAATGTCACGCCTGTTTCGATTGGCTCTTGCCGGTGCTGGAAGCCTTTCGCCAATCCTGGCCCGATATCGATGTCGACATCCGGCCCGGGCTGCAATTCGAAGCGTTGCCGGCGCTCTTGCGCGAAGAGGTGGATCTGGTGGTATCGTCCGATCCCGAAAAGCTGGCAGGGGTCGATTTCACGCCGCTGTTTGATTACGAACCGGTGTTTGTCTGTGCCGCCGATCATCCGCTGGCGGCAAAACCCTGGATCGATGCGGTGGATTTCGCCGATCAGGCGTTGATCACCTATCCGGTGGAACGTGCCCGGCTGGATGTCTTTTCACAGCTGCTGTTTGCCGCCGGGGTTGAACCGAAATCGATCCGCCAGGTGGAATTGTCGGCGGTGATCTTGCTTTTGGTGGCCTCGGGGCGGGGGGTGGCGGTCCTGCCTGATTGGGTGGTGCGCGACAGCGCCAAGCACCCGTCGCTTGTCACGCGGCGGCTGACCGAACAGGGCATCACCCGGCGCCTTTATGGCGCGACCCGCACCGAAGACAGCGCAAAGCCGTTCATGGCGCAGATGCTGAAACTTTGCCGCAGTGAACCGCCCAAGCTGCAACGGCGATGACCGCGCGCCATCCGTTCCTGGACCATCCCCGACCCTTGGCCGTGGCGCATCGGGGCGGGGCGCTGGAGGCCGAGGAAAACACCCTGTCCGCGATCCGGCACGCGGTCGGTTTGGGCTATAGCCATGTCGAGATCGATGTGCGCGCAACCCGTGATGGGGTGGCGGTGGTTCACCATGACCCGACGCTTGCGCGCATGACGGGCGACCCGCGTGCCATCGCCGATCTGGATTGGGCCGACCTGGCCGGTATCCGCACCTGGGGCGGTGCGGCGATCCCGCGGGCCGATGAAATCCTGGCCGCGTTTCCCGATCTTTGTATCACCTTCGAGCTGAAATGCGACCGTGTGGCCGGGCCCTTGGCGGAAGTGATCCGCCGCGGCGATGCGCTGGGGCGGGTGTGCGTGGGGGCGTTTTCGGCGGCCCGCACGGCGGCGATGCGTGCCTTGCTGGGCCCGGGCCTGTGCTGGTCGCCCGCCCATGCCCGGGTGGCGGCGTTGTGGCTGGCCGGGTGGGGCCTGCCCATGCCGGATCCGGGTGTCGCGCTGGTGCAGCTGCCGCCCAGCTTCCGCGGTATTCCGGTGGTCACGCCGCGCCTGTTGGGCGCCGCAGCGCGGCGCGGGGTCGATGTGCAGGTCTGGACCATCAATGATCCCGACCAGATGGCGCGGTATCTGGACATGGGCGTGGGCGCGATCATGACCGACCGGCCGCGGGTGCTGCGCGATCTGATGCTGGCGCGTGGGCAATGGCACGGGGGTGGCGCCCCCGCGTAGTGCCGTCGCGATCAAGCGGCTTGGCATTCGCCGGCCCGGCGCTTATACGCGCGGCTTGTTCGCACCGGAGACGATCAGCATGCAGGGCAGCGCCAATCTCAACATCATGCTCAAGGCCGCCCGCAAGGCGGGGCGCAGTCTGGTCAAGGATTTCCGCGAGGTTGAAAACCTTCAGGTCTCGTCCAAGGGCCCGGGTGATTTCGTCAGCCGCGCCGATCGCGCCGCCGAGGATATCCTGAAGGCCGAGCTGTTGGGTGCCCGTCCGAACTACGGATTTCTGGGTGAGGAAGGCACCCAGATCGCAGGCACCGACCCGACCCGGCGCTGGATCGTCGATCCCTTGGATGGCACCACGAATTTCTTGCACGGCATGCCGCATTGGGCGGTGTCGATCGCCCTGGAACACAAGGGCGAGATCGTGGCCGGCGTGGTGTATGATCCGGCCAAGGATGAAATGTTTTATGCCGAAAAAGGGGCGGGATGTTGGTTGAACGACAGCCAGCGTTTGCGCGTGTCGGGGCGCAACAAGATGATTGAAAGCGTCTTTGCCACCGGCGTGCCCTTCGGCGGGGCCAAGTATCTGCCTGCGACCTTGCAGGATCTGGCACGCTTGATGCCCGCCTGCGCCGGGGTGCGGCGCTGGGGATCGGCCGCGCTGGATCTGGCCTATGTGGCGGCGGGCCGTTACGAAGGCTACTGGGAACGCGGCTTGCATTCTTGGGATATCGCAGCCGGCATCTTGTTGGTGCGCGAGGCGGGCGGCCTGGTGCAGCCGATCCGCGAGGGGCAAGATCTGCTGGAGGATGGCCAGATCATCGCCGCCTCTGAGCCGATGTTCGACAGCTTCGCCGCGATTATCCGCGACCGCGGCTAGCCGCGCGCCGGGATCACCTGCTGCACGATGCCCGCCAGCAGCAGATAGATCGAGCTGGCCGTCACCACCGCCGTCAGGGCCGGGTTCGACGCGAAATCCAGCGCCGCGGCCAATGCGATCGATGCCGTCCAGATCAGCGCGATGGGCAGCGTCAGCCACCGCCAGCGCGCCGTGCGAACGGGGTGGACGAACTTCAGGTTCAGGAACTGGGCCACGCACAGCGCAACGACCAGCGCCAGGATGATCTCCCAAGGTGGCAAGATCACCAACAGTGCCAGCGCGACCATGTTCCAGCAGGCCGGAAAACCGCGAAAGCTTTTGTCGGCGGTCTTCATGCGCGTATCCGCGAAATAGAGCGCCGAGGCGAAAGGGATCAGCAAGACCACGATCCAGCCCGACCAGCCCGGCAACAGCCCCGACCCGTAAAGCGCGTAGGCGGGGATCATCACATAGGTCAGGAAATCCACGATCAGGTCCAAAAGCACCCCATCGATGACCGGGGCGTTTTCGGTCACCGCATAGCGGCGTGCCAAGGGCCCGTCGATGCCGTCAACCACGAAGGCGACGGTCAGCCAGATGGTCATCATCGCCCAGTCATGCTGTGCCGTGGCCAGCAGCGCCAGCATGGCCAGCGACGCGCCAAGCGCGGTGAACAGATGGACGCTGTAAGCCCGAATTCGCATCTGTTCCAGATGCAGCGTTCTGGCGCGCTTGGCAACCACAGATGTGACGTTTTTGTGACGTCACGCCTTGGGATGCGCGGCGGAATAGACCGCCAGCAGCCGTGCCGTGTCGACCGCGGTATAGGCCTGTGTCGTGGACAGCGACGCATGCCCCAGCAGATCCTGGATCGCGCGCAGATCGCCGCCCGCATCCAGAAGATGGGTGGCAAAACTGTGGCGCAGCGCATGCGGCGTGGCCGTGGCCGGCAGGCCCAGCTGAAGCCGCGCCTGTTCCATCACCCCGGCCACCAGCCGCGCGTTGAGCGGCCCACCCCGGATGCCGCGAAACAACGGCACACCCGGCCGCAGATCGTGCGGGCACAGCGCGGCATAGCGCGCCACGGCGGCACGGGCGGCCGGCAGCACCGGCACCTCGCGGTCCTTTGATCCCTTGCCGCGCACGCGCAAGGTATCGCCCAAGGGCAAGACCCCGCCATCCAGGCCCAGCGCTTCGCCCCGGCGCAGGCCGCAGCCGTAAAGCAAGGTCACGATGGCCACGTCGCGTGCAGCCACCCAGTCGCGGTCATCTTGCGCGCCCACCGTCTCGATCACGTCGCGGGCGGCTTCGACCGACAGCGGGCGCGGCAGGCGCCGGCCATGTTTGGGGCTGCGCATGGACAAGATGGTGGTGGCGTCAAAGCCGTCGCGTTCGGCCCACCAGCGGTAAAACGACTTGATCGCCGACACCCGGCGCGCCAGCGACCGCGACCCGACGCCCCGGGCGCGCTGCGCGGCCATCCAGGCGCGCAGGTCCGACGCCGACAGGGCCTTCAGCGTGGCAAGGTCCAGAACATCGCCGTGATGCTGCGTTTGGAATTGCACGAAATCGGTCAGGTCGCGCCCATAGGCGTCGACGGTCGCATCGGCGGTCTTGCGCAGGCTGGACAGATGGATGCGCCAGTGTTCCATCAGCGCGCGCAGCGCGGGCCCAAGCGCCAAGCTCATGTCCGCTATTCCAGCCAGCGCCGCATCTGCCGGGCAAAGACACCGGCGAAAAAGGTCAACAGATCAGTGCCTTGGCTGGGCCGGAACTGGTGGGGATCCTGCCCGCCCATCACCAGCAACCCCGGCAGACGGGTGGGGCCCAGATCAATGACCATCACCGCCTCGGAGGCGATCCACGCGGCATCCGCGCCAAACACCAGCTCGCTGTCCGGGCCTGTCGGGCGCAATGTCACCTCGCGGTGGGGCACGGCGCGGCCCGCGGTGATGTAGCTTTGGCCAAAGCCCGGGGCGACAATGCAAAGTACATCTTCCAGCTTCTGGACATGCGGCGCCGCGGTGGCGGTGGCGTCGGCGCTTTCGAGAACCAGCCGGATCCGGTCCACCCGCAGCGTGCTGGCGATATCGGTGCCCAACGCCTTGAGAAAGGTCTCGAAATCGGGCTGTTCCAACAGCTTTAGGATGGCGCGGTGGATCAGGTTGGTGCCCGAAAGATTCTCGTAGGCGGCCGCAATCACCGAGCGGTGGGTGTCTTCCAGCCGCTCAAGTCGCTGTTCCAGCCGTTCCATCGCGATGCCGCGCATGTCGACGATGTTGCCACCCATTTGCCGATCATTGGCCGCGATCAGCGCCCGCATCAGGTCGCGGTCGTCCAGGATCAGCTCTGGGTCCGCCAGGATACGGCTGCGCCAATCCTGGGCGGCATGGGATGATGCTTCGTCGGGTTCAACACGGCTCACGGGGGGCTGCCTCATGGGTTATGATTGTTGTGCCCGGACCTTATCGCAAGATCACAGGATTTTCTGCCCTGTTTTTGCCCAATCCTTCAGAAATGCGTCCAGTCCCTTGTCGGTCAGCACGTGGTTTGCCATCGCTTTGATGACCGCGGGTGGCGCAGTTGCCACATCGGCACCCAACAGCGCCGCCTCTTTCATGTGATTTGCCGTCCGCACGGATGCGGTCAGGATCTCGGTCGTGAAGTCGTAATTGTCGTAGATCTGGCGGATCTCGGCGATCAGCTCCATCCCGTCGAGGTTGATGTCATCCAGGCGCCCGACGAAAGGCGAGATGAAGCTGGCCCCCGCCTTGGCCGCCAAAAGCGCCTGGTTGGCAGAAAAACACAAGGTCACATTGACCATGCGCCCTTCGCCCGACAGCACGCGGCACGCCTTGAGCCCATCCCATGTCAACGGAACCTTGATGGCGATGTTGTCGGCGATCTTGGCCAGTTCACGGCCTTCGGCGATCATGCCTTCGGCATCGAGGGCCACGGTTTCCGCAGACACCGGCCGGCCGGGGATCATGGCGCAGATTTCGGCGGTGACCTCTTTGATGTCGCGGCCGGACTTGGCGATGATCGAGGGGTTCGTGGTGACCCCATCGACCATCCCGAGGTCGTTGAGTTCCCGGATCGCATCGACATCGGCGGTATCCACAAAGAATTTCATGGCGGCCCTTCCTTTCTGGCGGAGGTCATGGTGAGTTGTGAGGCTTCTAACGCAGCGATCCCCGGGCGGGAAGGCATGACCGACAGCTATTTCGCGCAAGGCACCCGCGTCGGCATCCTGACGCCCGAGCCCGTCGACCGGGTGCTGGACTACATCGCCCCCGAAGGCGGGTGTTGGCTGGGGGCCTTTGTCGAGGTGCCGTTGGGCCCGCGCAAGGTTCTGGGCGTGGTCTGGGGGCCGGGGCAGGGCGATGTGGATGCAGCCAAGCTGCGCGCCGTCAGCCGGGTGCTGGATGTGGCGCCCATGCGCGAAGAGCTGAAGCTGTTTCTGGAAAAGGCCGGGGCCTATACGCTGACCCCTCTGTCGCAAATGTTGCGCTTGGCCACCCGGGTGCCGGGCCTGTCCGACCCGCCCGGCATGCGCAAGATCTACCGGCTGGGCCATGCCCAGCCCGATCGCCTGACCGATGCGCGCGCCCGCGTCATCGCCGCGCTGGTCGAATATGGCGGGCTGGGCTTTACCTTGTGGGAATTGGCCGAATTGGCGGGGGTGACATCCTCGGTCATCAAGGGGCTGGCGGCGCAGGGTGTGGTGGTGGAAACCGACACGCCGCGCGATGCGCCGTTTCTGACCCTCGATGCCCAGCGCCCCGGCAAGCCCCTGACGGCCGATCAGCAGGCCGCCGCCGATGCGCTGCAAGCCGCGATCGCGACGGGGCACTATGGCACAACCCTGCTCAAGGGGATCACCGGGTCGGGCAAGACCGAGGTCTACCTGGAAGCCGTGGCCGCTTGCCTGCGCGCGGGCCGCCAGGCGCTGGTGCTCTTGCCCGAGATCGCGCTGACATCGGAATTCCTGACCCGGGTCGAGGCCCGGTTCGGCGCCAAGCCGGCCGAATGGCATTCGGGCGTGACGATGACCGAACGCCGCCGGGCTTGGCGCATGATCGGGCAGGGCGCGGCGCAATTGGTTGTTGGCGCGCGCTCGGCGCTGTTCTTGCCATTCCGCGACCTGGGGCTGATCGTCGTCGATGAAGAACACGACAGCTCCTACAAGCAAGAAGAAGGCGCGCTGTACAACGCGCGCGACATGGCGGTGCTGCGGGCCTCGCTCAACCAGGCGCAGGTGGTGTTGGCATCGGCCACGCCGTCGCTGG
>JBEAQJ010000033.1:0-26657 GCA_041163945.1 Pseudomonadota bacterium
CCGCGCTGCGCTTGCGCACCGAGCGGGGCGTGTTGCACGCGATCGATGCGGGCAATGGGCTGACATCGGTCAACATGGGCCAGCCCTTGCTGAACTGGGCCGATATTCCGCTGGCGCAGGCGATGGACACGCTGCACCTGCCCATCGCGGGCGATCCGGTGGCCACCGGCATGGGCAACCCGCATTGCAGTTTTTTCGTGCCGGATGCCGAGCGCATCGATCTGGCCGTCGAAGGCGCAAGGCTGGAACCTCACCCGCTGTTTCCGGCGCGAACCAATGTGCAATTTGCGCATCTGGTTGCGCCCGATCATCTGCGGATGCGGGTGTGGGAACGCGGCGCGGGCATCACCTTGGCCTCTGGGTCGTCGTCTTGCGCGGTGGCGGTGGCCGCAGCGCGGCGCGGGCTGACCGGGCGGGCCGTGCGCATCACCTTGGATGGCGGCGATATCCATGTCGCCTGGCGTGATGACGGGGTCTGGATGACAGGGCCGACGGCGACGGTCTTTTCCGGCGTTCTGACGCCTGCGTGGCTGGCCGGCGTGCCATGACCGCAAAGCCGCCCGTCTTTCACACGCTGGGCTGCCGGCTGAACGCCTATGAAACCGAGGCGATGCGCCAGATGACGGCCGGGGCGGGCCTGTCGGATCTGGTGATCGTCAACACCTGCGCGGTGACCGCCGAGGCCGTGCGCAAGGCCCGGCAAGACATCCGCCGCCTGCGCCGCCAGAACCCCGGGGCCACGCTGGTCGTCACGGGCTGCGCCGCCCAGACCGAACCCGCCACCTTTGCCGCCATGCCCGAGGTCGACCGCGTGATCGGCAATACCGAAAAGATGCAGGCCACGACCTGGGCCGCCATGGCCGCCGATTTCGTCGGTGATACCGAACGCGTACAGGTGGATGACATCATGTCGGTGCGCGAAACGGCCGGGCACCTGATCGATGGTTTCGGCACCCGCGCGCGTGCCTATGTGCAGGTGCAGAACGGGTGCGATCATCGCTGCACATTCTGCATCATCCCCTTTGGTCGGGGCAATTCGCGCAGCGTTCCCGCGGGCGTAGTCGTCGATCAGATCAAGCGGCTGGTCGATCGCGGCTACAACGAGGTGGTGTTGACCGGCGTCGATCTGACAAGCTGGGGCAGCGATCTGCCCGCGCAGCCGCGCCTGGGCGATCTGGTGATGCGCATCCTGCGGCTGGTGCCCGATCTGGCACGGCTCAGGATTTCATCGATCGACTCGATCGAGGCCGATCCGAACCTGATGGCGGCCATCGCGACCGAGCCGCGCCTGATGCCGCATCTGCACCTGTCGTTGCAGCATGGCGACAATCTGATCCTCAAACGGATGAAGCGGCGCCATCTGCGCGACGATGCCATCGCCTTTTGCGCCGAGGCGCGCCGCCTGCGCCCCGATATCGTGTTTGGGGCCGATATCATCGCGGGCTTTCCGACCGAGACCGAAGACGCCTTTGCCCGATCCATGGAACTGGTGACGGAATGTGGCCTGACATGGCTGCATGTCTTTCCCTATTCCCCCCGCCCCGCAACCCCTGCGGCGCGCATGCCGCAGCTGGCGGGGACGGTGATCAAGGATCGCGCTGCGCGGCTGCGCGCCGCGGGGGACGCGGCGGTGGGCCGGCATCTGGCGGCGCAGCTGGGAACAACCCATCGCATCTTGATGGAAACCCCCCGCATGGGCCGCACCGAGCAATTCACCGAAGTCGACTTTGCCGCCGATCAGCCCGAGGGCGCGATCGTGACCGCGGCCATCACCGGTCGGGCCGGGGATCGCCTGACCGCCTGATCACACCACAGGGAACGCGCCCATGCACCCCAACCCCGCCTTTCGATCCGAGGCGTCCGCGCTCAACATCGCCTTTGCGCGGACCCGCGGTTTTGGCACGCTCTGCGTCAATGGCGATTTGGGGCCGATGCTGTCGCATGTGCCGTTCTGGCTGAACGCCGATGCGACGGGCGGCGAATTGCACCTGGTGCGCTCGAACCCCATCGCCCGGGCGGTGACGGGGCCGACCCCGGCGGTCATCGCGGTGATGGGGCCCGATGGCTACATCTCGCCCGATTGGTATGGCGATCCGGCACAGGTGCCAACATGGAATTACGTGGCCGTGCATCTGCGGGGCCAGTTGCATCCGGCCGATGCCGACGACATGCGCCGTCATCTCGACCGCGTGTCGGCCGATTTCGAGCACCGCCTGTCGCCCAAGAAACCCTGGACCGTGGACAAGATGCCAGAAGATGCATTGGCGCGGATGATGCGCGGCATCTTGCCGTTTCGCTTCACGCTCGACACGGTCGAGGGGACCTGGAAACTGAACCAGAACAAGACCGAAGGCGCGCGCCTTGGGGCCGCGGACGCGGTGCGTGCCTCGACCATCGGGCATGAGCTCGACCGCCTGTCACGGCTGATGCGGGACGGGCCACCGACGATGGACAGCGATACGCCCTTCCCCTATCTCTAGGCGTGGTTTTCACCGCACAGAAGGTTCCGCCTTGGCCATTCCCTTTGCACCGATCGCGGGCCTTGCACTGCGCTATGGCGCGGTTGCGGCCCTTGCCTATGCCGCCGCGCGCCGGGCGCATCCCCGAAAGCTGCCGCAGATGGCCGAGACCGCGCTGGACCAGCTGCCCGATGGCACCGGCATCGGACATGCACCGGGGCAGCTGAACGCCACCGGGCGCTGGCGCCGGACCGTCCGGCTGGGCGCCGACGGTCCGGGAATGGACATCGACCTAAGCGCCTTGGCGCGGCTTCGCATAAGGAAAGCATGATGAAAATGGAACTACTGGGTTCGCCCGCCTCGCCGTTTGTGCGCAAGGTTTGTGTGCTGATCGCCGAAGCAGGCATTCCCGATCTGCCGCTGGTGCGGGTCGCACCATCGCCCTTGGGCGGCGAAGACCGGCTGAACGCGGCAAACCCCTTGGGCAAGATCCCGGCGCTGACCCGACCCGACGCGCCGACGCTCTATGACAGCCGGGTGATCACCCGCTACCTGGATGCCCAGGCCCAGGCGGGTCTCTATCCCGAAGCGCGGCTTTGGGACGTGCTGACCATCGAGGCGACCGCCGACGGGATCATGGATTCGGCGGTCAACCTGACCTACGAGGCCCGTTTCCGCGCGCCCGAGATCCAATTCGCGCCGTGGATGGAAGGGCAGTGGACCAAGATCGCGCGCGCGCTCGACGCGCTTGACAGGCAATGGCTGAGCCATCTGAAGGGCCCGCTCGACATGGGCCAGATCGCGGTGGGCTGCGCGCTGGGTTATCTGGATTTCCGCCATGATGATCGCGGCTGGCGCAACGGGCGCGACGGGCTGGCCGCATGGTATGCCGCGTTTGCCCAGCGCCCGTCGATGCAGGCGACCCAACCCGGATGAAGATTTCCCTGGCTCGGACAAGGGCCGCGCGCGCGGGGTGTTTTGCCGTGCGCCGCGCGGTCTTTATCGACGAACAGGGCATCCCCGAGGCCGAAGAATGGGATGCAGAAGACGACCGCTGCCTCCATTTTCTGGCCGAAGATGACCACGGCCCCGTGGGCTGCGCCCGTTTGATCGCGCGCGGCACAGAAGCCAAGATCGGCCGGGTCGCGGTGCTGGATCGGGCCCGCGGCACGGGACTGGGCCGGGCGATCATGCAGCGGACCATGGACCACGCGCGCCATGCCGGGTTTCGCACCGCCATGCTCGAGGCGCAGCTGTCCGCCATCGGTTTCTACGAAAACTTGGGCTTTGTCGCCGAAGGGCCCGAATACGATGACGGCTCGGGTATCTTGCACCGGGTCATGCGGCGCCCGCTTTAGGCCGGCCACCCGGCTGGCGGGCAGGGTGCGCCCTTGCCTCGCGCGGCGGTTGCGCCAGCCACCGCGACGATCGAAAATAACCTGCCAACTGCGACATTTCGGCGTCCGTGCGCGCGTTTGTCCGCTGGACGCCTATAGTTAGACCCCATAGACAGCGGGACAGCCGGGCGGGGGTGGATTCCTTTCGCCCTTTCGGGGTTTCAAGGTCCGGCAACCCACGGACCCAGAGCAAGGGGAGACGCGAAACCGTGTCACACGCCGAAGACCACAGCGGGGATCGCCGCGATTTTCTGTATTATGCAACGGCCGGCGTCGGGGCCGTCACCGTCGGTGCCGCTGTTTGGCCGCTGGTCAACCAGATGAACCCGTCGGCGGATGTGCAGGCAGCCAGCCAGATGCGCGTTGATGTCGCCGACGTTGCCGAAGGCACGCAGCTGACCATTCTGTTCCTGGGCAAGCCGGTGTTCATTCGCCGCCGCACGGCCGAGGAAATCGAAGCGGCGCGGGCCGTGGAACTGTCGGAGCTGGTCGATCAGGACGCACGCAACCCCAACATTGGGCCGACGCCCGCCACCGACGAAAACCGGACCATGCCGGATTACTCGGGTGTGAACACCGGCGAATGGCTGGTTCAGATCGGCGTGTGCACCCACCTGGGCTGCGTTCCCATCGGTGACGGCGCCGGCGATTTCGGCGGTTGGTTCTGCCCCTGCCACGGGTCGCACTACGACAGCGCGGGCCGCATCCGCCGTGGACCCGCACCCGAAAACCTTCCCATCCCCCTGGCAGCGTTCGTGGATGACACCACGATCCTGCTCGGCTGAACGAGGGAGACTGAGACATGTCTGGAATTCCCCACGATCATTACGAGCCGAAAACCAACGGCGAAAAGTGGCTGCACCGCCGGCTGCCCATCGCAGCGTTGATGTATGACACGCTGATGATCCCGACCCCCAAGAACCTGAACTGGATGTGGATCTGGGGCATCGTTCTGGTGTTCTGCCTTGTGATGCAGATCATCACCGGGATCATCTTGGTGATGCACTATACCCCGCATGTCGACATGGCCTTTGCCAGCGTCGAACACATCATGCGCAACGTGAACGGTGGCTGGGCGATCCGCTATATCCATCAAAACGGCGCATCGCTGTTCTTCATCGCGGTCTATCTGCACATTTTCCGCGGTCTGTATTACGGCTCCTACAAGGCCCCGCGCGAAATCACGTGGATCATCGGCATGCTGATCTACCTGTTGATGATGGGCACGGCGTTCATGGGCTATGTGCTGCCTTGGGGCCAGATGTCGTTCTGGGGCGCCACGGTGATCACCGGCCTGTTCGGCGCCATCCCCTTTGTGGGCGACGCGATCCAGACCTGGCTGTTGGGTGGCCCGGCGGTGGACAACGCCACCCTCAACCGCTTCTTGTCGCTGCATTACCTGCTGCCCTTCGTGATCTTGGGTCTTGTGATCGTGCATGTGTGGGCCTTCCACACCACGGGCAACAACAACCCGACCGGCGTCGAAGTGCGCCGCACCTCGCGCAAGGAAGCCGATGCCGACACGCTGCCGTTCTGGCCGTATTTCGTGATCAAGGACCTGTTCGCGCTGGCCGTGATCCTGGTCGCCTTCTTCGCGATCGTGGGCTTCATGCCGAACTTCCTCGGCCATCCCGACAACTACATCGAAGCAAATCCGCTGGCCACGCCCGCGCATATCGTGCCGGAATGGTATTTCCTGCCCTTCTACGCGATCTTGCGCGCCTTCGACGGCGAGGTGTGGTTGGTGATCTTGGTCAACTTCCTGACCGCAGGCATCGTTGACGCCAAGTTCTTTGGCGTGATCGCGATGTTCGGCGCGATCATCGTGATGGCGCTGGCGCCGTGGCTTGACACATCATCGGTGCGCTCGGGCCGGTATCGTCCGATGTTCAAGTGGTGGTTCTGGATCTTCGTCGTGAACTTCTTTGTTCTGATGTGGGCCGGTGCCATGCCGGCAGAAGGGATCTACCCCTACATCGCGCTGATCGGTTCGGCCTACTGGTTCGCCTATTTCCTCGTGATCCTGCCGCTTCTGGGCGTGATCGAAAAGCCGCTGGCCCAGCCCGCGACGATCGAGGAAGACTTCAACGCGCACTACGGCAAGACCGGTGGTTCGGGCGGGGCGGCTGCCCCCACCCCGGCCGAGTGAGAGAAAGGACACTGAGTATGCTCAGGAAACTTGTCATCAGCACCGCCGCAGCGGCGACGCTGGCCCTGTCATCCGGGGTCGCGTTGGCCGCGGGTGGCGAACGGCATGTCGAAGACTACGATTTCGCGCATGAAGGCCCCTTTGGTCGCTTTGACCAGACCCAGCTTCAGCGCGGGCTTCAGGTCTACACGCAAGTGTGTTCGGCCTGTCACGGGTTGCGCTATGTGCCGCTGCGCACGCTTTCGGACGAAGGCGGCCCGGGGCTCAGCGAAGACGAAGTGCGCGCCTATATCGAGCAGAACTACATCGAAGTGTATGATGCAGACCTGCAAGATTGGCGCCCGGCCACGCCGAACGACCATTTCCCCGGACCGTCGATGCAAGGCGCGCCGGATCTCAGCCTGATGACCAAGGCACGGGCCGGCTTCACCGGCCCCTATGGCTTGGCCTTGAACCCGCTGTTCAAGGGCATGGGCGGATCGGAATATGTCGCATCGCTTCTGACCCATTACACCGGGTCCGAGAAGGAAGAATTCGGTTCGATCCTTTACGGCAACGAAACCTATGGCGGGTATTTCGCCATGTCCCCGCCCCTGTGGGATGGTGCCGTGGAATATGGCGACGGCACCGAAGCGACGGTCGAGCAGATGGCACTCGATGTGGCATCGTTCCTGACCTGGACGGCAGAGCCCAAGCTGATGGCGCGCAAGCAGATGGGCTTTACCGCCATTCTGATGCTGGGCCTGTTGGCGGTCATGCTGTACCTGACCAACAAGCGTATCTGGGCACCGGTCAAATCCCGCGCCAAGGGCTACCCGGCCGAGTGATCGCGAACGCCCGAACCAAAAAAACGCGCCCCACGGGGCGCGTTTTGCATTTCTGGCACCGCGTCCGTCACAACCAGGGTTGCAAGATGGGCGGCACGGGTGCCCCGCGCAGGGCCGCCATCGGTAGGTCCAGCACCCGCGCGCCGTTTTCCAGAAGCCACAACCGGTCACACAGCCGTTCGGCATCGCGCAGGTCATGGCACGCCATGATCAGCGTCAGCCCCCGCGCCTGAGACAGCGCCGCAAGCTGCGCCAGCATATCGGCCCGCAACCCCGGATCGAGCGCGGCAAAGGGTTCATCCAGCAGCGCCAGGGGCCGATCGCGCAACAACAGCCGCGCCAAGCCCACCCGCGCCTGTTGCCCACCCGATAAGGTGGCCGGCCGCCGGTCGCCAAAACCGGCCAGACCCACCTGTGCCAAGCTGTCGTGTACCCGCGCGACATCGGCCTCCGACAGGCGCAGATCCGGGCGCAGACCCAGCGCAACATTTTCGAACACGCTCAGATGCGGAAACAGGTTGCCATCCTGAAACAGGATCGACACCGGCCGCCGGGCCACCGGATCGTCGGTGATATCGACCCCATCCCACAAGATGCGCCCCCGGTCGGGCCGTTCAAATCCAGCGATCAGCGCCAAAAGCGTGCTCTTGCCGCTGCCCGATGGGCCCAGAACCGCCACCCGCGCGCCGGTTTCAACCTGGGCCGACAGGGACAGGGAAAACCCGTCTTGGGTCAGCGCCACATCATCGAGTTGCAGCATCAAGCCGTCCCCCACGGTCGAAAAGCCAGAAAATCGCCAAGGTCAGCACCATCAAGACCACCGCCGCCCCTTGGGCATCATCGGTGCGATAGGCCCCCATCAGGCGATACATCTCCAACGGCAGCGTGCCCTGCCCGGGCTGCGAAAACAGCGCGATGACGCCCAGATCCCCCATCGAAAACGCCGCCGCCAGCCCCGCGCCAAAGCCCAAGGGGCGCGTCAGGCGTGGCAAGATCGCATGGCGCAGCCGTGCCATCGGCCCCAGGCCCAAAGCGTCGGCCAAACGGCCCTGCGTCGCCTCGGCGGCCATCGCCGCGGGCACCAGCGCCCGCAAGATGAAGGGCAGCGCCACCAATGCGTTGACAAGCCCCGTCACCGGCAGGGCCAACGCCACTGGATCGGCCACCTTGCGGATCAAGATGAAAAGCCCGGTTCCCAGCACCAGCGGCGAAACCGCGATGGTCAAAAAGGCCAGGCCTTCGACCAGCCCCGGCCGGGCGAGCCGCGCCGCCAGAAGCGCAATGGGAAGGGCCATCATCACGGCAAGCGCGGTGGACGCCAGCGCCAAGATGATGGACCGCAGCGCAGCCGCCCAGACCTGCGGCGGCAGGTCCGGCAAAGCGGGCAGCCCTTTCAGCAACACCGCCAGCATCGGTGCCACCAAAAACAGCCCCGCCACACCGATGGCCAGGGCATCCCCGAAACGGGCCAAGGCGTGATCGCCGGGCCAGACCATCGCCGGGCGGTCCAGACCCGGCCCAAGATCTTGATCGCGGATCGCCCGGAACGCCAGCGCCCCGCCAAGCAGGCAGATCGCCACCTGGATCAACCCCAAGGCGGCCGCGCGCCCCAGATCGAAATCGAAGCGGAAGGCCTGATAGATCGCCAATTCCACCGTGGTGGCGCGCGGCCCCCCGCCAAGGATCAACGCCACCGCGAAGCTTGTCGTGCAGATCAGGAACACCAGCAAGAATGCCCCCGGCAGCACCGCGCGCAGCAGCGGCCGCTCGAAATGGGCCAGCATGTCGCGGGCGGAAAACCCCAAAGCCGTGGCCAGCCGCACCCGTTCGGACGGGATCGCCTGCCAGCCTTGCAAGATCAGCCGCACGACCAAGGGCAGGTTCAGGAAAACATGCGCCAGCACCACGCCGTGCAAGCCGTAAATGTCGATCCGGCCCAGACCGATGGCCGCGACGGCCGCATTCAGCCAGCCCGCCCGGCCAAAGACCGCCAAAAGCCCCAGCACGGCAACAATGACCGGCAGCAGGAACGGCGCGCCCATCAGCGTGACAAGAGCCGCCCGTCCCCGAAAGGATCGCCGCGCCAGCGCCCGGGCCACGGGCACGGCCAAAACCACGCTGACCAGCGCCGAAAGCGCCGCTTGCAACAGCGTAAAACGGATGGCCGCCAGATCGGCGGGACCAAGGGCCAAGGGCCAATCGGCACGCGCCAGAACGGCGCCCAAAGGTGCCAGAACGCCCAAGGCGACGAGCGCGGCCAACACCGCGCCCGCCCAATGGACCCCGGTCAGCGGGCGAGCGCGCGCTGCCATATCGCCAGCGCCTCATCCCGCATCGCGGCGGCGTCCTCCGGGGGGACCAGCAGCGCCTTGGCGGGCTGGATCAAGGTTTCGAAACCCGTGGGCAGCGCGCTTTCGGGCAGGGCGGCGGGATACATCCAGTTGGTCGTCGGGATCACCGATTGAAAATCGGGCGACAACATGAAGGCCAGAAAGCGGCGGGCCAGCTCGGGCTGATCGCTGCGTGCCAACAGGCCGGCCACTTCGATCTGCATGTAGTGACCTTCGTCAAAGGGGGCGGCGGCAAAGCCTGCATCGTCTTCGGCGATCAGATGATAGGCGGGCGATGTGGTATAGCTGAGAACAAGATCCGCCTCGCCATCCAGAAACAGGCCATAGGCCTCGGACCAGCCGGGGGTGACGGTCACGATATTGTCGGCCAAGCCATCCCAGATCGCGGCGGCATCCGCGCCGTGGGCGGCCTGCACCCACATCAACAGCCCCAAACCGGGGGTCGAGGACCGCGGATCCTGGATCACGATCGACAGATCCGACGCGGCCAGGGCCCCGAACGATCGGGGCACATCGGCCAGATCGGCCCGATGCACAAAGGCGAAATACCCCCAGTCGAAGGGCAGAAATTCCCTGTCTGTCCACGGCACGGGCAGGGTCAGCCCCTCGGGCGCGATGCCATGGGGTGCAAACAACCCCGTGCCGCGCGCCGCCGCGGTCAGGTTCGTGTCCAGACCCAGAACGATATCGGCCGGCGTGCCATCGCCTTCCAGCCTCAGGCGCGCCAAAAGCGCCGCGCCGTCGCCCGCGCCGACAAACTGCAGATCACAGCCGCATTGCGCCTCGAACGCGGCCTCGATCGCGGGGCCGGGGCCCCAGTCGGATACGAAGCTGTCATAGGTATAGACCGTCAGCACCGGGGCCTGCGCCAGCGCAGCCCCCGCAACAACAGACAGTCCCGCAGCGATGATGGTGTGTTTCATGTCTCACTCCTCCATGGCGACGGGCGAAGTGAGGGGCGGGTGTTCCGCCAACCTTCCCTCCGCCGGTCCTAACCGGTTCAGGTTCAACGGGTTCACGCATCGGCTTGCGTGTCTCAGGCCAATCAGGCCACCCCGAGGTATCCCAACAGCTAGCGCTGCGGCTTCAGCGTTGCAAGCGGCTTGGCATTTTGGCTGCTTGCCGTTAGGCCGTGATGCAAGCGAACAAGGGATCCCCGCGCAATGAGCCTGAATAGCTTTGGCCATCTGTTCCGCGTCACGACCTGGGGCGAAAGCCATGGGCCCGCGCTGGGCGCCACGGTGGATGGCTGCCCGCCCGGCGTGCCGATCGACGCCAGCGCCATTCAGCATTGGCTGGACCGGCGCAAACCCGGGCAGAACAAATACACCACCCAGCGCCGTGAGCCGGACGCGGTTGAAATCCTGTCGGGCGTCTACGAGGGGCAATCGACTGGCACACCCATCCAGCTGATGATCCGCAACACCGATCAGCGGTCGAAGGATTACGGCGAGATTGCCGAAAAATTCCGCCCGGGCCATGCCGATATCACCTATTGGCAGAAATACGGCATTCGCGATCCGCGCGGCGGCGGGCGGTCCAGCGCACGCGAAACCGCGGCCCGTGTGGCCGCAGGCGGCGTGGCGCGGGCTGCGCTGGCGATGCTGGTGCCAGGTCTGCACATCACGGGCTACATGGTGCAGATGGGGCCGCATGGCATTGACCGCGCGCGGTTCGATGCGGCCGAAATCGAACGCAACCCGTTTTGGGCGCCTGACGCGCAGGCGGCCGGGGCTTGGGCAAGCTATCTGGATGATCTGCGCAAATCCGGCGACAGCGTTGGCGCCGTGATCGAAGTGGTGGCATCGGGCCTGCCTGCCGGGCTGGGGGCACCGATCTATGGCAAGCTCGACAGCGATCTGGCATCGGCGATGATGTCGATCAACGCGGTCAAAGGCGTGGAAATCGGCGACGGCATGGCGGCGGCGGCCCTGACCGGCAGCCAGAATGCCGACGAAATCTTCATGGGCCCAGATGGGCCGCGCTATGGCTCGAACCACGCGGGCGGGATCCTGGGCGGGATTTCGACGGGGCAGGATGTGGTGGTGCGTTTCGCGGTCAAGCCGACATCATCGATCCTGACCCCGCGCAAGACGATCACGAAATCGGGAAGTGCGACCGAGATCATCACCAAGGGCCGCCACGACCCTTGCGTGGGTATCCGCGCCGTGCCGGTGGGTGAGGCGATGATGGCATGCGTGCTGCTGGATCACCTGCTGCTGCACCGTGGGCAGATCGGCGGCCCGATCGGCACAAACCGGGGCGCCATCGGCTGACCCGTGGGACAGGGCGGGGGCTCGTGCCCGGGCGCGCGGGCTCAGGATCTTGTGGGTTTGACGCGGGCCAACTGCACCGCAAGGATGCCGGCGGCCACGATCGCCACACCGACCGCATCGATCATGCTTAACCCCTCGCCCAAAAGTGCTGCGGCAATCGCGACGCCAAAGACCGGGTTGAGGAAATGAAAGGTTGCAGCCCGTGTGGGCCCGATCCGGCCCACCAGCCAGAACCAGATCAAGGTCGCCACCAGCCCCGGCATCAAGGTGGTGTAGACAAAGGCCACAACCAAGGGCAGCGACCAAGCGACCGTCCAGCTTTCGGTGATCAGCGCGACGGGCGCCAGCGCGGCCGAGCCGACCAGCATCTGCAACCCCACGACCATCATCAGATTGCCGCCATTCGTGGCCGCCCCGCGCATCGCCAATGTTGCGACGGTCAGCGCCGCAGCCCCGATCAGGCACAGCACGATCCCCGTGCCATCCGCGCCACCGCCCAGCCGCTGCACCATGATCAGGCCGACACCGCAGAACCCCGCCGCCAGCCCCGCAAGGCCAAGCACCGGAAGCTTTTCCCGAAACAGCCCCCAATTGGCCGCAGCCACCAGAAGCGGCATGGTCGAGGCGATGATCGCGGCAAGCGAGGCTTCGACCCACTGCATCGCGACGAAATTGAGCCCAAGGTAAAGCGCGTTCTGGCATAGGCCGAAAATGATCACGGCGCGCCACTGGCCCGGCGCAAGGCGCAAGGCCTGCCCCAAGGCGGCGGCAATCGCGATGCCCAACAGCCCCGAGATCAGAAACCGGATGGCCAAGGCACTGAGCGGTGGCATTGCCTCTACGATGATACGCGCCGAGGCAAAGGCCGAAGACCAGATCAGGGCAAAGACAAGCCCCGCCAACAGCGCGCGGAAATCCATGTGATCAGACAGCCTTGACAAAAAAAGGGCCGCGGCCCCATCGGGCGCGACCCTTTCACGAAAGCCCGGTTAGGGCAATCAGCCGTTGACGCTGTCCTTGAGCGACTTGGCGATCGTGACTTTCACCTGCTTGTCGGCGTCTTTCTTGATCGTTTCGCCCGTCGCGGGGTTGCGCACCATGCGCACGGGACGCTCGCGGCAATAGATCTTGCCGATGCCCGGCAGGGTGACCGCGCCGCCGGCGGCGACTTCCTTGGTCACGAGGGCTGCGACCGCATCGATGGCGGCGGCGGCGGTTTTCTTGTCAGAGCCCATATGCTCGGCCAATGCGGCAACCAGCTGCGTCTTGGTCATGGGTTTTTGTGCCATTGGTGTTGTTCTCCTGAATACTGCCCGATCCCTTGGGTCGGTTGGCGAAAACCTAACCGAATATTGTGGCCCCACACAACGCCTTGTGTACCAAAAAAGGCCGAAAACGGGGCTTACAGGTCGTTTTTTTCGATCTAAAGAAAAGCGGTTTCTTCGAAAGACCGCAATTTCCGGCTGTGCAGCCGTTCCAAAGGCATCTCGCGCAGCGCTTCCATGGCCCGAATACCGATCAGTAGATGGCGTGAGACCTGCGTCTTGTAGAATTCCGAGGCCATGCCCGGCAGCTTCAATTCCCCATGCAACGGCTTGTCCGACACGCACAGCAACGTGCCGTAGGGCACCCGAAACCGAAAGCCGTTGGCCGCCACGGTGGCGCTTTCCATGTCGAGCGCGACCGCACGCGACTGTGACAGCCGCTGCACAGGTCCTGTCTGGTCGCGCAATTCCCAGTTGCGATTGTCCAGGCTGGCGACCGTGCCGGTGCGCATGATGCGCTTGAGCTCATAGCCCGCCAGTTCGGTCACTTGGGCGACGGCGTTTTCCAGCGCCACCTGGATCTCGGCCAAGGCCGGCACCGGCACCCAGACCGGCAGATCGTCATCCAGCACCTTGTCCTCGCGCAGATAGGCGTGCGCCAACACGAAATCGCCCAGACGCTGCGAATTTCGCAGCCCCGCGCAATGGCCGACCATGATCCAGGCATGCGGGCGCAGCACGGCGATATGATCGGTGGCGGTCTTGGCGTTCGACGGGCCCACCCCGATGTTGACCAGCGTGATGCCGTTCCCATCGGCGCGCTTCAGATGATAGGTCGGCATCTGGGGCATCTTGGCGGGATGGGCGATGGGGGCGGCGGGGTCGGTGATCTCGACATTTCCGGTGGCCACGAAACTTGTGTAACCGCTGTCGGGCCGGGCCAGCATGCTGCGGGCGTAGCCTTCGAATTCATCGACATAGAACTGGTAGTTGGTGAACAGAACGTGGTTCTGGAAATGCCCGGGATCGGTTGCGGTGTAATGGGACAGGCGCGCCAGCGAATAATCGACGCGCTGCGCGGTAAAGGGCGCAAGCGGATGGGCGCCATCCTCATAGGTAAAGCCCAGACCGTTGACGATATCGTCATGCGTCGTCGACAGGTCGGGCACATCGAAGACATCGCGCAGCGTGAATTCGCCGGCCCCTTCCTGCGGCACGGTGATCGCGGGGTCGCCCGCGACCGCGAAATGCACCGGCATCGGGGTCAAGGACGGGCCGATTTCGACGGGAACGGCATGGTTCTTGATCAAAAGGCCGATCTGCTGGCGCAGATAATTGCCGAACAGGTCAGGGCGCGTGATCGTGGTGGCGTAGCTTCCCGGTTCGGCCACATGGCCAAAGCTCAGCCGGCTGTCGGTCAGCGCGTAGGTCGCGGTGGTCATGCGCAGTTCGGGGTAAAAGGCGCGATAGCGCGTGTCCTGTGGCGCGCCCTTGGCCAGCGTCTCGGTGAAACGGTCGCACAAGAAACGCACCGCCTCGGCATAAAGTGTCTGCAGATGCGCCACCGCGGCATCGGCATCGGTAAAGACCTTGCGCCTTTGTTCTTGCGAGGGGGTGACGATCTGGGGGGTGGACCGGGTCATGGGGCGGTGTCCACGATCAGATCGGTCAATGCGAAGCGGGTGACATCCACCAGACCCCTGTCGGAAATGCGCAGCGCCGGGATCACCACAAGCGCCAGCAGCGAATGCTGCATGTAGGCGTTGTTCAGCTTGCAGCCGCAGGTGGCCATCGCCTCGACCATCGCCTGCGCGCGGGCCGCGACCTGGGCCGCCGGGCTGTCCGACATCAGGCCCGCGATCGGCAATTCGACCAATGCGATCTCGGCCCCGTCTTTCCAAACCGTCACACCACCGCCCACTTCGGCCAGGCGGTTGGCGGCCCGCGCCATCATCGCGCGGTCGGTGCCCACCACGATCATGTGGTGGCTGTCATGGGCCACGGTCGATGCCATGGCCATGGGCACATCATACCCAAAGCCCGACACGAAACCGTTCACCACCTGCCCCGTGGCGCGGTGGCGTTCGACCAGCGCGATCTGGGCCACACCGGCTTGCGGTTCGACGATCCCGGCCATGACTGGCAGCGTGGCGAGCAGCGCGTTCGTCGGGGCTTGGTTTTCGACCACGCCGATCACCCGCACGCTGGCCGTTGCCGCCCCTTCGGGCGCGCGCACCGCGAAATCATCGGCGGTCAGTACCCGCCCCAAATGCACGGTGCCGCGCACATCGACCGGCCAATCCAGATGCGGGCAATCGACCAGGCAGCGCCCGTCTTCGGCCACAAGACGGCCCCGCGCATAGACGCTTTCGATGGGGAGCCCGGACAGATCCGAGGTCACGATCATGTCCGCCCGCCGCCCTGGCGCGATCTGGCCGATTTCGCGTTCCAGCCCGAAATGCGTCGCGGTGTTGATCGTGGCCATCTGCAAGGCCACCAGTGGATCGCAACCGCAGGCGATGGCATGACGCACCGCGCGGTTCATGTGGCCCTCGTGGACCAGCGTGCCGGAATGACAGTCATCGGTGCACAGGATCATGTTGCGCGGATCAAGCCCGCGTTCGGTGATGGCGGTGATCTGGGCCTCGATGTCGAACCATGCCGATCCCAGCCGGATCATCGCGCGCATGCCCTGGCGCATCCGCGCCACGGCATCGGCTTCGCTGGTGCCTTCGTGATCATCGGCGGGGCCGCCGGCCGCATAGGCATGAAACGCCGGCCCCAGATCGGCCGAGGCGTAATGCCCCCCCACGGTCTTTCCCGCTGTCTGGGTCTGGGCGATTTCATCCAGCATCTGCTGGGAACCCGCGATCACGCCGGGGAAATTCATCATCTCGCCCAAGCCCACGATGCCGGGCCAGCGCATCGCCTGGGCCACATCATCGGGGCCGATTTCATAGCCCGTGGTTTCCAGCCCCGGGGCCGATGGCGCACAGCTGGGCATTTGCGTCCAGATGTTGATGGGCTGCATCAGCGCCTCGTCATGCATCAGCCGCACACCGCGCAGGCCCAGCACATTGGCGATCTCATGGGGGTCGGTGAACATCGATGTCGTGCCATGCGGGATCACCGCGCGGGCGAATTCCGCCGGCGTCAGCATGCCGCTTTCGATGTGCATATGCCCATCGCAAAGCCCAGGCATCAGGTAACGCCCGGCCAGATCCACCACCTCGGTCATCGGGCCGATGCAATGCCGGGCATCGGGGCCCACATAGGCGAAGCGGCCATGGCGGGTGGCAACCTGCCAGCCCTCCATCACCTCACGGGTTTGCACCAGAACGACGCGGGCATTGATCACGACCAGATCGGCAGGCGCACGCCCGGCGGCGGTGGCCACCAGATCCGAGGCGACATCGGACCAAGCAGGAAAGGGAATGGGCGTTTGCATGGCCCAATCTTGCCGATCCCCATCAAGCTGGCAAGTGACGCTTGGACGACAGCGCGTCTAAAGCAGGCCTTCCTCGACATCGGTGATGTCGATGTCCATCGCCTCGGCACCCGCTTGCAGATGATCGGCGAAATGCGGGCTGCCCAACAGGTAATCGGCCGTTGGGGTGGTGGCTTCGGCCAAGGCGGTCTGCACGGCTTCGTCCCAATCATCGGCCTCGAAGCTGCCGCGCCCGATCCAGAACAGCGCGACCAGTTCGGCGCGTTCGTCTTGCGGCATGGCTTCGATGAAGCCGCGCAATTCCGGCTCGGCGCGGCCAAGCTCATGGCCCATCAGCACCACCTGCGCCACCTGTTGCGGTGTGATTTCCATCCTGTTCCCTCCGCTCGTCCCCTCCTGTCTTGGGGGCCATTGCACAGGACCGGCGGGGCGGCGTCGTTGATCTGGCGCAAGCCCCGGCGTCAGAAGAACACGCGGCGATACAGCCGGTGCGGCAACAGCGCGCTCAGCCGAAAGACCAGGCCAAACAGCGTGGGAAAGCTGCGCGCGAACCCGCCCCGGCGCATGTGATCGAAAAAGATCGCGGCGGCGGGTTCGGGATCCATGATGAACGGCATGGAAAAATCGTTCTTGTCGGTCAGCCGGGTGCGGATGAAACCGGGGTTCACCAGCTGCACGCACACGCCGGTATCTTTCAGATCGCCATCCAGCGATTCGGCCAGCGAATAAAGCCCGGCCTTCGATGCCGCGTAGCCGATGGCGCCGGGCAGGCCCCGAAACCCCGACAGGCTGCCGGTCAGAACAATATGGCCCGTGTCGCGCGCCACGAAATCGGGCACCACATGGGCCAGAACACGCGCGGCCCCTGTCAGGTTGATGTCAAACATCGCCTCGACCTCGGGGCCATTCCAGGCCTTGGCAGATTGTGGCCAGTAGACACCGGCCAGAAAGATCATGCCGTCGATGGGGCCCAGCTGGTCCCAGGCGCGCGCCACGCTGTCCCGATCGGCAATGTCCATCGGCACGCACTGCACGGGCCCCGGCAATTCCGCAGCCAGCGCGGCCAGCCGATCGGCTGACCGTGCCGACAAGATCAGGTCAGCGCCCGCCGCGCTCATCTTGATCGCAAGGGCGCGCCCCAACCCTTCCGAAGCCCCGACCAACCAATAGCGTTTTCCCGCGAAATCCCGCATCACGACACCTTTTCCAACGAATCCGGCCGCCCGCTGTGGGGCAGCGGCGTGGTGGCCAGAACCGCCATCGCACCCAGTTTCAGCACGCATGGCACCAGCGCATACAGATAGGTCAGCAAATCCAGCGCGGCAGCCGGGCTTTGCGCGCCTGTTTGAAAGCCCGCCGCGTCCAGTGCCGGCAACAACACCACCGCCGCAAAGGCCAGCGTCAGTTTCGACACAAAGGCCCACAACCCGAACCCGGCCGCGGCCTCGGGGGCGATCTGTTCCATGCGGCGGGCGAACAGGGCGGGCAACAGCACGAAATCCGCCCCCAGCGCCGCACCCGAGGCCAGGCAGATCGCCGCAAAGGCCAGTGTGTCGCCCGGCCCCAAGACCAGCACCAGCGAAAAGGCCGCAATGGCCAGCGCCATCGCCACAAGCAGCATCGCGCGCGGGCCGAACCGTGTGGCGGCCCGCGACCAGACCGGCGCGCTGAGTGCTGCGGCCAGAAAGAACAACAGCAACAGCGGCCCTTCCCAACCCGGGGCCAAAAGAACGCTTTCGACGTAAAACAAGAACAGCGTCGAGGACACGGCCACCGGCGCGGCATTCATCAAGGCCACCACCAACAGGCGCCGGGCGACGGGATCGGACAAAACGATGCGAAAGCCGGCGTCACCCGGTTGGGGGGCGCCCACCCAATCCCCCCGCATCAGCCACAGCGCCCAGAGACAAAACACCCCAAAGCCCAGCGCGAAATTGCCATAGGGATCACCCGTCGCATCCAACAACGTCGGTGCAACGGCGGCCGCGCAGACCCCCAGCAGGGCCCCCGTTTCCCGCCAGGCCGCCAGGCGCAGATAGCCCTGCGGCCCAAGCCCCGGGGCCGCCGCGACCCCTTGGGCGTACATGCAGATCGTCAAAAACGAAAAGGCCGAAAACAGCCCCGTCATCATCAAGGCAAACCAAGCCAGCGGCGCAATGGGCGGTGGCACGGCGAACAGCCCGAACATCGACCCCGCCAGCACCGCCACGCCCCCAAGAACGGCCGCGCCACGCCGCGCGCGCAAGCGCTGGGCCAGCCACCCCAACGCCGGATCCTGCACCACGTCAAACAGGCGCAGCACGAACAAAACCCCCGCCAAGGCGCTCAGGCTTACAGCGTGGCTGTCCACATAGACCTTGGGCGCATGGATATAGATGGGCAGACCCGCGGCCGCCAGCATCGCGGCGAACACCGCATAGCCCAAACGCGATGGGGCCGCTGTCATATCAGGAAACTTCTTGCTCCGGCGGGGCGGGGCGCACGCGGTAGGGCGCGCCCTTCCACCAGAGCTTCAAGGCCTGCCAATGGATCAACGCCAGAACCCGCCGCGCCCCCAAGGGGCGGCGCAGAACCGAACGCAGGATCGCCCAGCTGGTCAGCGGCGCGCGCTTGCCCGTAAGCGTCGCCAACAAACCTTCGCCATCCGTGGAATAATCGATCCAGATGCCGATGCGGTCGGCGCGGATGTCGAAGCGGAAGCTGTAGCCGCCCGCGATGGGCTGAAAGGGCGATACGTGAAAGATTTTCTGCGCGCGCAACACATCCGTGGGCGCGATGGGCCGCTGATCGGCATGGGCACACAGATAGCTGTGCCGATCCCCGAAGGTGTTCGAGACCTCGGCAATCACGGCGCGCAGATCGCCTTGCCCATCATGGGCCAACCAAAAGGACACGGGGTTGAACACATGGCCCAGCATGCGCGGCTGGGCCAACAGCTGCAATCGCCCCGCGGTCACCGCATCCAGACCATGGGCAGCCAGAACCGCGCGCGCCCAGCGCGCCCCGCTGCCCTGTTTGGGCGGGCCGCCATGATCGCGATCGTGCAGCGATGTCAGACCGGCGCGGTTGCGCGAAAACAGCCGCGGCGCGGCGGGATGCGGATCTTCGGCATCCAGCAGCACGTAGTCGATGGAATAGGTGAAGGCATTGGTCACAGCCCCGCGTCGCCCGTGAAAGGTCGATCCGGCGATGTGGTCCACGCGGCTCATGCGGCTTGCTGGGCGCGATCGCGCTGGGCCATCGCCGCGACCACGTCGAGCGCGCTGGCATAGCCATCTTCGTGAAAGCCGTTCTTCATCCAAGCCCCGCAAAACCATGTGTTGTTCTGACCGTTCATCGCCCGCACCGTGCCTTGGGCCGCCAGTGCCGCCAGATCATAGACGGGATGGCGGAACTCGGCCGTGTCATAGATCAAGGACTCGTCGATCGGGCCGCGGCTGTTGAGCGTGACAAACAGCGGGTCACTTTCGGGAATGGGCTGCAGGCAATTCATCCAGTAGGTCAGATCGATCGGCCCGCCCTGATGGCCCGCGCGCTCGGTGTAATTCCATGACGACCAGGTGACGCGCCGCTGGGGCATCGCGCGGGCATCGGCATGCAAAACGGCCGTGTTCGACTGGTAGCGCACCGCACCCAGCGCGGCGGTTTCGGTGGGCGTCGGATCCGCCAGCATCGACAGGGAATCGTCGGAATGGGTGGCAAAGATCACCTCGTCGAACACATCCCAATGACCTTCACACAAGATCTCGGCCCCCCGCGCGCTGCGCTTGACGGTCTTGATCGGGGTGGCCACGCGAATATCGACCCCCTTGGTCAAAAGCGCTTGTTCCAGCCGGGTGACATATTCGATCGATCCGCCCTGCACCGTCCACCATTGGTGCTGGCCGGTCGTCTGCATCAGATGGTGGTTGCGAAAGAACCGCACCAGCGCCTGCGCGGGGAAATCCATGATCTCTTCCTTGGGGGTCGACCAGATCGCCCCGGAAATCGGCGTCAGGTAATAGGCGCGAAACCACGGGCCCATGCGCATCTGATCCATCAATTCGCCCAGCGTGATGGTCGCGTCGGTGGCGACGTTCTCGGCCTCGGCGTTGAAGCGCAAAAGATCGCGGACCATGCGCAGGAACCCCGGGTTGGCCAGGTTGCGCTTTTGCGCAAACAGCGCCCTGAGACTGCGCAGGCCGTATTCGATCCGCCCCCCGTCGATCGATGCCGCAAAGCTCATGTCCGACTTGGTGACGGGCACGTCGAGCGCGGCGAACAGCTTTGTCAGGTTGGGGTAGTTGGCGTAGTTGAACACGATGAAACCGGTGTCGACCGGCTGATCGCCGCGCTTGCCCGCCACGACCGTGCGCGCGTGCCCACCCAGCCGCGGTTCGGCTTCGAACAGCGTGACGGCATGGGTGTCTGCCAGATGATAGGCTGCCCCCATCCCCGAAATGCCCGCCCCGATCACGGCAATACGTTTCGGCCCTATGGCCGGGTGTTCGAATGGCATCGGCGATGTCCCCTGATCCGTCGAATTGCGCAGTGACAGAGATACGCGCCCCAAGCACGCGCAGATCAAAGAAAATATTTGTGATCCGGTCTAGGGAAAACCACGTAACTGCGCTAAGCTGCCGGGGAACGACCACGCTGAACAGCCAGCTGACCCCTATTGAGGGATGGTACCGGCCATCCCTATCTGGTGTCGGTGAGAAAGGCGTGACCCGACCGTGACGGCAATGGACAAGTCAGATGCGCATTGGGTGGCGAGCATCGCCTCCATCGCGCAACACCAAGATCAGAAGGCTTTTGCCGAGGTGTTCCGACACTTTGCGCCAAGGGTAAAGGCCTTCTTGATCAAATCGGGGGCAGACCACGCCCTTGCGGAGGAGTGCATGCAGGACGTGATGGCCACGCTCTGGCACAAGGCGAATCTGTATGATCCGGCGCGCGCATCGGTGGCGACCTGGATCTTCACGATTGCGCGCAACCGCAAGATCGACCTGCTGCGCCGCTACGCCCGCCCCGAACCCGAAGACCTGCCCTGGGGCCCCGAAGACGCGCCGGATCAGGCCGATGCCATCGCATTGCAGCAAGAAACGTCGAAACTGGCCGAAGCGGTGCGCAAGCTACCGAAAAAACAGCGCGAGTTGATCGAACGCGCCTATTTCGGCGATCTGACCCACAGTGAAATCGCGGCGGAAACGGGATTGCCCCTTGGCACGATCAAGTCTCGCATTAGGTTGGCGCTGGAAAGGTTGCGCCACGCAATGAATTGAGGAGGCCGAATGCCTGCCATTCGCCATCATGTTCCGGACGATTTGTTGATGGGCTATGCCGCCGGCGTGCTGCCCCAAGCCTTCGATCTGGTGGTTGCAACGCATGTGTCCTTGAACGATGACGCCCGTGTGCGTCTTGCAGGTTACGAAGAATTGGGCGGGGCGGTTCTGTCGGACCTGAAAGAGGCCGAGTTGGCCCCCGACAGCCTGGAACAGACGCTTGCCAAGATCGCGCGCATGGGCCCGACCGCCCGCAACACCCGCACCAACGGAATTTTCCCCGCCCCCTTGCGCAAGATGGTGGGCGGCGACGCGGCGGCGGTGAAATGGAAAACCATCGCGCGGGGAACAAAACAGGCGGTCTTGTGCAGCGATGGCGATGCCACGGCACGGCTGTTCTACATTCCTGCCGGTCAAGCGATGCCCGAACACAGCCATCGCGGCACCGAGATGACTTTGGTGCTGCAAGGGGGCTACAGCTCGGCCGATGCGCATTTCCTGCGCGGCGATCTGGAAGTGGCCGACCAGAAGACCAATCACACCCCCATCGCCGATGATGACGGGGAAGATTGCATTTGCCTTGTGGCCACGGATGGGCGGTTGCTGTTCAACGGCCTTTTGCCGCGCCTGGCGCAGGTGTTCTTGCGGATCTGACCCATGCGGGCCGCGCCAGAGGGGCGGGGATGAACAAGTTCGGCCCCACCCGTGGCGAATTGAAGCTGCGCCTTGCGATCAGCCTTTTCGGGCTGGCCTTGTTGATCGGGGCCTACGCCACCAACGGGATCGGTGGCATTGCATCGCTGGAAATCGGGATCATCGGTGCCGGGTTTTTCGGCGGATCGGCCCTGTGGTGCCTTCACAGGCTGATGCGCCGCCCCCGACCATGATCAGAAAGCCGCTTGGGCCGCGGTCGCGGGCCGCAAGAAGGCAGGTTTGCCCGGTGCGCTCAGTTCCGGCGCATAAGCATAACCGCCCATGTCGAAATCAAGGATCCCGGCCGGGTCGGTCAGGCGCCGGGTGATGATGAAGCGCGCCATCGCACCACGGGCTTTTTTCGCGAAAAAGCTGACGATCTTGGGGCCACCGGGCTTGTCTTCCAGAAACTGGGGCGTGATGACATTCGGCACCAGCGCCTTGAGATCGATGGCCGAGAAATATTCGACCGAGGCACAGTTGATCACCGTATCGGTTCCCAGATCGCGCGCCTGTGCGTTCAGGGCGCGCGCCAGCTTGTCGCCCCAATAGGCATAGAGATGGCCCCCCCGGTCGGTGGCCAGCCGGCTTCCCATTTCCAACCGGTAGGGCTGGATCGCATCCAGCGGGCGCAGCACCCCGTACAGCCCCGACAGGATGCGCAGGCGATCTTGTGCAAAGCGCAGATCGTCGTCATCGAGGCTGTTGGCTTCGAGCCCCTGATAGGTGTCACCGGCAAAGGCCAGAACCGCCGGGCGCCGATCGTCACGATCTTGATCGAACCGCTGGAACCGTTCGGCATTCAGCCGCGCCAAGGATGGGGAAATATCCATCAGCCGGGCCAGTTCGGCCTCGCTCAGGCGCTGGGCGGTCTGGGCCAAGGCGCGTGCATCGGCCTGAAATTGCGGCTCGGTCATCACCATGTCGCGCGCGGCCCAATCAAGACGCTTGGCCGGGGAAATCACGATCAGCATGGGCAATCCTCTGGAACAACGGCGGGCATGGGCCGGACCTAGCGCCGCGATCGGCGTGGGGCAAGACGCAGACGACCCACAACATCGCTTGAGATTGGAACCTTGTCGTTCCAGTATCGATCCAGTGACCGGACGATCTGAGCGTGAGCGACACACCAAACCACGATAGGCTGCCCACACGGGCCCAAAGCCGCAACCGCATTCAAACCGCGGCGCTGGTGATCATTGCCGGGGCGATCTTTCTGTTCCTGTTGATCGAAGCGCGGTTCTTGCTGACCTCGCTTGCGGTGGCGATCATCGTCTTCAGCCTGACCAGCGATGCGATCGGCTACATCGCCCGGATCAAGATCGGACCGCTGGGCATTCCCAACTGGCTGGCCAGCCTTGCGGCGGTGGTGTTGATCTCGACCGGGCTGTTCATGCTCAGTTCGCTGATCTTGTCGCAGATCAACACGGTTCTGGCCACAACCTTGACCTATACCGAACGGGCGCCGGGGGCGGTGGCCGATCTGTTTGCATGGATGGGCCCCGAGGTGGAAACCGCCATCGCCAGCGCCATGCGCAGCGTCGATGTGTCGGGGTATCTGCGGGCCATGGCAGGTCAGGCCGGCGGGCTGATGCAAGGCACGGTGCTGGTGATCTTGTTTGTGGGCTTTTTGTTTGCCGAACGGCTGTGGTTCGAGGTCAAATTGACCAGCCTGATGGGCGGCAATGCCAAACGCGCCGCCCATGCCCGGCGTGTGATCGGCACCATCATGCACCGGGTGAACTATTACCTGCTGGTCAAGACGGCGGTCAGCGCCGCGACGGGTGTCATGGTCTATGCGGTGGCGCTGGCCTTCGGGCTGGAGCTTGCGGTGGCGATCGGCATCCTGACCTTTGTGCTGAACTACATTCCCAATGTGGGCTCGATCGTGGCGACGGTTCTGGCGACGCTCGTCACTTATGTGCAACTGGGCGAACCGGGGCCGACACTGGGCTTCTTTCTGGCGGTGGGCGCCATCCAGTTCATCAACGGCAACATCATCGATCCGTGGTTGATGGGGCGCGCGCTTCGGCTATCGACCTTTGGGATCATCGTGGCGCTGGCGTTCTGGGGGTCGATCTGGGGCATTGCCGGCATGTTCCTGTCGGTGCCGATCATGGTCGCGGCCATGATCGTGTGCAGCCATGTGCCGGAATTGCGCCCCATCGCGGTGCTTTTGTCGCGCGAAGGTCTGCCGGATCTGGAAACCGATCTGCCGCGCCGGTTCGCGCGCCGCAGGCTGGCGGCCGAAGCGGCCCCCGACCCGGTCATCAAGCAACGGCCAAAGCGCCCCTAGCCGGCATCGCGCAAAACCCGAAGAAATGCGTCGCCAAATCGTTCGGCGCGCCGTTCGCCCAACAGCCGCGTCACCCCACCCAGATCATCGGGGCGCATTTCGGCCAGCTTGGCCAATTGCGCCGATGAGCAGGTCACCGGTTTGTCCAGCCCCGTTTCGCCGCGCGCCAGTTCGGCCTGCACCGCCAAAAGCCGGTCATACAGCGTGCCCGCATCGCGCCCTGCCAATTTGCGCCGTGCCGGGTGCAGGGTGTCGGGACGTTCCCCCGTGATGACGGCCAGAAACAGCGCGCCGTATTTTTCCAGCTTTGACGCACCGACCCCGGTGATGCGCGCCATCTGGTCCATGGTTTCGGGCCGGGTTTCGGCCATTTCGATCAGCGTGCGATCGGTAAAGATCACATAGGCCGGCACGCGCGCGGTTTCGGCCAGGGCGCGGCGCTTGGCTTTCAGCGCAGACAAAAGCGGTGCGTCTTCCTCGGCAACCAGCATCTTGACCTGCGGGCGGCGCGGGGCCGCCTTGATCGTATCTGCGCGCAAGGTGATGCCGGCTTCGCCGCGCAGAATGGGGCGGGCGGCTTCGGTCATGCGCAACGCACCATGGCGGGCCGGATCGGGGCGCACCAGGTCATGGGCGGCCATTTGCCGGAACACCGCCTGCCAGCCACGCGCATCGAATTCGGTGCCGACACCAAAGGTCGGCAAGGTTTCATGCCCCCGTTCGCGCATCTTGTCGGTGTGCGCGCCGGTCAAGATGTCGATCAGGTGCCCCGCCCCAAAGGATTCGCCCGTCCGCAAGATCGCCGACAGCGCCTTGCGCACCGGGGTGGTGGCATCGAATACATCGGGCGGGCTATGACACAGGTCGCAATTGCCGCACGGCTGGGCCTGTTCCCCGAAATATTCCAACAGCACCTGGCGCCGGCAATGCAGCGCCTCGGCCAGCCCCAGCAGCGCATTCAAGCGCGCGTGATCGGCGGCCTTGCGTTCGGGGGGGGCCAGCCCCTCGTCGATCTGAGACCGGCGAAAACGGATGTCGTCCGCGCCATAGAGCGTGAGCGTATCGGCCGGGGCCCCATCGCGGCCGGCACGGCCGATTTCCTGATAATAGCCTTCGATGGATTTCGGCAGATCGGCATGGGCCACCCAGCGGATATCGGGTTTGTCCACCCCCATGCCGAAGGCGATGGTGGCCACCACGATCAACCCGTCTTCGGTGGCAAAACGCCCTTCGACGATGCGGCGATCCTCGGCCTCCATCCCGCCGTGATAATGGCAAGCGCTGTGGCCCGCCGCGGACAGGGCCTGGGCCAAGGTTTCGGTCTTGGCGCGCGTGCCGCAATAGACGATGCCCGACTGGCCCTTGCGCGCGGCGGCAAAGGACAGGATCTGCTGGCGGGGGTTTTGCTTGACCTCGAAGGCCAGCGTCAGGTTCGGCCGATCAAAGCCGCGCAAAAAGATCTCGGGCTGGGCGCCATCGAACAAGCGAAGGATGATTTCGTCGCGCGTTTCAGCGTCTGCGGTGGCGGTAAAGGCCGCCAAAGGCACGCCAAGGGCGCGGCGCAAGGCCCCGATCCGCAGATAATCGGGGCGGAAATCATGGCCCCATTGGCTGACGCAATGGGCCTCGTCCACCGCGATCAGGCTGACACCGGCACGCTTCAACATGCGCTCGGTGCCGGATGCGGCCAGCCGTTCGGGCGCGATGTACAACAGCTTCAGGCTGCCGTCGGCCAGCGCGGCCCAGACGGCATCGGTTTCGTCCGCCGTGTTGCCGCTGGTGAGCGCACCGGCGGCCACGCCCGCTTCGTGCAGGCCGCGCACTTGGTCGCGCATCAGCGCAATCAAGGGCGAAATCACCACCGTCACGCCATCGCGCAACAACGCCGGCAATTGGAAACACAGCGATTTGCCCCCACCCGTCGGCATGATCGCCAGCACGTTGCGCCCGGCCGATACCGCTTGCACGATGTCTGCCTGACCGGGGCGAAAGGCCGAAAAGCCAAAGACAGAGGATAAAAGCGCCTGCGCATCCTGCATATGGGTGGCCTGTCGGGTTACGCGAAACATCAGCTCGATTTTTCCTGCAACTGTTCCATGTCGGCGCCGGCACTACAAGGGCCGGGGGCCAGAACCGGATCCACCACATCATCCTGTGGCGCCCAAGGGGCTTGCAGCCACCACCAAAGCGGTTACATGCGCAGCCAAATCGCAGCCGCTGGGCACCCCCCTT
>JBEAQJ010000034.1:0-16386 GCA_041163945.1 Pseudomonadota bacterium
TTCTGATCCTCATCGGCAACCGCTACCTGACGTGCGGGTTTGCCCACCGCAAGCATGGCTTGTGCCTCTTTCCACAGGCGCTCTTGGGTCACGGCCTCCTTGTCACCGCCGCGCACCTTGCGGCTGAGGTTCTGAAGCCGCTTTTCCACCGATTCCAGATCGGCCAGCATCAGCTCTGTCTCGATCGTTTCGGCATCGGCAAGCGGGTCGACACGGCCCTCGACATGGGTCACATCGCCATCCTCGAAACAGCGCAGCACATGGGCGATGGCATCGGTTTCGCGAATATTGGCCAAGAATTGATTGCCCAGGCCTTCGCCCTTGGATGCCCCTTTGACCAACCCCGCGATGTCAACAAAGGTCATGCGCGCGGGAACCACCTGCTTTGAATGGGCCATGTCCGCCAGCCGGTCGAGCCGTGGATCGGGCACGGCCACCTCGCCGACATTGGGCTCGATCGTGCAAAAGGGAAAATTCGCCGCCTGCGCGGCTGCGGTGCGGGTGAGCGCGTTGAAAAGGGTGGATTTGCCGACGTTCGGCAGCCCCACGATGCCCATCTTGAAACCCATCTGCCCATCCTCTGCCGCCCGCGATCCGCGCGCATCTAGGTTGGGTGGGGGCACGCCGTCAAGGCAAAGGGCGTGGCTGGACCGCGGCCATGCTTGACTTGGCGCATCCCAAGCGGCAACGGGGCGCCGGGCGGCAGCGCCAGACCCGCGCGGCACGGGTCGGGCCAGATCCAGCATCATCCATGTTCCGGGGGCCCGCCGGAGGTAACGACGGACAGGCCCATGCTGCCCCGACCCCTTTTTGCCCGAAAAGGCGCATTGCGCGCCGAGATCGCCCCGCTGGTGTCGCTGTCGGTGCCGATCATGCTGGCGCTGTCGGCAGCAACCCTGATGGGCGTGGTCGACACGGTGATGGTGGCCCCGCTTGGCACCGTGCCGCTGGCCGCGGTCGGCATCACGTCGGCCGTGTCGATCCTCTTTCTGGCGGCGCTTTGGGGCATTGTGACAATCACGGGCGTGCGCATCGCGCACGCGCATGGGGCCGATGACCCGGCCGGCGTTTCGGCCGAGCTGCGCGCCGGGCTGGTCTTTGGCGGCCTGGGGGCAACCGTGGCCGCGTCGATCATGATCGCGCTCTTGCCGATGTTGGGCGCGGTCGGCCAACCCGCCGCAGTGATCGCGGCGGTGCCGCTTTATTGGGGGCTGGTGGCGGCCGCACTGGTGCCGACGACGGTCTTTTTCGTGCTCAAGGGTCTGTTCGACAGCATCGGGCGGCCATGGCTGGGGGTGGCGCTGAGCTATCTTGGGGTCGCGCTCAACATCCCGCTCAACCAGCTGTTGATCCATGAACTCGGGCTTGGCCTGCCTGGGGCGGGGCTGGCCAGCCTGCTGGCACAGACCACCACGCTGGCCGTTGCGCTGCGCATCTGGGCACGTTCGGCGTGGCTTGCGCCGTTTCGCCAACCCGCGCGGTCGCTTGCTGCGCGGCTCAGGGCGCAATGGCGCGACGGGGCGCCGTTGATCCTGGGCTATGCCGGCGAAGGCGGGTCTTACGCGCTGATCGGCGTGATGATTGGCTGGCTTGGCGCAACGGCGCTGGCGGCCAACCAGATCGTGCATGCGGTGGCGGGGGTGGCCTATGTGTTTCCGCTGGGCATGGCGGCGGCGGCATCGATCCGGGTGGGGCTGGCCGTCGGGGCCGCCGAACGCAACCGCCTGCGCCCCATTCTGATGGCGGCCTTGCTGATCGTCACGGGCTGGATGCTGTGCGTGATGGCGGTGCTCTTGCTTGGTGGCGCGGCCATCGCCCGCGGCCTGTCGGACGACCCAGCCGTCGTGGCGCTGGCCACGACGCTGTTTCTGGCCGTGGCGGTGATGCAGATCTCGGACGGGGTGCAATCGACATCCCTGGGGGCATTGCGCGGCATGCTGGACACGCGGCGGCCCACGGTGATCTCGCTGGTTGCTTATTGGCCCATCGCACTGCCTGCGGGCTACCTGCTGGGCTTTGTTGCGAATTTGGGTGCGGTCGGCGTCTGGATCGGCTTTTGCCTGGGCCTGAGCGTGGCCGCGCTGGCTCTGCCTTGGCGCTTTTGGCGGCTGACACGGGCCACCGGCCAGCCCAAGGACCATTGATTTCCGCGCCCCTTTGCCCCACACCCACAGCCGGAGTTGAAAGAGGGGCGCCCATGACACGGATCGACGACACCTTTGCGCGGCTGAAGGCCGAGGGCAAAAAGGCATTCGTGGCCTATGTCATGGCGGGCGATCCCGATTACGAGACATCGCTGGCGATCGTGAAGGCGCTGCCGGGGGCCGGGGTCGACATCATCGAACTGGGCCTGCCCTTCACCGACCCGATGGCCGATGGCGAAACCATCCAGTTGGCCGGCCAGCGCGCCCTGGCGGGCGGGCAGACCCTGGACAAGACGCTGCAGATCGCCCGTGCGCTGCGGGCGGAAAACGATACCACCCCGATCGTGATGATGGGCTATTACAACCCGATCTATTCGCGCGGCGTGGACACCTTTCTGCGGCAAGCCAAGGATGCCGGGATCGACGGCTTGATCATCGTTGACCTGCCGCCGGAAGAAGACGACGAATTGTGTATCCCTGCACAAAAGGCCGGGCTGAATTTCATTCGGCTCGCCACGCCGACAACCGATGAAAAGCGCCTGCCCAAGGTGCTTCAGAACACCAGCGGTTTCGTCTATTACGTGTCGATCACCGGCATCACGGGTGCAGCCGAAGCCCAGGCCGCCGATGTCGCCCCCGAAGTCGCCCGGATCAAGTCGCAAACCGATCTGCCGGTGATCGTGGGCTTCGGGATCAAGACGCCCGAGGCCGCGCAATCCATCGCGGCAATCGCGGATGGCTGCGTGGTGGGATCGGCCATCGTGGCCCAGATCGCGGCCGGCAAGCCGGTGGATGATATCGCCGCATTTGTTGCGGGCCTGGCCGCCGGGGCGCATCGCGCCTGACCCACGCAGCCCCGCATCGCGCGGGCAGCACCGGCTCAGCGCATGAATTTTTGTCGGGCCTCGACGGCGATGGCCAGCTTCATGTCCAGTTCTGCGATCCGGGTCATGGCCGCGCGCCGGTCGGCTTGGGTCGTGGCGTCGCGATATGCGACCTTGGCGGCATCAAGCGCCTTGCGCAGCGTCACCTCTTCGGGCAGGGCGCCATGCTCGGCCATGATGCGGTAGCCCACCGCAAGGCCCGGATCGACCACCGATGCCTCGGGGTGATCGGGCAGCGGCGCACCCTCACCTTTCAGGCCGGACAGCTTTCCTTCGGCCCGGGCCTTGAGCATGCGCCGTTCGGCGAGTCGATCCAACCATCGCGACATGGCAGGCACCATATCATAACCGGGCAGACAAGACCCGCCCCTTTCGCCGCGACCGCGACCGGATGCGTCACCCGATGCTTGCCAACCGCGCCAGGGCCGCGGCAAGTTTTTCGGCCTCTGCGGCGCGGGCGGCAAGATTTTCGCGGGCCTCGTCCACGATGTCTTCCGGGGCGCTTTCGACGAACTTCGGATTGTCGAGCCGCCCCTTCAACCCCGCGATTTCCCGACCCAGCTTTTCAAGCGTTTTCTCCAGACGCGCCTTTTCCTCGGCCACATCGATCAGATCGGCGATGGGCAGACCAAAGACCGCGCCTTCGGCCGCGACGGTGACCGCCCCCTTGGGCATGGCGGCAACCGGCGTGACCGACGACAACCGGGCCAGGCGTTCGATCATCGCGGCATTGCGCGCAAAAGCGGCCTGGCCGCGGGCGTCGATCTCGACCTGCAACAGCTGCACCTTCAGACCTGCGGGCACATGCATCTGCGCCCGGATCGACCGGATTTCCTCGATCAGGCCAATCACCCAACCCATTTCCCGATCCGCTTCGGCGTCGATCAGGTCCGTGCCGTAGCTTGGCCATTCGGCATGCACCAGCATCGTGTCGCGCGGGGCGATGGCGCCCCAAAGCTCTTCGGTGATGAAGGGCATGGTGGGGTGCAACAAGATCAGGCACTGATCGATCACCCAGGCCATGGTGGCGCGGGTTTCCGCCACAACGCCTGCGTCGCCTTCGGCCAGAAGCGGCTTGGCGAATTCGACATACCAGTCACAGACCCGCCCCCAGACAAAGGCATAAAGCGCGCCGGCCGCGTCATTGAAGCGGTAGCCCGACAGCGCCTCGTCATGGGCGATGCGCACGCGCGCGGTTTCGCCGACGATCCACTTGTTGACGGTTTGCGTGACGGCAGAGGGATCGAACCCCGCCACCGGCTTGCAGCCATTCATCTCGGCAAAACGGGCCGCGTTCCACAGCTTGGTGCCGAAATTGCGATAGCCCGCGATGCGCTCCTTGCTCAGCTTCAGATCCCGCCCCATCGCCGCCATCGAGGTCAGCGTGAAGCGCAGCGCATCGGCGCCGAATTCGTCGATCAATTCCAGCGGATCCAGCACATTGCCGATGGATTTCGACATCTTCCGGCCCTTTTCGTCGCGAACAAGGGCATGAACATAAACATCGCGGAAGGGCACATCGCCCACCACCGCCAATTGCATCATCATCATCCGGGCGACCCAGAAAAAGATGATGTCAAAGCCCGACACCAGCGTCGAGGTCGGGAAATAGCGTTCCAGCTCCGGCGTCTGTTCCGGCCAGCCCAGCGTGCCGATCGGCCAAAGACCCGAGGAGAACCAGGTGTCCAGCACATCGGGGTCGCGCGTCAGCGGCTTGCCACCCGACTGGGCGATGGCCTCGGCCTCGGTCGGGGCGCAATACATCGCGCCGTCTGCGTCATACCACACCGGGATCTGATGGCCCCACCACAGCTGGCGCGAGATGGTCCAAGGCTCGATGTTCTCGAGCCAGTGAAAATAAACCTTGCGGTGCTGCTCGGGCATGATGCGCGTGCGCCCGCTGCGCACCGCCTCCAGCGCCGGACCCACGATCCTGGCGGTGTCGACGAACCACTGGTCGGTCAGCATCGGTTCGATCACCACCTTGGATCGATCGCCATGGGGCTGGGTGATCAGCTTGGCCTCGACCAAGGGCACCGGCGTTTCGGCCCCCTCGGCACCGGGCTTGAGCGCATCCTTGCCCAGCCGCGGATCATCGGCCCGGGTCATGACGGCCAGACCTTCGGCGGTGATGTCATCGACCACGCGCTGGCGCGCGGCATAGCGATCAAGGCCCCGCAGATGATCGGGAACAAGGTTCAAGGCATCGGCCTCAGCCTCGGTCAGAACGCGGGCACCGTTGGCGACCTCTTGGGCGATCCGCGCTGCCTCGGCATAGGGGGCACCATCGGTGCGCAGATGGGCGCGCGTGTCCATCAGCCGGTAACAGGGGATCCCGGCCCGCTTGGCCACGCCATAGTCGTTGAAATCATGCGCACCCGTGATCTTGACCGCGCCCGAGCCGAAATTCGGATCGGGGTAGTCATCGGTGATGATCGGGATCAGGCGGCGATGTTGCTTTGGCCCCACCGGGATTTCGCACAGCATGCCCACAATGGGCTTGTAGCGTTCATCGTCGGGATGCACCGCCACCGCGCCATCGCCCAGCATGGTTTCGGGCCGCGTCGTGGCGATCGAGATGTAATCGCGCGTTTCGCTGAGCGTGACGTTTCCGTCGGCATCCTTCTCGACATATTCGTAGGTCTGCCCGCCGGCGAGCGGGTACTTGAAATGCCACATGTGCCCGGCGGTCTCGATGTTCTCGACCTCCAGATCCGAGATCGCGGTTTCGAAATGCGGGTCCCAGTTCACCAGCCGCTTGCCACGGTAGATGAACCCCTTGTCGTACATGTCGACAAAGACCTTGATCACCGCGTCATGAAAATTACCCTCTTCGCCCGCGGGGGCGCCGGGGGCACCCGACATGGTAAAGGCCAGCCGCGACCAGTCGCAGGAGGCCCCCAAACGCTTGAGCTGCTTGACGATGGTGCCGCCCGACTGCTTTTTCCACGCCCAGACATGGTTCAGGAATTCGGCGCGCGTCATGTCGCGCCGCGATTTTCCCTGCTTGGCCAGCTCACGCTCGACCACCATTTGGGTGGCGATGCCGGCGTGATCGGTGCCCGGCTGCCACAGCGTGTCAAAGCCGCGCATCCGGTGCCAGCGGATCAGCACATCTTGCAGCGTGTTGTTAAAGGCGTGCCCCACGTGCAGAACACCTGTCACGTTGGGCGGCGGGATCATGATGGAATAGGGTGCGGCACCCGGCTTGGCATTGGCGCCGGCCTTGAAACAGCCGTTGGCCTCCCAGGCGTCGGAAATGCGCGATTCGGCCGCCGCGGCGTCAAAGCTTTTGTCCATCGGATGCGTCCCCTTGATCGATCAGCCGTCAGGTAGCGGATGGACAGGCTGAGGAAAAGGGGGCGCTGTCCGCCGTTTGGCGGATACGGGCCTTGGTATGCGGGGCAGAACGGCGGGTGGATCAGCCCAGATGCGCCATGATCGCCTGTGCCGCGCGGGTTTGCGCCGCCGGCCCCAGATCGCCGGCATCCACGGTGGCGATCGCCGGGCTGGCATCGGTGCTGCGGATGCGCCGATAGGCCGGGTCGTAATGGGTCGCGATCAGGTCAAGGGCCAGCGCCTCGGCGGCGCCTTCGGCCAGCATCGCATGCCAGGCCGCGACCTTGGCTTGGCCCGCAAGGCCGCGCAACCCGTCGAGCCGGCGGGCAAGCCCCGTGGTATCGGCCATCAGGTCGGCATAGATCCCCGCGAGATACCGCGCCCGGGCGCTTGGCTCTGCCGTCAGCACGATGCGCGGGGCCCCCCGCATCGCCACCCACAGCGCCGGTGGCAGCCGCAAGGTGCCGATCCGGGGCGATTCCGCTTCGACCAGAACGGGGCGCGACGCATCAAAACCCGACATCGCCCCGATCAACGCGGATTCAAAGCTTTTCTGGGTGGGCTGATCGCCCATCACATCCCCCAGGATCGAACCGCGGTGACAGGCGAGCGCTTCGAGATCGATCACCTGGCCGCCCAGCGCACCCACGCGCGCCAGGATTTCGGTCTTGGCGGTGCCGGTCAGCCCATCGAGGCGCACCAACCGATAGGGAAGAACCGCATCATAGAGGCGGCCCGAAACATGCCGCCGCCAGGTGCGGTAACCGCCCTCGAGCACATCGGCACGCCACCCGATCTGGGTCAGGATCGCCGCGAAAGATCCCGATCGCTGACCGCCCCGCCAGCAATAGACCAGCGGGCGCCAACCGCCATCATGCGCCATCAGCTGTTGTTCGATGTGCCGCGCGGCATTGCGCGCGACCAGCGCCGCGCCGATCTTGCGCGCCTTGAAGGGGCTTTCTTGCACATAGATCGTGCCCACCTGGGCGCGTTCGGCATCCGACAGCACCGGCATCGACACGGCACCGGGCAAATGGTCTTCGGCAAATTCCGATGGACTGCGCACATCGATGATGGCGTCGTAGCCCTGTGCGTGAAGCGCCGCCAGATCGGTGAAGCGGTGGGGCAAGATGGTTAGCCAAGCTCGCCGTTCATGGCCCGGAACCGCTGGATCAGGCTGGATGTATCCCAGCGCCCGCCGCCCAGCTGCTGCACCTCGGCGTAGAATTGATCGACGATGGCGGTGACAGGCAGCGACACGCCGATCTCCTTGGCCTGACCCAGCGCGATGCCCAGATCCTTGCGCATCCAGTCGACCGCGAAGCCGTGGTTGAAATGATTGTCCACCATCGTGCCCGCGCGATTGGCCAGTTGCCAGGATCCGCCCGCGCCCTGCGCCACCAGATCGGCCACCTTCTTGGGATCAAGCCCGGCCTTCATGGCGAAATACAGCCCCTCCGACATCGCCTGAACAAGACCGGCGATGCAGATCTGGTTGACCATCTTGGTCAGTTGCCCCGCGCCGACCGCGCCGAAATGCACCGTCGCCTTGGAATAGGCCGCCACGATCGGTTCGGCAGCCGCGAAATGGGCCGCCTCGCCGCCGCACATGATGGCCAGCTTGCCATTTTCCGCGCCGGCCTGCCCCCCCGACACCGGCGCATCAACCCAGCCCAAGCCTTGGGTTGCGGCGGTTGCGGCCAGTTCCCGGGTCACCGTCGCCGAAACCGTGGTATGATCGACAAAGATCGCGCCGGGTTTCATGCCCGCCAGCGCGCCATCCGGCCCGGTCACGACGGCGCGCAGGTCATCGTCATTGCCGACACAGGCCATCACGAAATCGCACCCTTCGGCGGCGGCCCGCGGGGTTGCGGCCCAAGCCCCCCCGTGCTGTGCGGCCCAGGCTTCGGCCTTGGTCGCGGTGCGGTTGTAGACGGTCACCGCATGGCCCGCGGCCTTCAGGTGCCCCGCCATCGGATAGCCCATCACCCCGAGCCCCAGGAACGCCAGTTTCGCCATGCCTTCACCCCTTGCCTGCAATGTCGTGGTCAGCGCGTGACCCTAGCAGGCGATGGCCCCTTGTCCAGATGCTGACGGACACGCACCCGACATCAGCCCGACACCCGCGCGGCCAGCCGGCGCAATTCGGCCAAGACGCTCATCGCGGCCAGGCCCGAGCTTTTGGGGTTGTCCGGCAAGGGCGCGCCCATGATTTCGATGCGGAACCGGCCAAACGCGCCTTCGGCTTCGACCTCGTGCAGGTTGCCGGGTGCAGCCGGATCGGCGATCAACTGCACCTCGGTGGCGTCAAAACCAAGCCCGGCCAGGGCCACGGCGGCCGCAACATTGGCGTTCTTGGGATAGGCAAGCGCCGCCTGCCGCGCCGAGCCTTGGAAATGGATGGCCGGCGCGGTCAGGCGGTCCAGGTCCAGACGCGTCTCGGCGGGTGATCCGCGCCATGCCGCCGGCTGCTTGCGCCCGGTGTAACGCACGCGGCTCAGCCCACCCACGGCACCCGCCCGCAAGACATCGAGCCCCCCGACAGACCCGCTGGCCAGATGCAACCGCGCCTGGCCCGCAGCCGCAGCCTCGGTCAGCCGGGCGGCCAGCGCATCATCGGCCAAAGCCCCCAGCGAAACCGTGACCACATCGATCCCGCGGGCCAGCGCCGCGGGGCCATGCGCAATCAGACCCGGATGACCGGCGCAATCGACCAGATGGGTAATTCCCGGCGGCAGCGCGGCCACCGTGCCGACCGCAGGGCAACCCAGCTCCACCTGCGCAGGGTTGCGCAAGATCACCGCCGCGGGGCCCAAGCCATCGCGCTGCAACCGGGAAATGACATACCGCCCAATGGCCCCGGCCCCGATCACGGCGATCTGCATGCGCGCGCTCCTTGTCATTTCTGTTCAAAGCCACAGTATCTGGCCTGTCCGGATAAACGACAGGTTCCCGCATGACCAGCCTTGCACATTCCGCCATCGGCCGCGCGCTGCCCCGGCGCGAAGATCCCGCGCTGCTGACAGGCCAGGGCCGCTATGTGGCCGACATCGCGCTGGACCGCCCGCTGCATCTGGCATTTTTGCGCAGCCCGGTGGCCACGGGTCGGATCGCCACGCTGGATGTCGCGCAGGCGCGATCTGCGCCCGGTGTGGCCGCCGTTTTGACCGGGACCGATCTGCCACCCAATCCTTCGCCCGATCTGTTGCCGGTTCTCGAAATCGAACAGCCGCTGCCCTTTCCGATGCTGTCGCGCGGTGACATCGCCTGTGTGGGCGAACCACTGGCGGCCGTGCTGGCCGAAAGCGCGGCTCAGGCCGCGGATGCGCTGGAACAGATCACGCTCGACATCGACGAGGTGCCCCTGCCCGGTGCGCGCCGGATTGCCCATCGCCGCTGGGCGGTGGGTGACCCGCGTGCGGCCTTTGCCCGGGCCGCGCATGTGGTCGCGGTGGACACCCACCACCCCCGCGTGGCCCCGGCGTCGATGGAACCGCGGGGCGTGGCCATTCACTACGATGCCGACAGCGACAGCGTGGTGATCTACCAGTCCACCCAGACCCCGCACCGCACCAAGGCCGATGTGACGCGCGTGCTGCAGATCGATCCCGATCGGGTGCGCGTCGTGGCGCCCGATGTGGGGGGTGGCTTTGGCATGAAGGGCATGACCTATCCCGAAGAAATCTTTGCCATCTGGGCGGCCTTGCAGCTGAAGCGCGATGTGCGCTGGATCGCCACCCGGTCCGAGGAATTCCTGTCGGCCGCCCATGGCCGGGGCCTGTCGTCACAGGGGCGGCTGGCGCTCGATGCCGAGGGACGGTTCTTGGCACTCGAAGCGCGGATCGCGGCACCCTTGGGTGGCTGGGCCGCGGGCACGGGCCTGATGCCTGCCTTCAACGCGGCGCGCATCTTGCCGTCGGGTTACGTCATTCCTGCGCTCGACATCGAAACCGAGGCCTTCGCCTATCCCCTGCCGCCGGTGGGCATCTATCGCGGCGCCGGGCGGCCCGAGGCGAATGTCATCGTCGAGCGCCTGATCGATGCCGCGGCCGCGGCAACCGGGCGCGACCCGATCGCGTTGCGCAAGGCCAATCTGGTGCCGGCAGGCGCAATGCCGCATGACACGGCCACGGGCAACCGGCTGGATTCGGGCGATTACGCGGCCGCGCTTGATGCCTTTGAACAGGCTGCCGACCTCGATGGCCTGCGCGCGCGCCGCGATGCCATCCGCGATGCGGGGGGGATCGCGGGCTTGGGGGTTGCGTTCTACATCGACCCGTCGGCCGCGGGTTGGGAATATGCCCGCGTCACGCTTAACCCCGATGGAACCGCCCACATCGCGACAGGGGCCACCCAGCAGGGGCATGGCCGGCTGACGGCCTTTTCCCAGATCGCCAGCGATGCTTTGGGGCTGCCCGTCGGCGCGATCACGCTCGAGGCGGGCGACACCGGGGTCGTGGCCGAAGGTATCGGCGCGGTCGGCAGCCGGGCCACCGCCATCGGCGGCAGCGCGCTGCTGGAGGCCTGCGCCAAGATCAAGCAGGCACAAGCCGAAGGTGCCGCCCTGCCCATCACGGCCGACAGCAAGTACGAGGTGGCGGGCCAGGCTTGGGCCTATGGCGCCTATGCCGTTCTGGTGGAGATCGACCCCGCCACCGGGGTGGTGCGCCTGCTGCACGCCCATGGGCACGATGATGCGGGCGTTTTGGTGAACCCGCTGCAGGTCGAGGGGCAGCTGCGCGGCGGGTTTGCGCAAGCCTTGGGTGAAACCATGCTCGAAGCGATCAGCTTCGATCCCGACGGCCAGCTCATCACCGGCAGCTTCATGGATTACGCCATGCCGCGCGCCGACGACATCCCGCCCCTGCGCCTGTCCCATTCGCAAACGCCCAGCCCGATGAACCCGCTGGGCGCCAAAGGCGTGGGCGAAGCATCGACCACGGGCGCGCCGGCCGCGTTCATGAACGCGATCAGCGATGCCTTTCGACCCACCGGCAAGCCGGCCCCGCAGATGCCGTTCAGCCCCGCACGGATCTGGGCGGCGTTGCAGGATTGATCCGGGCCCGCCGCTCAGAAATCGAAGATGTCATCCAGAAACGACCCGCGGCGCTTTTTCTTTTCATAGCCGCGATGGGCGTCATCGTCGTATCCGCGCGGCGCGCGTGCCGCGGCGGTGGGTGCCGCGGCGGGCACCGAGCGTTCGATGATCTTGTCCAGTTCGCCCCTGTCCAGCCAAACCCCCCGACATTGCGGGCAATAGTCGATCTCGACACCCTGCCGATCGGCCATGACAAGCGTTGTTCCATCCACGGGGCACTGCATCTTCGGGGGCTCCTTTGCTGTGTTGGGCATGACTTAGGCGCCGACCGGCCCGCCGCAACCACCGATAGGAAATACCAATCCCCGAACCATGGTCCTGTAACACGCGGGCGCGCACGGGGCGGGCGCAGGATCTGCAGGGACCGGTCTGGGATCACTCGGGCTTGCCGGTAAGCGTCGCAATCTCGGCGGCGATGCGCACCGCCCAATCGCCAATGATCGGGATGAATTCGATCTGCGACAGCGACCAGACGATCAACGACAAAAGCGCAGTCGCCCCGATCACCGTGCCAAGCCCCACGGCCATGCCACTGACGAAACGAAACAGCAAAACCCGCGGCACAGACTGGTACAAAAGGACCATCTTGTGCTGGCGCAACATGCCCAGCTCTTGGCGCAGGGCGCGTACCTCGGCTTCCAGGCTGGCGGGCGGCGTGGCGTCGGGATCATCTGGCATGGATCAAGCCCTCCTGCCGGGCGAGCCTATCAAACCGCGGCACAGGCTGCCAATGGCCCGATGCCGGGGATGCGCTGCACCCCGTCAATCCGAAAGGTAGGGACGCATCGCCTGATAGACCACCGCCGTGGCCGCATTGGCCAGATTGAGCGACCGGATGTGCGGCGAACGCATCGGCAGCCGGAACACCCGATCAGCCATACCGGCCAGAATTTCGGGCGCCAGACCCTTGGTTTCGCGGCCAAAGACCAGATAGGCATCGGGCGGATAAACCGGATCATAGACCGTGCCGCCCGCGCCGTCGTCTTCGAAAAAGAACAGCTGCCCGTGCCGGGGCCTGCGATGCGACAGAAATGCCGCCCAATCATCATATTCGCTCAATCGCACATGCTGCCAGTAATCCAGCCCCGCGCGGCGCAGCGCCTTGTCGGTGATCTCGAACCCATAGGGCCGGATCAGGATCAGCTCCAGATCGAGCGCGACACAGGTGCGCCCGATCGTGCCGGTGTTGCCGGGGATTTCCGGCGCGACCAGCACGATCTTCATGTCGGCCGTCGGCGGCGCCGGTGTGCCCGGGCCGGGGCTAGACATTGGGCTTTCCCTCAAGACCCAGAACACGGCGCATCCCCGTCCAATAGGCAGGCAGGCGCGGCGGGCGGTCAAGCTCGGTCAGCACCTCGTCGCGCAGGGCACCGCGCAGATGCGCGGCCATGTGGGACTGCGCCCAGCCAAGGATCGCGGCCCCGTCGTCGGGGCGCAGCCGCACCGCTGATCCGACAAGCCCCACCAGCGTGCCCGCCGGCGAATACCATTCATCTTGGATGGCGCGGATGCGGTCGGGCATCACGCGGCCCATGGCCCGCACCAGCCCGCTTTCGGAAAACCGCAGCAACAGCTGGCCCATTTCGGCCCGGCTATAGCCGATCAAGGGCGGGAAGGTGTCGAAAAAGATCGGCCCCTGTTCGTCGATGGCAAAGTTGCGGATCGAGGGGTGATAACCGATCCGTTCGGGTCGCTGGGCCACGCGGGCCCAGAAATCGGCGATGCTGTCGGCGGCGGCCCCGAGCAGGTCCAACGCCTCGGCCAAGGGGGCGGCGGCGATGCGAGGGCGCAGCAGCATGGCTTCATCCAGCGCGTCTTGCACGATCACGGGCTGCAAATGGCCCGCATCGCGCAGGATCAGGAACTGGGTCTTGGGCAAACGCACCCCGGCCCCGCGCAGCACATCCACATAGGCACTGTGGCGCGCGGCCAGCCCTTCCAAAACATCGGGGTCGCGCCCGCCGCGATAGGTCTTGATCACCTTGTCGGCCAAGGGTCCGTCGGCAGGGCGAAAGGGGGCGCAAAAATAACCCAACCGGCTGACCGGTTCCCCGCGGGCCAGCAGGGCTGCCCGGACTTGTGCTGTCAGCGCATCGGTCATCCGTGCTTGCCTACATTCCAGCCGGTGGCTTGGCTCAGGCGTGCCTCGCCCTTGGACAAGGGCAGGTCTTCCAGCGCCGATCCCATGGAATCGTTCCAGCGGTTGAGATAGCCAAACAACGCCACCACGGCCATGATCTCGACAATCTGGCCGTCGTTCCAATGTGCCCGCAGCCGCGCGCCGATGTCTGCGCTCACCGCGTTTGGCACGGCGGTGGCGGCCTGCGCGAAGGCAAGGGCGGCTTTCTCGGCGGCGGTGAAATGCGGGCTGATTTCGAAATCGAACACATCGGCCAGCCGCTCTTCGGTGGCATTGAAGCGTTCCGAGGCCAAGATCATATGGGCCTGGCAATACAGACACCCCGACGCTTGGCTCGAGACATAACCGATCAACCGCTTGAATTCGGGCGTCACGCCGGCGCCATAGTCGGTCATCACCGCGACGTTCAGATCGGTAAAGGCCCGCGCGATCGGCGCGCGATGCGCCATCGTGCGCACCGAATTGGGGATCACGCCCAAGGGGCCTTTGAAAAACTGCACATGGGCCCGCAGATCGGGCGGCATCGCGTCTTCGTCGCAAGGCGGAACCAGCGCCATGTCATGTCTCCGTCCAACTGGGGCCAAGGCTTCGGGGCCGGCCGTCCACAACCCAAAGGGTTTACGCCGTCCTCTATGCCCGATCCCGCGGCGCATCGCCACCATCTGCAACAGGGCGGGCCATGACGCCTTGGCGATGGGGCCCGGGCGGCGGTAACGTCATGCCATGACGAAACGCCAGACCGACCCGATCCGCCCGACCGATGACGCAGCCCGCCAACTGGCGCGCGACTTGATCGCGCGGGCGCGATTCGGTGCGCTGGGCGTTATCGATCCCGACAGCCACGCCCCCATGGTCACGCGCATCGCGCTGGTGCCCGGCGCCGACGGGGCGCCAATCAGCCTGATTTCCGCGCTGTCGGCGCATACCGCGGCGCTGGCGGCGCGACCGGATTGTTCGTTGCTGATCGCCGGGCCGGACGCCAAGGGCGATCCGCTGACGCACCCACGCCTGACGTTGCAGGCGCGCGCCGAACCCGCCGACAAGGACGCGCTGAAAGCCCACTACCTGTCGCATTACCCCAAGGCACAGCTGTATTACGATTTCGGCGATTTCGCGCTGGTTCGCTTTGCCCCGGTGGCGGGGTTTCTGAATGGGGGCTTTGGCCGGGCCTATCGCCTGAGCCCCGCCGATCTTTTGGGATGATGGCAGGGGCCTACCAGTGGCGCGTTCCGGCTGCACCCTTGATGGTGCCGGTCAGGTTCGGCGTGACCCAGCCGCCATAAAAATCGCCCGGCTGTGGCTGTACGCGGATGTCGCCCACATAGGCTGCGTCAACCGACGTGGCGTAAAAGGCGACATGATCGCGGATCGGCGCAAAGCGGGCCGTGGGCGCGGGGTAAAACCAGCCCGCGTTGCGTGACCGCCGCCCGTTCAACACCAGGTCCACATAGGCAGCCCGGCCTTTCCATTCGCACCAGGTTTCGCGCACCGATGCCACCAGCGCCGCGGCCAAGATCGCATCGGGCGGAAAATAATAGCTTGGCGCATGATGGGTTTCCAAAACCCGCCACGCCGTGCCCGGATCAGCCTGTGCCACGGGCACCCCGGCAAAAACGACGCGCAAGGGTTGGGCCACCCGCTCCAACCGGGGCGGGCGGGGGTATTGCTGCACATTTTCTACGGGCAGAACCGTCATGTCATGCCATCCCCTTGCACAGGGGCTAACCCGCCGGCCATCAGAAGAAAAGCCCACCCCCGGATCTTGGGGGTGGGTTGGGTCAGGATCCGCCGCGCGGCGCCGCTCAGGCGTCGAACCGCGCCACGATCTGGGCGGCGCCGCGCACCGCCTGTTGCCAGTGCAGCCGCAGCGTGCGCCCGCCCGCCCCTTGGCCAGGTTCGGCATAAGGCACGAGGTAAAGGATCGCGTTCGACGGGTTGCGCAGCGGCCCCTCGGCCAGAAAAGACACCGCCGCCCGCACCGGCGCGCCAAAGGGCGCGGCATCCGAAAGATCCACGTTCCATGTGGTGCTGGCCGTTCCTTCGACATGGCGGCGCGTCACCGGATTTTCGGTGCGCTTGGCGATCCCGTGAAAGGTATTGCCGTTGAAAAACAGATCCGACGTGCGGCTTAGATCAAGCGTTGCAAAGCTCGAATCGACCCCGTCCACGGCATCCAGCTGGGGCCCGTTGGTCTTTTTGAACAGGTTGTCGGTCACTGTCAGGCCATTGATGAAATGCCCTGCGCCATAGGGCTTGATCAGAATGAAATTCATCCAAGGCGCGCTGGCGGTGGAAAAGAAGATGTTTCCGTCCAACGACAGGCCATGAAAGCTGTAGCCGCCGGAAAAATCGGGCACGGGGTCGCGCTCATTGCCCCATTCGATGTAGCAATTGTCGACGTAATTGCCCACGAATGTGGTCTTGATGTTGCTGTTGGCCAGCACGAGACCCGCGGTGCGCGGCCCGTCGGGCACGCCGTCATCTTGAAAGAAATGGTTGCCCGAGATGATGTTGCCGGGGCCTGCCAGCACGGCGAAATGGCGAAACCGAACCGCGCGGTTGTCGCGCACCTTGATGTCGGAAATGTTGGAGTTGAAGCAGATCGTGGTGCGTTCGGTGGCCAGCGCGTCCATTTCGTTGGACAGGAACTGGCAGCGGTCGATCTGCATCCCCTGACAGCCCGCGCCCGCCTAGGTGATCCCGCGATCCTTGGGCCCGGTGAAGAAACAATCTTGTATCTGGAAGACCAGCCCGTCGATCGGCATATTGAGCCCCGAGGCA